>NZ_BAAASM010000070.1:0-78408 GCF_039532885.1 Streptomyces nogalater | reverse complement strand
GGTCTTGCGTTTCCGACTCTATCAGATCTTTTCTCGATCCGATTTCCTCGGCGCTTTCCAGGTTTCCGCTCTCGCGTTTCCCTTTCCGGCGGTTCCGACTCTATCAGATCCTTTCGGTTCCGATTCCCGGTCGGCGGGATTTGTCTCCGGGTTTTCGGCTTTCGCCGTCTGCCCTTTCGACATTCACTACGTTAGCCGATTCCCGCCGGGACTCATAATCGAGTCCCGCGGGTTCGAATTCGGACGCGCGGGCGCGCCGGAAACGACCCCGCAGCGGGGGTTGAGCTAGGTAGTGGGTTGTCCGCTCCGGCTGCAGGCGATCGCCGTACCCGGTTCAGCGGCTCGGAATACGTTACGCACTTCGACCGGCCGCGTCAACCTCGGCGGCGCCTCGGCACATGGGCCCGGTAGGGGCTGACGGTGGGGTCGTCCGCCACCCAGTAGCGCCAGGGGTGGAGGTCGCCGTCGCCGCCCTCGCCGGCGACACCGGTACGGGGACCGCTGCGTACCTGGTCGGAGGGGATCGGGGTGCCCGTCAATATCCGCAGCGGGGTCTCGTCCGGGGCACACGCGTCCGTGCCGTCCAGGGCCCGGTCGATCCCCAGGGCGGTGGCCAGCCGGGCGGGCCCTTTGGCGAGTTCCTTGTCGTTCCGGGCCGAAAGGCGTCGCTTGCGGGCCAGCTCGGCGCCTTCCACCACCTCACCGGCGCGCAGCAGCACGGCGCTCGCCCGGCCCTCGGGTCCGCAGACCAGGTTCATGCAGTGCCACATGCCGTAGGTGAAGTAGACGTAGACGTGTCCGGGCGGGCCGAACATCACCGCGTTGCGGGCGGTGCGGCCGCGGTAGGCGTGCGAGCCGGGGTCGTTCTGGCCGTCGTAGGCCTCCACCTCGGTGAGGCGGAGGGCGATCGGGCCGTCAGGTGTGCTCCGGATCAGGATGCGGCCGAGGAGGTCCGGGGCGACCTCCAGGACCGGGCGGTCGAAGAAGGTACGGGGCAGTGGCGTACGGTCCGGGAGCGCGATCATGCCCTCCGAGGGTAGTCCAGAGGGCGGGCCGGGCCGGCGGAACCGGTCACCGGCGGATCGCGTTCGTACCGGTCGAGGGTTCATTCGTTAAGGGAGTGCCATGGCGTTCAAGAAGCTGCTCGCGAGCCTCGGGGCCGGCGGTGCGTCGGTCGAGACGGTGCTGACCGAGGTCAACGTGGTGCCGGGCGGTGTCGTCCAGGGTGAGGTGCGGATCCAGGGCGGGTCCGTGAACCAGACCATCGAGGGGCTGTCCGTCGGTCTCCAGGCCAAGGTCGAGGTGGAGAGCGGCGACCAGGAGTACAAGCAGGACATCGAGTTCACGAAGGTGCGGCTCGGCGGTGCCTTCGAGCTCCAGGCGGGTGCCGTGCACGCGGTGCCGTTCGGGCTGGAGATCCCCTGGGAGACGCCCATCACCATGATCGACGGGCAGGCCCTGCACGGGATGCACATCGGGGTGACCACCGAGTTGGCGATCGCGCGGGCCGTGGACTCCGGCGACCTGGACCCGATCAACGTGCACCCGCTGCCGGCGCAGAAGGCCGTCCTGGACGCCTTCCTCCAGCTGGGCTTCCGTTTCAAGAACGCGGACATGGAGCGCGGCCACATCCGGGGTACGCGGCAGAAGCTGCCGTTCTACCAGGAGATCGAGTTCCTCCCGCCGGCGCAGTACCGGGGCCTGAACCAGGTGGAGCTGAGCTTCGTGGCGGACGAGCACGCGATGGACGTCGTGCTGGAGATGGACAAGAAGCCGGGTCTGTTCAGCGAGGGCTCGGACACCTACCGGTCCTTCCAGGTGGGGCTGAACGACTGGCAGGGGACCGACTGGGCGGCTTACCTCAACCAGTGGCTGTCCGAGGTCGGCAGCAAGCGCAACTGGTTCTAGGCTCGAAGCTGCTGGTTCCAGATCATCGATCAGGAGGTACCGAGGTGACCGAGCTCAAGCGGCGGCCGCTCCCCCATGACTTCCATCCGCCCGTGCCGTCGTTCACGGTGACGAGCGAGGACGTGCAGGAGGGTGCCACGCTGGGCAGCGCCCAGGTGTACGCGGAGGGCAACACCTCACCGCAGTTGCGCTGGGAGGGCTTTCCGCCGGAGACCAAGAGCTTCGCCGTGACGTGCTACGACCCGGACGCGCCGACCGGCAGCGGGTTCTGGCACTGGGTCCTGTTCGACATCCCGGCCTCGGTGACCGAGCTGCCGGCGGGTGCGGGCGGCGGCAAGTTCGAGGGGCTGCCCGAGGGTGCCGTGCACGCGCGGAACGACTACGGGACGAAGGACTTCGGCGGTGCCGCTCCGCCGCCCGGGGACGGCCCGCACCGGTACGTCTTCACGGTGTACGCGGTGGACCAGGAGAAGCTGGGTCCGGACGCGGACGCCTCGCCGGCCGTCGTCGGCTTCAACCTGCGGTTCCACACGCTCGCGCGCGCCCAGCTGATCGGTGAGTACGAGAACCCCGCGCAGGGCTGAGCGCGGCGCCGCGATCCAGTCCAGCGTTCACTGAACGTTTGCCCGCCTCCGGTCTTGGAAGTGATCGGAGGCGGGCATTTTTTATTGCGTTGTCCATCTCGGCGTGCCCGTCCAGAGTTGATCCAAGCCCGCCGGGGGGTGGGCAGGCGCACACGGGAGGTGGGCTGGATGCGTGACACGTTGGTCCTGAACGCGAGTTTCGAGCCGCTGTCGACGGTGTCCCTGAACCGAGCCGTGGTCCTGGTGCTCCAGGACAAGGCCGTGGTCGAACAGGCCCACCCCGAACTGCGTATGCGCGGTGCGGATGTTGACATCCCCGCGCCCCGGGTGATCCGGCTGTGCCGGTATGTACGGGTGCCGTTCCGAAGACAAGCCCCGTGGTCGCGGCGGGGGGTGCTGGTCCGGGACCGGCACCGGTGCGCGTACTGCGGGCGGCGGGCCACGACCGTGGACCATGTGGTGCCGCGGGCGCAAGGTGGGCAGGACACGTGGCTGAACACGGTCGCCGCGTGCGCGGAGGACAACCACCGCAAGGCGAACCGGACTCCGGAGGAGGCCGGGATGACGCTGCTGCGGCAGCCGTTCGAACCCACGCCGGCGGACGCGATGCTCTTGGCTCTGGGGCGGGAGGAACTCGCCGCGCTTCCCGAGTGGCTCGCCACGGACGCGGCCTAGGCGTATGCCGGGTGCCGCCCGTCGGCGGCTGCGGGATGCGCGTGGTGGGCCGCGCGGTTCCCCGCGCCCCTCGCGGGGGCGCGGGGTGGACGGAGCTCAGTCGATCGAGGGCTTCTCCCGGCGTTCCGTGCCGCCGTTGTTGCCGTTGTTGCCGTTGTTGCCCGAACCGCCGGCCAGGGGGCCGAAGTTGCCCATGGCTCCGGAGAGGCCCTTGAGGGCGTCGCCGATCTCGCTGGGCACGATCCAGAGCTTGTTGGCGTCGCCCTCGGCGATCTTGGGGAGCATCTGGAGGTACTGGTAGGAGAGCAGCTTCTGGTCCGGGTCGCCGGCGTGGATGGCCTCGAAGACCGTGCGGACGGCCTGGGCCTCGCCCTCGGCGCGCAGGGCGGCGGCCTTGGCCTCACCTTCGGCGCGCAGGATCTGGGACTGCTTCTCGCCCTCCGCGCGCAGGATCTCCGACTGCCGGACACCTTCGGCCTGGAGGATCGCGGCGCGCTTGTCGCGGTCGGCGCGCATCTGCTTCTCCATCGAGTCCTGGATGGAGGTGGGCGGTTCGATGGCCTTCAGCTCCACGCGGTTGACGCGGATGCCCCACTTGCCGGTGGCCTCGTCCAGGACGCCGCGCAGGGCGGCGTTGATCTCCTCGCGGGAGGTCAGGGTCCGTTCGAGGTCCATGCCACCGATGATGTTGCGCAGGGTGGTGACGGTGAGCTGCTCGATCGCCTGGATGTAGCTGGCGACCTCGTAGGTGGCGGCCCGTGCGTCGGTGACCTGGTAGTAGATGACCGTGTCGATGTTCACGACCAGGTTGTCCTGGGTGATCACCGGCTGCGGAGGGAACGGTACGACTTGTTCCCGCAGGTCGATGCGGTTGCGGATGGTGTCGATGAACGGGACGACGATGTTGAGGCCCGCGTTCAGCGTCCGTGTGTAGCGGCCGAAGCGCTCGACGATGGCGGCGCTGGCCTGTGGGATGACTTGGATCGTCTTGATCAGGGCGATGAAGACCAACACCACCAGGATGATCAGGACGATGATGACCGGTTCCATCGTCGCTCCCCGTACCCTTCTCCGCCTCGGCGCCTTCGGCAGATCTCATGTCTGTTGAGGATCTTGCTGGTCGAGTCTGTCAGACCGTCGCGCAACTCGTGTGCCGTTCCCCGTGAGTTGTCCTCACAGAACGATCGCGGTGGCCCCTTCGATGTCCACGACGTCCACCTCCTGGCCCACCTCGTAGGTCCGGCCGGTGTCGAGGGCGCGGGCCGACCAGATCTCTCCGGCGAGCTTGATCCGGCCGCCGGACCCGTCGACCCGTTCCAGGACGACGGCCTGCCTGCCCTTCAACGCCTCGACACCGGTGGCGAGTCGGGGTCGCTGTGTGCTGTGCCGGGCGGCGATGGGCCGGACGACGGCGATGAGGGCGACGGAGACGACGACGAACGCGAGGACCTGGATGACGGCGTCGAAGCCGAAGGCGGAGACGACCGCCGCCGCGACGGCGCCCACCGCGAGCATGCCGAACTCCGGCATGGCGGTGACCACGAGCGGAATCCCGAGCGCCGCCGCGCCGACGAGCCACCATACCCATGCGTCGATGTCCACATGGTCATGGTAGGGCCGCGGTCGGGCGGCGGACAGGGCGCGCAGGGGGGAGCGGCGGGGTCAGGACAGGGGCAGACCCTGGGCGGTCCAGCGGTCGCCGACCTGCTCCACGACGAGCGGGAGGCCGAAGCACAGGGAGAGGTTGCGGGAGGTCAGTTCCAGCTCGACGGGGCCGGCGGCGAGGACCTTGCCCTGGCGGATCATGAGGACGTGGGTGAAGCCGGGGGCGATCTCCTCGACGTGGTGGGTGACCATGATCATCGAGGGGGCGATGGGGTCGCGGGCCAGCCGGCCGAGGCGGCGCACCAGGTCCTCGCGCCCACCGAGGTCGAGGCCGGCGGCGGGCTCGTCCAGCAGGAGCAGCTCGGGGTCGGTCATCAGGGCGCGGGCGATCAGGGTGCGCTTGCGCTCGCCCTCGGAGAGGGTGCCGAACCTGCGGTCCAGGTAGTCGCTCATGCCCAGGCGGTCGAGGAAGGCGCGGGCGCGCTGCTCGTCGACGTCCTCGTACTCTTCCTGCCAGCCGGCGGTCATGCCGTAGGCGGCGGTGAGGACGGTCTGCAGGACGGTCTGGCGCTTGGGGAGCTTGTCGGCCATGGCCATGCCGGCCATGCCGATGCGGGGGCGCAGTTCGAAGACGTCGGTGCCGGGCTTGCCGAGGGTCTCGCCGAGGACGGTGGCGGTGCCCTTGCTGGGGTAGAGGTAGCTGGAGGCGACGTTCAGGAGGGTGGTCTTGCCGGCGCCGTTGGGACCGAGGATGACCCAGCGCTCGCCCTCCTTCACCGACCAGGAGACCTGGTCCACCAGAGCCCGGCCCTCGCGGACCACGGATACGTCCTGAAGCTCCAGAACATCGCTCATGAGCGCGTTGTCTCCCCTTGCAGTGTGGCCGGTCTCGGCTGTCGCGTACGCCTGTGACTGGGGTCTCGCGCCGGTGGGCGCAGCCCTTATGAAATCTACGCCACGAGTGCCCCGCTCCATTCCATCGGTCCGGTCCTTAGGGTGGGGGCATGCTCTCGGAACCGCGTTCAGGACGCCTCGCCGCTTGGGGAAACGCACTTTTGGCCGGACTTGTCTCTCCGGACGACGCCGCCCTCGCCATCGTGGGCGAGGACACGGTGCACCGGGTGGAGGGGCTGCCCGGTGAGCCGGCGCCGGTCGGGCTGACGCTCGCGCTGGGGCGGCTGCGCGCGCTGGGGGTGTCCGGGCTGCGGGTGGCGCTGCCGGCGCCGGGTCATCCGCTGGGGCTGAGCGGTCCGCCGGAGTTCAACGCGCGGGCGCTTCAGGCCGAGGAGGCGGTGGTGTGTCACGGCGCCGCGTTCGGGCTGGTGCCGGAGGTGTACGAGGTCGGGCCCGAGGGCGATGTGCACGCCGAGGTGGTCTGGCGGGTGCTGCCGGTGCGCGAGGCGCCGCCGGCCGACGTGCCGTCGCTCGGTGAGGCCGAGCGGGAGCTGGCGGAGGCGCTGCGGGAGGCGACCGAGGTGCTGTCGAAGCTGGACGTCGCCGGGTCGGGGCCGGTGGCGGAGGCGGCGATCGACGCGTACCGGGCGCGGGCCGAACGGGGCCGGGAGGTGCTGGCGCCGGGCTATCCGCCGCGTGCGGTGCGGGTGCTGGAGCTGGCGCAGCGGGTGGGCCTGCTGGTGTCGCTGGCGTACGGCAACGGGCACGGCGGTGCTGTCAGCTCCGCCGAGATGCGGGCGCGCGCCGAGGCACTCCGACCGGTGGAACGGACGGCACGACGGGCGCAGGTGGCGGCGTACAACGCGTATGTGGAGGAACGGGAGCGCGGGGCACGGTGAGCGGCCGCCGGTCCGCGGCTGCGGAGGTACCGGCGCGGGGAGCACGGTAACTGGCTGCCGGGCGCGGTTGCGGGAAGGCGGAAGGGCCGAGCACGGTGAGCGGCTGCCTGGACGCGGCTGCGGACGAACCGGCGCGCGGAGCGCGGGGGGCGGCCGTTGGGTCGTGGCTGCGGAGAGGGGTGGGCGCGCGGAGCGCGGGGGGCGGCCGTTGGGTCGTGGCTGCGGAGGGGGGTGGGCGCGGGGGTGCGGTGAGTGGGCGGTGGTGGCGCTGCGGAGGGGCGGGCGCGTTGCCTTCGGGGTGGTCTGCGAGGAGGCGGTGGGCGGGGTGGCCGCTCGCCGGGGCGGGGGGCGCCCGGTGCCCGGCTCGGGGTCCGGGGGTGCGGCAAGGCCTCCCGGTGGGGCCGGGAGGCCTGGGGTCGCTGTCCGGCCTGGCTCAGTGGTTGAGGCCGAGGTTGCCGAAGGCCGGGTTCAGCACGCCGATGACGTTCACGCTGTTGCCGACCGCGTTCACCGGGACGTGCACCGGCACCTGGACGACGTTGCCCGAGACGGCGCCCGGGGACCCGGCGGCCCGGCCGGCGGCGTCGGCGCCACCGTGGGCGGAGGCGAGGCCCGCACCGGCGGCCACCAGGCCACCCGCCACCATCGTCACGGCCGCTG
The DNA here is from genome assembly GCF_039532885.1 of Streptomyces nogalater. Classification (NCBI taxonomy): domain Bacteria; kingdom Bacillati; phylum Actinomycetota; class Actinomycetes; order Kitasatosporales; family Streptomycetaceae; genus Streptomyces; species Streptomyces nogalater. The sequence goes on along the minus strand of NZ_BAAASM010000070.1, from coordinate 71,183 downwards.
CCTTCTTCAGGTTCTTCACTGTCTACCCCTCCTGGGTGTTCCCCGCGGCGATCACCGCGGCACGCACTGGAGAACGGCGTAGATCACCGGGTGATGCGCCGTCCGGGTGACATTCCCACGACGGTATGAATCTCAGCCCGGTCCGTGACGGCCGGCGCGGTTCAGCCGGCCACGCCGTGGCGTACCGCCCACAGCGCGGCCTGGGTGCGGTCGGCGAGGTCGAGCTTCATCAGGATGTTGGAGACGTGCGTCTTCACGGTCTTCTCGGACAGCACGAGGGCGCGGGCTATCTCCCGGTTGGAGCGGCCGTCCGCGATCAGGCCGAGCACCTCGCGCTCTCGCTCCGTGAGCGAGCCTCCCCTGCCCTGTCCGCCGCCCGCCTCCTCCCGGGCCAGCAGGGCGTCGGCGACCTCCGGCTGGAGCAGGACGTGTCCGGCGTGCACGGAGCGGATGGCGCCGGCGAGGGCGTCGGGGTCCACGTCCTTGTAGACGTATCCGGCGGCGCCCGCGCGCAGGGCCGGGACGACCGTGCGCTGCTCGGTGAAGCTGGTGACGATCAGCACGCGCGCGGGGTTGCCGAGTTCGCGCAGTCTGCGCAGCGCGTCGATGCCGTCCAGGCCCGGCATCTTGACGTCCATGAGGACGATGTCGGGCCGCAGTTCCTCGGCGCGGGCGACTCCCTCGGCGCCGTCGGCGGCCTCGCCGACGACCTCTATGTCGTCCTGCACCTCCAGGAAGGTGCGCAGGCCCCGGCGGACGACCTGGTGGTCGTCGACCAGCAGCACCTTGATCGGTTCACCCACCGGGGACCTCCATCTCGATCGTGGTGCCCTTGCCGGGCGCCGATTCCACGGTCAGCGAGCCGCCGACCCCGCCGGCCCGGTCCCGCATGGAGACCAGGCCGAGGTGGCGTCCGGCGCGGCGGACCGCCGTGGGGTCGAAGCCGCTGCCGTCGTCGGTGACGCGCAGGACGGCGCCGCAGCCGCTCCGCTCCACGCTCACGTCGACGTGCGCGGCCCCGGAGTGCCGCAGGGCGTTGTGCAGGGCCTCCTGGGCGACCCGGAGCATGGCCTCCTCCTGGGCCGCGGGCAGGGCGCGCAGGCCGGCTCCGGTGAAGGTGACGCGGGCGGTGTGGGCGCGGTCGAGGACCTGTATCTGGGTGCGCAGGGTGGCGACCAGGCCGTCCTCCTCCAGCGCGGCGGGCCGCAACTCCACGACGGCGGCGCGCAGTTCGTCGGCGGCTTCGGCGGCGAGCGCGGCCACCTGGTGCAGTTCGCCCTTGGCGCGGGCGGGGTCGCGGTCGACGAGCGCCGCCGCGGCCTGGGCGGTCAGGCGCAGCGAGAACAGCTTCTGGCTGACCGCGTCGTGCAGTTCGTGGGCGAGGCGGGAGCGTTCCTCGGCGATGGTCAGTTCGCGGCTGCGCTCGTAGAGCCGGGCGTTGGTGAGGGCGATGGCGGCGTGCTGGGCGAGGATGGAGAGCAGCTCCTCGTCGTCCTGGGTGAAGCCGCAGCTTCCCTCCGGTTTGGGGCAGCGCTTGTTCGCGAGGAAGAGCGCCCCGATGACCTCCTCGCCGTCCCTGATCGGCAGGCCGAGGAAGTCGGCCAGGTCGGGGTGGGCGTCCGGCCAGCCCTCGAAGCGGGGGTCCTTGCGCACGTCGGCGAGGCGCTCGGCCTTCGCCTCGTGCAGCATCGCGGCGAGGATGCCGTGCTGGCGCGGGAGCGGGCCGATGGCGCGCCACTGCTCCTCGCTGACGCCGTCCACGACGAACTGGGCGAAGCCGCCGTGGTCGTCGGGGACGCCGAGGGCGGCGTACCGGGCGTCGAGCAGTTCGCGGGCGGAGGCGACGATCGTCTTGAGGACGTCGCGCACCTCCAGGTGTCTGCTCATGGCCAGCAGCGCGGAACTCACCGCGGCGAGGCCGGACCGGGGGCCTTGACTCATGTCCTCACGGTACCGGCGGGGTACGACAGCGCGGATCGGGCCGGTGACGGCGGGGCCTGGTCCGCTGGACCTAGGGCGGGTGGCGGAGCCGGGGCGGCGGGCCGTGGGCGGCGTACGTCCGTACGCGCGCGCGTACGGGTGCGGGGGGAGGGATGCCGGGCCGGGCTCTGCCTCGGGGACGAGTCCGGCGGCGGCCGTCTCCTACCTGGGGAGGAGGGCCCTCACGCTGGGCGTTGCGATGGCAACTCAATGTGAGACCGACTGATATTCCATGTGAGCCCGCGCATAGGGCCTACATCACGTACGAAGGCGCATAGGAGAGGCAGTCGGCCGCATGAACGGGATCGACGGTCCCGTCTGTCCTATTTTGCCCTTCCCTGATCCACTAACCAGCATCGTATGTCGCACCTTTGCCTGGGCATTTTGCGCCCGCTAAGAATTGCCTCGTCGCTCAGCGCCGCGGATTCGCACCGCGGCGTTCGTGCGGGAGGAGCCGATTCCCCCGGCGGACGCAGGAGCGGCCTCCGCGCTATCGAAGAGGTCCATCAGCCATGCCCAAGAACATCCTCAACCGTGCTCATAGTCGTACGCTGACCAAGCAGCGCAGGATCGCCGCCGTCGCGGGTGTCGCCGCGTTCGGCACCGCCGCCCTCGCCCTGTCGGCCACCGTCGGCCACGACGGCAAGGTCACCACGGGCGCCCCGGCCGCGACCGGGCAGGTCGCCTCCGACGCCGTCCTGAAGAACGTCAAGGGCACCCTCACCGGTCGGCACGCCGCCGCCAACGTCAAGCTCGACGCCCTCGCGGCGCAGAAGAAGGCCGCCGACGCCGCTGCCGCCGGCAAGGCCGCCAAGGCCGCCGCGCTGAAGCAGGCCGCCTCCCGGACGGCCGCCCGGCAGCACTCCGCCGTCCAGGCCGCCACCCGCTCCACCCAGCGTCTGGACATCGAGCCGGTCGCCGCCAAGACGTACGCCAACAACCTCGACGGCTGGATCCGGCAGGCCCTGTCCATCATGAAGGCCAAGGGCATCCCGGGCAGCTACAACGGCCTGCACCGCAACATCATGCGGGAGTCCTCCGGCAACCCCCTCGCCATCAACAACTGGGACATCAACGCCGTCAACGGCATCCCGTCCAAGGGCCTGCTCCAGGTCATCCCGCCGACCTTCAGCGCCTACCACGTCCCCGGCACGTCCTGGAACATCTACGACCCGGTCGCCAACATCACCGCCGCCGCCAACTACGCGGCCCACCGGTACGGCTCGATCGACAACGTCAACAGCGCGTACTGAGGCCTGGCGCGGGACCTCAGCGACGTGACGCCGAAGGGCGGCACCCCGGTCACGGGGCGCCGCCCTTCGGCGTCTCGGGCGCGTGCGTACGGGGACGTACGGGGCGCGGCTACTTGCGCATGACCTCCGGCTCGTGGCGGCGCAGGAAGCGGGAGACGAAGAAGCCGCAGACCGCGCCGAGCGCGAGCAGTACGAGCATGTCCAGGCCCCAGGCCGAGGCGGCGTGGTCCCACAGCGGGTCGGTGCTGCCCGGGTCGTCGGTGTTCGGGGCGATGTTGTTGAAGTCCAGCGTGGTGCCGGCCGCGGCCACCGCCCAGCGGGACGGCATCAGGTACGAGAACTCGTTCACGCCGAGCGTGCCGTGCAGGGTGAAGAGGCAGCCGGTGAAGACGACCTGGACGATCGCGAACATCACCAACAGCGGCATGGTCTTCTCGGCGGTCTTCACCAGCGAGGAGATCACCAGGCCGACCATCATCGAGGTGAAGCCCAGCGCCATGATCGGCAGGCACAGTTCGACCAGCGTGGAGCCGCCGAGCACCAGGCCCTCGCCGGGGATCTCTCGGCTGGTGAAGCCGATGACGCCGACCAGCAGGCCCTGGAACATGGTGACGGCGCCGAGCACGACGACCTTGGACATCAGGTACGCCGAGCGGGACAGGCCGGTCGCGCGCTCCCGCTCGTAGATCACCCGCTCCTTGATCAGCTCCCGGACCGAGTTCGCGGCGCCCGCGAAGCACGCGCCGACGGCGAGGATCAGCAGGACGGTGGTGGCGGTGCCGTTCGGGGCGGGCAGGTGGGTCTTGGGGTTGACCGGGTTGGGCAGCAGTCCGCGGTCGGGCTGGATCAGCAGGCTGACCGCGCCGATGACCGCCGGCAGCAGCACCGTCAGCGCCAGGAAGCCCTTGTCGGAGGCGATGACCGCGACATAGCGCCGGACCAGGGTCATCAGCTGCGAGCCCCAGCTCTGCGGCTTGGGCGGCCGCAGCGCCTGCGGCAGGGGTATGGGGCCGGTCTGCGGGGCGACGGCGTCGATCTCCGCCGCGTACATCTGGTAGTGCCGCGAGCCCTTCCAGCGGCCCGCCCAGTCGTAGTCGCGGTAGTTCTCGAAGGCGGAGAAGACATCGGCCCAGCTGTCGTAGCCGAAGAAGTTCAGCGCCTCCTCGGGCGGGCCGAAGTAGGCGACCGCGCCGCCCGGCGCCATCACCAGGAGCTTGTCGCACAACGCCAGCTCGGCCACCGAGTGGGTGACGACGAGGACCGTGCGGCCGTCGTCGGCGAGGCCGCGCAGCAGCTGCATGACGTCGCGGTCCATGCCCGGGTCGAGGCCCGAGGTCGGCTCGTCCAGGAAGATCAGCGACGGCTTGGTGAGCAGTTCCAGGGCGACCGAGACCCGCTTGCGCTGGCCGCCGGAGAGCGAGGTGACCTTCTTGTCCTTGTGGATGTCGAGCTTCAGCTCGCGCAGCACCTCGTCGATGCGGGCGTCCCGCTCCTTCGCCGTGGTGTCGGCGGGGAAGCGCAGCTTGGCCGCGTACTTCAGGGCCTTCTTCACGGTCAGCTCGCGGTGCAGGATGTCGTCCTGCGGCACCAGGCCGATACGCTGGCGCAGCTCGGCGAACTGCTTGTACAGGTTCCGGTTGTCGTACAGCACCTCGCCCTGGTTGGCGGGCCGGTAGCCGGTGAGCGCCTTGAGCAGGGTGGACTTGCCGGAGCCGGACGGGCCGATGACGGCGATCAGCGACTTCTCGGGGACGCCGAAGGAGACGTCCTTGAGGATCTGCTTGCCGCCGTCGACCGTGACGGTCAGATGGCGGGCCGAGAAGGAGACCTCACCGGTGTCGACGAACTCTTCGAGGCGGTCGCCGACGATCCGGAAGGCGGAGTGGCCGACACCGACGATGTCGCTCGGGCCGAGCAGCGCCGAGCCGCCCTTCGGGATCGGCTGGCCGTTGACGTAGGTGCCGTTGTGCGAGCCGAGGTCACGGATCTCGAAGCGGCCGTCGGGTGTGGCGTGGAACTCGGCGTGGTTGCGGGAGACCTGGAGGTCGGAGACGACCAGGTCGTTCTCCAGGGCACGGCCGATGCGCATCACGCGGCCGAGCGCGAACTCGTAAAACGTGGTCGGGCTGCGGTCGCCGTGGACCGGCGGCGCCCCCGCGCCACCACCGGGCGTCTTCTGCGCGTACTGCTCGGCGGGCCCGGCCTGCTGCTGCCAGCCCGCGTGCGGGGCCTGCGGGTGCGCCGAGGCGGCCTGGTGGGGCACGCCCTGCTGAGGCATGGCCTGCTGGTGGGCGGGGGCCTGCTGGTGTACGGCTTGGTGGTGGGCCGGCGCCTGCTGGGGCATGGCCTGCTGGTGGGCAGGGGCCTGCTGGGACCAGTCGGGGGCGCCGGGGTTCTGGGGCGCGTACGGTGCCGCCGACTGCGGCTGCGGCTGTGCTTGCGGCTGCGGCTGCTGGGCCGGGCCTCCGACCGGTATCGCGGCCGCCGAAAGGTTCACCCGCGGGCCGTCGGTCGCGTTGCCGAGGTACACCGACGAGCCGGGGACGATCTCCGTGTACCGGACCCGCTGACCCTGCATGTACGTGCCGTTGGTGCTGCCGTGGTCCTCGATGACCCAGCTGTGGCCGTTGAAGCTGACCGTGGCGTGCCGCCAGGAGACCCTGGCGTCGTCGAAGACGATGTCACCCTGCGGATCGCGGCCGAGGGTGTAAGGCCTGGACGGGTCGAGCGTCCAGGTCCGTCCGTTTGATTCCAGTACGAGTTCCGGCACTCCATGCCCCACTGAGTTGTCCCCCGAATTACCCCCGTCGCGGGGAGTCTAGGGATGTCGAACATCGTGGGGAACTATTCCAGGCGCGGCCCCCTGACCGAAACCCGGGCCTTGCCAAGCGGCCCCGCGCACGCTCCATTTCGCCCTGGTGACGGGGGTGAAACCGGCCCGGAGGGAGGCGATCACCGCGTGGGGGGCGAGCGGGGCGGCCGGTGTCGCGGGGTGGGCCGCCGGCCTTCGACACGGCCGGCGGGATCACGCCACTCGACCGGGGACGCGGTGACCGGGGTCGGCACGGTCTTCCTCTCGCGGCGCCCGGTGCTCCTCCGCAGGGCCGTGGCGGTGCGGTGGGGTCGGGCCGCGAATCGCCGTTCGCCGGCCGGCGTGGCACGCTCGGGGTGGGGCGAGGCGGTGGCCGGGCGCGCAGCGCCTCGGCTCCCGGCCGCAAGGTCCCGGACACCGGGCCGTCGGCCGTTGTTCCGTGTCCGTCAGGCGGACCTCGGCGGCGGAAGGCACTGGGTGCCGGATACGGTGGTGACACCATGAGCGCTTCGCAGACCTCCGCTTCGGGGACCTCCGAGGTCCCCACCCTCCTTGTCAAGATCTTCGGCAAGGACCAGCCGGGCATCACGGCGGGTCTCTTCGACACCCTCGCCGCCTACCTCGTCGACGTCGTCGACATCGAGCAGGTCGTCACCCGGGGCCGGCTGGTGCTGTGCGTCCTGGTGACCCAGCCGCCGGCCGGCCTGGAGGGCGACCTGCGGGCCACCGTGCACAGCTGGGCCGAGTCGATGAAGATGCAGGCCGAGATCATCTCCGGGCACGGCGACAACCGTCCGCGCGGCCTCGGTCGCTCCCTCGTGACCGTGCTGGGCCATCCGCTCACCGCCGAGTCGACGGCCGCGATCGCCGCCCGGATCGCGAAGGCCGGCGGCAACATCGACCGTATCTTCCGGCTCGCCAAGTATCCGGTGACGGCGGTGGAGTTCGCCGTCTCCGGCGTGGAGACCGGGCCGCTGCGCACGGCACTGGCCTCCGACGCCGCGGCACTGGGTGTCGATGTCGCGGTGGTCTCGGCGGGACTGCACCGGCGCGCCCAGCGGCTGGTGGTCATGGACGTGGACTCGACCCTGATCCAGGACGAGGTCATCGAGCTGTTCGCCGCGCACGCGGGCTGCGAGGACCAGGTCGCCGAGGTGACGGCCGCGGCGATGCGCGGGGAGCTGGACTTCGAGCAGTCGCTGCACGCGCGCGTGGCGTTGCTGAAGGGGCTGGACGCGTCGGTGGTGGAGAAGGTGCGCGAGCAGGTCCGGCTGACGCCGGGTGCCCGCACCCTGATCCGCACCCTGAAGCGGCTCGGCTACCAGGTGGGGGTCGTCTCCGGCGGCTTCACCCAGGTCACCGACGATCTCAAGGAGCGGCTGGGTCTGGACTTCGCGCAGGCCAACACGCTGGAGATCGTCGACGGCAAGCTGACCGGCCGGGTCGTCGGCGAGATCGTGGACCGGGCGGGCAAGGCGCGGCTGCTGCGCCGGTTCGCCGCGGAGGCCGGGGTGCCGCTGTCGCAGACCGTGGCGATCGGCGACGGCGCCAACGACCTGGACATGCTGAACGCGGCGGGTCTGGGCGTGGCCTTCAACGCCAAGCCGGTGGTGCGGGAGGCGGCGCACACGGCGGTGAACTTCCCCTTCCTCGACACGGTCCTCTACCTCCTGGGCATCACCCGGGAAGAGGTCGAGGCGGCGGACACGCACGACGAGAACTGAGACGGGCCGGGGCGGCGAACCCTGCCACCCTCGGTCGCGCCGTCGGGAGGGCCCGGCCCCTCATCCCGGTGCCGGGCCCTTCCGCGTGCGGCGTGCCGGGGCGGCAGCGGGTCACTCGGAGGGGGCCCAGTAGTCCGTGAGCGTGGCCACGCCGGGCTCGACGCCCTTCCAGTGGCCGTCGTAGGAGAGCAGAGCGAAGCCGGCGGCGGGGAAGCCTCGGCGGTTCATCCGGGCGCGCGCCTCCCCCTCGGCCGAGCCGGCCAGGATGTCGGCCAGGCCGTGCACGCCCGGGTTGTGACCGATGAGGATCACGCTCCGCACCTCGTCGGGCAGCTCGTTGAGCAGGACGATCAGCTCGCCTGGCGAGGCCTCGTAGATCCGCTCCTCATAGACGGTCTTCGGTCGGTGCGGCAGCTCCTGGACGGCGAGCTTCCAGGTCTCGCGGGTGCGGACCGCCGTGGAGCACAGGGCCATGTCGAAGGTGATGCCGGTGTCGGCCAGCTTGCGTCCGGCGACGGCGGCGTCCATGCGGCCTCGCTCGGCGAGCGGCCGCTCGTGGTCGGGAACCTGGGGCCAGTCGGCTTTCGCATGCCGGAAGAGGACGATCCTGCGGGGTTCTGCGACGCTCATGAGATCCAGCTTCGCATGAAACGGGGCACCCGGCGCAGGGAGTTGACATGCGGATTCACGGCGTGAGAAGCCTTGCCGTCAGCGCGCGGCGAGCTGCTGGGCGCGCTCCAGCAGCCGCGCGATCGCCGGGTCACCGCCGGCCGCGTGGGCGTCCGACGGGTTGAGTATCAGCGCGAGCAGCGCGACGAAGGCGAGGGCGGGCAGGGCGAGCGCCCACCAGGGCAGCCGGGTGTCGACGCCGCCCGTGGTCGCCGGGTGGGGCCGGGAGGGGGTGCGGGCCGGCATGGTCGCCTCCGTGCGTGTGTCTTCGAGGGGTCCGAGGGTCCGTGACCGCCTCTCGCGGTCACCTCTCGAAGCTACGGAATCCGGGGCCGCCAACCCATCCGGATTCCCACCCAGTTGACCCTGACCCTGGCCCCCTAGGGGATGGGGGTGTCAGCCCCACCATCGGGCCGGAAAAAAGCGGAGAAAAGCGGCGGAACCGGTGAAACCGGCAGGGGCCGACAGGGCCGGGGAGCCGACAGGGACCATCCGCGGGAGGGAGCCGGAGGAGCCGGCAGGGCCGCAGAGACCGGAAGGCCGGAGAGACTGAAGACCCGGGGAGACGGAAGGCCCGGAGACCGGAACCGTCAGGCGATCCGGAACCCCGGGTACTCCGGTGGGGCCGACGAACCAGTCGCCCCGACGAAGCGGACGGACCGCGGGACAGACAGACCGGCGGGGCAAACGGACCGAGGGCCCGGACGGGCCGACACGCCAGACCGGCCGACAGACCAGACGGGCCACCGAACGAGACCGACCCGACCTATCAGACCGACCTGACCGCCCGCCGGACCAGACCGGCCCGACGGTGTGGAAAGGGCCGTCGTCGTCAGGGGGACGCGATGGTCGCCACCACGGCGATGATCACGAAGATGGCGAGGAACGAGCCGAAGACGAGCAGCATCTTCTTCTGGCCGTTCTGCGGGTTCGGGTCGAGCACAGGCTGCATGCGTCCAGTCTCGCACCCCGCCTGCCCCGCGCCGGCGCCGGGGCACCCCGGTGGGGTCAGTGTGTCGCCTCGTCCTCGACCGTGCGGTCACGGCCGGCGATGAAGCCCACCACCATCTGCGGCACCATCAGGGCCGCCATGAGCGCGATCGGCAGTCCCCAGCCGCCGCTCTGCTGGTAGAGCACGCCGACCAGCAGCGGGCCGGGGATGGAGATGAGATAGCCGGTGCTCTGGGCGAACGCGGACAGCTGGGCCACGCCCGGGCCGCTGCGGGCGCGCATGCCGACCATGGTCAGGGCGAGCGGGAAGGCGCAGTTGGAGACGCCGAGCAGCAAGGCCCAGGCCCAGGCGCCACCGGACGGCGCGAGGTACAGCCCGGCGTATCCGGCGAGGCCGCAGACGCCCAGCACCAGGACGATCGGCCCCTGGTGGGGCAGGCGGGTGGCGACCCGGGGGATGACGAAGGCCAGCGGCACGCCCATCACCATGGTGACGGCGAGAAGCACACCGGCGGTGCCGGCCGGGACTCCGGCGTCCCGGAAGATCTGCGGCATCCAGCCCATCGTGATGTAGGCGGCCGTGGCCTGGAGGCCGAAGAAGACGGCGAGCGACCATGCGGTGCGGCTGCGGGTGATGCGCAGCGGGGCCTGCTGCTCGGCGCTGCCGGGGGCCGGCTCCTCGGGCCGGGCGGCGGCCGGGCCGCGGTCACGGAGCAGCGGCAGCCAGGGCAGTACGGCGGCGGCGGCGATGGTCGCCCACACGACGAGGCCGGCCTTCCAGTTGCCGCCCATGGCGTCGGTGAGCGGGACGGTCAGCGCGGCGGCGAGGGAGGTGCCGGCGGCGAGGGCCATCGAGTACAGGCCGGTCATGGAACCGACCCGGTCGGGGAACCAGCGCTTGACGATGACCGGCATCAGGACGTTGCTGACGGCGATGCCCATCAGGGCGAGCGCGCTGGCGGCCAGGAACCCGGCCGTGTTGCCGACGTAGGGCCGTATGACGAGGCCGGCGGCGATGGCGGCCATGCCGGCGCACACCACGGCGGCCGGTCCGAAGCGGCGGGCCAGACGGGGGGCCATGACACCGAAGACGGCGAAGCACAGCGGGGGCACGGAGGTGAGCAGTCCGGCCACGCTGCCGCTCATGCCGAGCCCGTCGCGGACCTCTTCCAGGAGGGCGCCGAGGCTCGTGATGGCCGGCCGGAGGTTCAGGGCGGAGAGCATGATGCCCACGACGACCAGCCGGGTGGCCCACGCGCGCGTGCGGCCCGCACCGGGGTTCGTCTCTGGGGTGTTCGTCGCGGCGTCCGCACCGCGTTGGGTCGGTGACATCGCCGTACGGGTCTCCACTGTCCGGATTTCCTCACTAGCCATAAGACCCATCATAGAATCATAGGATGATTCCCTGTCCATCCCCGGAGCGTCCTCGCCCGGTCCTCTCGTGCGAAGGTGTGCCATGCCTTTGAGCCACCCGCGTCGTTCGGCGCTGTCCGAGCAGGTCATCGCCGAACTGCGGAACCAGATCACCTCCGGCGAGTGGCCGGTCGGTTCGCGCATCCCGACCGAACCGGAGCTGGTCGAGCAGCTCGGTGTCGCCCGCAACACCGTCCGCGAGGCCGTCCGCGCGCTCGCGCACAACGGTCTGCTGGACATCCGCCAGGGTTCGGGCACGTATGTCGTGGCCACGAGCGAGCTGGCCGGAGTGATGCACCGCCGCTTCGCCGACGCCGACCCGCGGCACATCGCCGAGCTGCGCTCCACGCTGGAGTCGGCCGCGGCGAAGCTCGCCGCCGAGCGGCGCACCGAGAAGGACCTCAAGCAGCTGGACGCGCTGCTGGTCCGGCGCGAGCAGGCGTGGGAGACGGGCGACACGGAGTCCTTCGTGGCGGCCGACGCCACCTTCCACCTGGCGGTGGTGGCCGCGTCCCACAACGACGTGATGACCGCCATGTACGCCGACCTGGGCGAGGTGCTGCGCGACTGGCTGCGCGCGGACGTCGGGGCGGAGCTGACCCCGGAGACCCACATGGACCACGCGCGCCTGGTGGACGCGATCCGCGCGGGGGACGTCGAGGCGGCGGCCGGGGAGGCCGCGAGCTATCCGTTCCTGTGCGATCCGGGCCGGCTCAGCGCGCCTTCTGGTGACTGATCCACACCGAGCGGATCTCCTTCCAGCACCGGCCGGTGAGCCGTACGGTCATGGCCGGCCAGACGTCCGCCGGGGCGCCGTCGGTGTCGATGTCCCACCAGCGGGCGCACTCGATGTGCAGCCGTACGCGGTCGATGTCGACATAGGGGTTGTGGCAGTGGGCCACCACCCGGGAGCCGCGGACGGCCGTACGGCAGGAGGCGCCGAACCGGCCCGGCGAGGGTGACGCGCCGGCCTCCACGCGCGCGGGCGCGTTCGCGTGCACGGGCGTGTCGTACGGCAGCGCGTCGTACGGCAGCGACAGCACGAGGACCAGGGCCACCGACAGCGGGGCCAGGCTGCGGGACAGGCGCACGAGCGGGACCTCCTCGGCCGGGCTGCGGAGGGGCGTGCGAGCGAACGCGTCGTCCGGAGGCGTACCCCCAGGGTGCGCCGACGGCCCGGCGGCGGCCCGGCCGGTGGGCCGGACGGGTGACACCCGGCACGCGCGCCCGGCCCTACGGCGACGCCCCTGCACAGCCCGCCCGGCCCTACGACGATGCCCCGCTCCCCGCGCGCGGCGGGAAACGGGGCGTCGGCAGGGCCACGGGCCACGTGAGCGCGAAGGCTCAGCAGGACCTGGGCAAGTCGTCGGGTCAGGCGCCGATGGCGTGCAGGCCGCCGTCGACGTGGATGATCTCGCCCGTGGTCTTCGGGAACCAGTCGCTCAGCAGCGCGACGATGCCGCGGCCGGCCGGCTCCGGGTCCTTCAGGTCCCACTCCAGCGGGGACCGGCTGTCCCACACGGAGGCCAGCTCGCCGAAGCCCGGGATGGACTTGGCGGCCATGGTGCCGATCGGGCCCGCCGAGATCAGGTTGCAGCGGATGTTCTGCTTGCCCAGATCGCGCGCCATGTAGCGGTTGACGGCCTCCAGTGCGGCCTTGGCCGGGCCCATCCAGTCGTACTGCGGCCAGGCGTACTGCGCGTCGAAGGTCATGCCGACGACCGAGCCGCCGTTCTGCATCAGCGGCAGGCAGGCCATGGTCAGCGACTTCAGGGAGAACGCCGAGACGTGCATGGCGGTGGCGACGGACTCGAACGGCGTGTTGAGGAAGTTGCCGCCGAGCGCGTCCTGCGGCGCGAAGCCGATGGAGTGCACGACACCGTCCAGGCCGCCCAGCTCCTCGCCGACGACGTCCGCCAGCCGCCCGAGGTGCTCGTCGTTGGTGACGTCCAGCTCGATGACCTTGGCCGGCTTCGGCAGCTTCCTGGCGATGCGCTCGGTCAGCGTGGGCCGCGGGAACGCGGTCAGGATGATCTCGGCACCCTGCTCCTGGGCCAGCTTGGCGGCGTGGAAGGCGATGGACGACTCCATCAGCACACCGGTGATCAGGACGCGCTTGCCCTCAAGGATTCCGCTCATGGTGATCAGTGACCCATTCCCAGTCCGCCGTCAACCGGGATGACGGCTCCAGTGATGTACGAGGCGTCGTCGGACGCGAGGAACCGCACCGCCGCGGCGATCTCCTCCGGCTGCGCGTACCGGCCGAGCGGCACCTGGGAGACGATGTTCTGGCGCTGCTCGTCGCTGAGCACCTTGGTCATGTCGGTGTCGACGAAACCGGGCGCGACGACGTTGAACGTGATGTTGCGCGAGCCCAGCTCCCGGGCGAGGGAACGCGCGAAGCCGACCAGCGCGGCCTTGGAGGCGGCGTAGTTCGCCTGTCCCGCCGAGCCGAGCAGGCCGACCACGGACGAGATGAGGACGACGCGGCCCTTCTTGGCCCGCAGCATGCCGCGGTTGGCGCGCTTGACGACCCGGAAGGTGCCGGTGAGGTTGGTGTCGATGACCGAGGTGAAGTCCTCCTCGGACATGCGCATCAGGAGCTGGTCCTTGGTGACGCCGGCGTTGGCGACCAGAACCTCGACCGGGCCGTGCCGGTCCTCGATCTCCTTGTAGGCCTGCTCCACCTGCTCCGGGTCGGTGATGTCGCACTTGACGGCCAGGAAGCCGGCCGGCGGCTCACCCGAGCGGTACGTGATCGCGACCTTGTCGCCGGCGTCGGCGAAAGCGCGGGCGATGGCGAGGCCGATGCCCCGGTTGCCTCCGGTGACGAGAACCGAGCGGCTCAACGGATCACCCTTTCGATAGCGGTCTTACATATCCGCCCGGACTCCTGGGCGACAGGCGGCTTCACCGGAAACCTATCGGTACCGCCACGCCCGCGAACAAGCGGGCACCGACAGTGGCTCGGGGGTGTCGCTGTCGGATCCCTACAGAACGCGGTGGCCGGGGACCCAAACCTGTGGTCCGCCGGGCCGGTCCCGGGACATGATCGGACCCGACAGGCCACGACAGCAGGGAGACCTCCGTGCCTCATTCCATCGACGAAGCCTTCATGGCGCTTCCCCTACGCGCCCTCGCCGACGCCGCGCTGGCACGCGCGCGTGCGCTGGGTGCCGAGCACGCGGACTTCCGGTTCGAGCGGGTGCGCAGTGCCTCCTGGCGGCTGAGGGACGCGCGGCTCGCCGGATCGTCGGACACCACCGACCTCGGGTACGCGGTCCGGGTGGTGCACGGCGGCAGCTGGGGCTTCGCCTCCGGGGTGGACCTGACCATGGACGCCGCCGCCCGGGTCGCCTCGCAGGCGGTGGCCATGGCCAAGCTGTCCGCGCAGGTGATCAAGGCCGCCGGGTCGGACGAACGCGTGGAGCTGGCCGACGAGCCGGTGCACGCGGACAAGACGTGGATCTCGTCGTACGAGATCGACCCGTTCTCGGTGCCCGACGAGGAGAAGGCCGCGCTGCTCGCGGAGTGGAGCGGCCGGCTGCTGGCCGCGGACGGCGTCGACCACGTCGACGCCTCGCTGCTCACCGTCCACGAGAACAAGTTCTACGCGGACACCGCCGGGACGGTGACCACCCAGCAGCGGGTACGGCTGCACCCGCAGCTGACGGCCGTCTCGGTCGACGGGACGAGCGGCGAGTTCGACTCCATGCGCACCCTCGCCCCGCCGGTGGGGCGCGGCTGGGAGTACCTGACCGGGACCGGCTGGGACTGGGACGACGAGCTGGCGCGGATGCCCGGGCTGCTCGCCGAGAAGATGCGGGCGCCGAGCGTGGAACCGGGGCTGTACGACCTGGTGGTGGACCCCTCCAACCTGTGGCTGACCATCCACGAGTCCATCGGCCACGCCACCGAGCTGGACCGGGCCCTCGGCTACGAGGCCGCCTACGCCGGCACCTCCTTCGCCACCTTCGACCAGCTCGGCAAGCTGAGGTACGGCTCCGAGCTGATGAACGTCACCGGTGACCGCACCGCCGAGCACGGCCTGGCGACCATCGGCTACGACGACGAGGGCGTGGCGGCGCAGTCCTGGGACCTGGTCAAGGACGGCACGCTGGTCGGCTACCAGCTGGACCGGCGGATCGCGCGGCTGACCGGGTTCGAGCGGTCCAACGGGTGCGCGTACGCCGACTCCCCCGCCCATGTGCCGGTGCAGCGCATGGCCAACGTCTCGCTGCGGCCGGATCCCGGCGGCCTGTCCACGGAAGACCTGATCGGGGGCGTGGACCGGGGCATCTACGTCGTCGGCGACCGGTCCTGGTCGATCGACATGCAACGATACAATTTTCAATTTACCGGCCAGCGCTTTTTCAAGATCGAGAACGGGCGGATCACCGGACAGCTGAAGGACGTCGCCTACCAGGCCACGACCACCGACTTCTGGGGCTCCATGGCCGCCGTCGGCGGGCCTCAGACCTATGTCCTCGGCGGCGCCTTCAACTGCGGCAAGGCCCAGCCGGGCCAGGTCGCCGCCGTGTCCCACGGCTGCCCGTCGGCCCTCTTCAAGGGCGTCAACATTCTGAACACCACGCAGGAGGCCGGCCGATGAGCGCCCGTACCCACAAGCCGCACGAGGTCGTCGAGCAGGCGCTGGCGCTGTCCCGGGCGGACGGCTGTGTCGTCATCGCCGACGAGCACTCCACCGCCAATCTGCGCTGGGCGGGCAACGCGCTCACCACCAACGGGGTGACCCGCGGCCGTACGCTCACCGTGATCGCGACCGTGGACGGCGCCGAGGGCACCGCCTCCGGTGTGGTGTCCCGGTCGGCGGTCACCGCGGAGGAGCTGGAGCCGCTGGTGCGGGCCGCCGAGGCCGCCGCGCGCGGTGCCGGTCCCGCCGAGGACGCGCAGCCGCTGGTCGGCGGGGTGCCCGAGTCCCCCGACTTCACGGACGCGCCCGCCGAGACCTCCTCGGCGGTGTTCGCCGACTTCGCTCCGGCGCTCGGCGAGGCCTTCGCACGCGCGCGTGCGGGCGGCCGGGAACTGTACGGTTTCGCCAACCACGAGCTGGTGTCGACCTATGTGGGCACGTCCACCGGGCTGCGCCTCAGGCACGACCAGCCCACCGGCACGCTGGAGCTGAACGCCAAGTCCCCCGACCGCACCCGCTCGGCGTGGGCCGGCCGCTCCACCCGGGACTTCAAGGACGTCGACCCCGGCGCGCTCGACGCCGAGCTGGCCGTACGGCTCGGCTGGGCCGAGCGGCGCGTGGAGCTGCCCGCGGGCCGGTACGAGACGCTGCTGCCGCCGGCCGCGGTCGCGGACCTGCTGATCTACCAGCTGTGGTCCGCCTCCGGGCGGGACGCGGCCGAGGGGCGGACGGTGTTCTCCAAGCCGGGCGGCGGCACCCGGATCGGGGAGCGGCTCTCGGAGCTGCCGCTCACCCTGCGCAGCGACCCGAACGAGCCGGGGCTGGAGTGCCCGCCCTTCGTGATCGCCCACTCCTCCGGCGGCGACGAGTCCGTGTTCGACAACGGGCTGCCCACGCACGCCACGGAGTGGATCGGCGAGGGCGTGCTGAAGCATCTGACGACGACCCGGCACAGCGCGGGCCTGACCGGGCTCCCGGTCGCCCCCGTGCTCGGCAACCTGATCCTGGACGGCGGCGGCGACCGCTCGCTGGAGCAGATGGTCGCAGGCACCGAACGCGGGCTGCTGCTGACCTGCCTGTGGTACATCCGCGAGGTCGATCCGGCGACCCTGCTGCTCACGGGCCTGACCCGGGACGGCGTCTACCTGGTGGAGAACGGCGAGGTGACCGGGCAGGTGAACAACTTCCGGTTCAACGAGTCGCCGGTGGACCTGCTGGGCCGGGCCTCCGAGGCCGGGCGGACCGAGAAGACGCTGCCGCGCGAGTGGAGCGACTGGTTCACCCGGGCCGCGATGCCCGCGCTGCGGGTCCCGGATTTCAACATGAGCTCTGTCAGTCAGGGCGTATAACCTCGTAGGCGTTCGTGGTCGGGGTTCACCCGGCTGCCGGAAGATCATCAAGGAGACACGAGAACCGTGACGGACATCGTCGACGAGCTGAAGTGGCGCGGGCTGTTCGCCCTGTCCACCGACGAGGACGCATTGCGCAAGGCGCTCGCGGACGGTCCCGTCACGTTCTATTGCGGTTTCGACCCGACGGCGCCGTCCCTGCACGTGGGGCACCTGGTGCAGGTGCTCACCGTGCGCCGGCTCCAGCAGGCCGGGCACCGTCCGCTGGCGCTCGTCGGCGGTGCCACGGGCCTGATCGGCGACCCGCGCCCGACGGCCGAGCGCACGCTGAACGACCCGGAGACGGTGGCCGGCTGGGTGGACCGGCTGCGCGCCCAGATCGAACCGTTCCTGTCCTTCGAGGGCGAGAACGCGGCGATCATGGTCAACAACCTCGACTGGACCGCGGGCCTGTCCGCGATCGAGTTTCTGCGGGACATCGGCAAGCACTTCCGCGTCAACAAGATGCTGACGAAGGACTCCGTGGCCCGCCGCCTGGAGTCCGACCAGGGCATCAGCTACACCGAGTTCAGCTACCAGATCCTCCAGGGCATGGACTTCCTCCAGCTCTACCGGCGCTACGGCTGCACGCTCCAGCAGGGCGGCAGCGACCAGTGGGGCAACCTCACGGCCGGGCTGGACCTGATCCACCGGTTGGAGCCGGACGCCTCGGTGCACGCCCTGGCCACCCCGCTGATGACCAAGGCGGACGGCACCAAGTTCGGCAAGACCGAGGGCGGTGCCGTCTGGCTCGACCCGGAGCTGACGACGCCGTACGCGTTCTACCAGTTCTGGCTGAACGTGGACGACCGGGACATCTCCCGGTACATGCGCATCCTGTCCTTCAAGTCCCGCGAGGAGCTGGAGGAGCTGGAACGGCAGACCGCGGAGCGTCCGCAGGCCCGGGCGGCACAGCGGGCGCTCGCCGAGGAGCTGACCACGCTGGTGCACGGCGCCGACCAGACGGCCGCGGTGATCGCCGCGTCCGCGGCGCTGTTCGGCCAGGGCGAGCTGGCGGAGCTGGACGAGCGGACGCTGGCCGCGGCGCTGTCGGAGGTGCCGCACGCCCGGGTCTCCGAGCTGGCCCCGGTGGTCGACCTGCTCGCCGAGGCCGGCCTGGTGCCCAGCAAGTCCGCGGGCCGGCGGACGGTGAAGGAGGGCGGGGCCTACGTGAACAACGTCAAGGTCACCGCGGAGGACGCGGTGCCCGCCCGGGAGGACCTGATCCACGGGCGGTGGCTGGTGCTGCGGCGCGGGAAGAGGAACCTGGCCGCGGTGGAGGTCGTCTCCGCGTGACGCCGTGAACGGCGGGGGCGTGGGACATCCGCGACCGCGGGACACCCGCGGCGGGGGTACCCGCGCCCCTACACCCGGGCCCGCTGCTTCCTCTTGCCGAGCGTCGCCATGTAGAGGGCGTCGACGGCCGCGACGATGATGATCGCCGCCACCAGCTGGAAGATGTGCCGGCTCCAGTCGATGCCCTTCGTCTCCGACACGCCGACGGCGCGGGCGATCGCGTTGCCCACGATGGCGCCCAGGATGCCGCAGATGGTGGTCAGCCACAGCGGGCTGTGCTGCTTGCCCGGGATGACCGCCTTGGCGATGAGGCCCAGCACGAATCCCACGATGATCGCCCACAACCAGCCCATGGCTGCCTCCTCGTACGGCTCGACGTGAGCATTACGGCCAGTGTGGGGCGGTGCGCCGTACGGCGCATGTCGGCTTACGCCGTACGCGCCGGGGCCGGAAACGTCGTCGCAGGCAGAGGGCGACCCGGCCTCGAACGCGGCGTGGAGGCGGCGTAACGTGGGGGGTGGCCCGGCCGGGGTTCCCCGCCGGACAACGGACGTGGGTGCGGGCCGGAACGGGTCCGATGCGGGCGGATGGTGAATGGTGATGCGGAAACAGCACGGCGGTGGCGGCCAGGTGTTCCGGATCACCGGCGCGCGGACCGGACTCGCCGAGGATGTCCGGGGCCGGCAGCGTCGGTATGTGATCTCGATGTCGGTCCGCACCGTGTCGGTGATCCTCGCGGCCTCGCTGTGGAACGTCGAGCGGTACGTCGCGATCGTCGCGCTCGTGCTCGGCGCGGTGCTGCCCTATATCGCCGTGGTGGTCGCCAACGCGGGCCGCGAGCGGCCGCCGTCGCTTCCGTCGACGTTCGTCACCACGCCGATGCGCCCGATGATCGCGGCCACGCCGGCCGAGGACCAACGGGCGGACTCGGTACGGGATTCCGCGCCGCGGGATGTGCCGACGAACCAGGCCGCCGGAGCGGGCGGCGAGCGTCCCGACCCGGTCTGAGCACGGCGGTCGCGGGGGCCGCCGAGGCGGCCACCTGGGAGCTCAAGAAAACCTCAGATCAATCTAGCTGTTCCGGTCCCGGGCGACGGGGTACCCGTGACATACTGCGTAGGCGCTCCGCATCCCCCGTCGGAGCGACGGACCGACGCCGGGCAGCTCCCCCCGTGGCTGCCCGGCGTCGCCTTGTTTTCCGCCCTTTCGTTTTCCGCCCCTCGATGAGACGAACCGAGACGAAACCGTGAGTGACGAGACCCCGATCTGCTCGGCCAAGGGCTGCCGTACGGCCGCCGTTTGGGTGCTGGCGTGGAACAACCCCAAGGTGCACACGCCGGAGCGGCGCAAGACGTGGCTGGCCTGCGCGGAGCACCGCGAGCAGCTGTCGCAGTTCCTCGGAGTGCGGGGGTTCCTGAAGGACGTGGTGCGGTTCGAGGAGTGGCGGGCCGCCGAAGAGACCGGGGCGTAGCACCGGGACACGGCGCCCGGTTCAGCCGCCGATCGCCGACATGGGCCGGTCCGGCTGGACGAACGACGGGTCGTCCAGGCCCGCTCCGGCCTTCTTGCCCCACATCGCCAGCTTCCAGACGCGGGCGATCTCCTCGTCCGGGGCGCCCGAGCGCAGGGCCGCGCGGAGATCGGTCTCCTCGGTGGCGAACAGGCAGGTGCGTATCTGGCCGTCGGCGGTGAGGCGGGTGCGGTCGCAGGCCGCGCAGAACGGGCGGGTGACCGAGGCGATCACGCCGACCCGGTGCGGGCCGCCGTCCACCAGCCAGCGCTCCGCGGGGGCCGAGCCGCGCGCGTCGGCGCCCTCGGGGGCGAGGTCGAAGCGGGTGCGCAGGGAGGCGAGGATGTCCCCGGCGGTGACCATGCCCTCGCGCTTCCAGCCGTGCTGGGCGTCCAGCGGCATCTGCTCGATGAACCGCAGTTCGTAGTCGTGCTCGATCGCCCAGGCGAGCAGGTCCGGGGCCTCGTCGTCGTTCAGGCCCGGCATCAGGACCGAGTTGACCTTGACGGGGGTCAGTCCGGCCTCGCGGGCGGCGGCCAGGCCGTCCAGGACGTCCTGGTGGCGGTCGCGGCGGGTGAGGGTCTTGAAGACGTCCGGGCGGAGGGTGTCCAGGGAGACGTTGACCCGGTCCAGGCCCGCCGCCTTCAGGGCGGTCGCGGTGCGGACCAGGCCGATGCCGTTGGTGGTCAGGGACATCCGGGGGCGCGGGGCGAGGGCCGCGACGCGCTCGACGATGCCGACCAGGCCGGGGCGCAGCAGGGGCTCGCCGCCGGTGAAGCGGACCTCCTCGATGCCGAGGGTGCGGACCGCGATGTCGATGAGGCGCACGATCTCGTCGTCCGTGAGCAGGTCGGGCTTGGCCAGCCAGCTCAGGCCCTCCTCGGGCATGCAGTAGGTGCAGCGCAGATTGCACCGGTCGGTCAGTGAGACCCTCAGGTCGGTGGCCACCCGGCCGTAGGTGTCGATGAGCACGTGGGCCCCTCCCTCTCCCGGTCACCCATTCTCGGTCGCGGATGCCCCGTCCGTCACCTGCGAGCGTACGTGACCCCGCCGACATCGACAGCGGCCCGAACCCACCAGGAACGGCGCGACCGCGTCGTAGGACCGTACAGTCCCGGCCGACGCGGTCGTCCCGCGTGGCGCCTCAGTGGGCTCCGGTGCCGGTCAGGGACCGCACCTCCAGTTCCGCGTACTTCCCGGCGTCCGGGGTCTCCTTGGACAGCAGGGTGCCCACCACGCCGAGCAGGAAGCCGACGGGAATGGAGATGAGGCCGGGGTTCTCCAGCGGGAACCAGTGGAAGTCGACATCGGGGAACATCGAGGTCGGCTTGCCCGAGACGACCGGGGAGAACAGCACCAGGCCGACCGCGGTGACCAGGCCGCCGTAGATCGACCACAGGGCGCCCGCGGTGGTGAACCGCTTCCAGAACAGGCTGTAGAGGATGGTCGGCAGGTTGGCGGAGGCGGCGACCGCGAAGGCGAGGGCGACCAGGCCGGCCACGTTCAGATCGCGGGCCAGGGCGCCGAGGACGATGGAGACCGCGCCGATGCCGACGGTCGCCCAGCGGGCCGCGCGCACCTCCTGCTGCTCGGTGGCCTGGCCCTTCTTGATGACGTTGGCGTAGATGTCGTGCGCGAAGGAGGACGAGGAGGCCAGGGTCAGGCCGGCGACGACCGCGAGGATCGTGGCGAAGGCGACCGCGGAGATGGTGGCGAGCAGGATGGCGCCCCAGTTGGAGTCGACACCGCCCAGGTGCAGTGCCAGCAGGGGGGCCGCCGTGTTGCCCGCCTTGTTGGAGGCGATGATCTCGCCCGGTTTGATCAGCGCGGCGGCGCCGAAGCCGAGGGCGAGGGTCATCAGGTAGAAGGCGCCGATCAGGCCGATGGCCCACAGGACGGACTTGCGGGCGGCCTTGGCGGTGGGGACGGTGTAGAAGCGGATCAGGATGTGCGGCAGGCCGGCCGTGCCCAGGACCAGGGCGATGCCGAGGGAGAGGAAGTCGAGCTTGGTGGTGCCGGTGACGCCGTACTTCAGGCCGGGCTCCAGGAAGGCGCTGCCCTTGCCGCTGTTGTCGGCTGCCCTGCCGAGCAGTTCGGAGATGTTGAAGTCGAACTTCAGCAGGACGAGGAAGGTCAGCAGCACGGCGCCGGCGATGAGCAGCACCGCCTTGACCATCTGGACCCAGGTGGTGCCCTTCATCCCGCCGATGGTGACGTACACGATCATCAGCAGACCGACCAGGGCGACGATGGCGATCTTGCCGCCGTCGCTGGTGATGCCGAGGAGCAGGGAGACCAGTACGCCGGCGCCCGCCATCTGGGCCAGCAGGTAGAAGATCGACACGACGATGGTGGAGGTGCCGGCCGCGGTGCGCACGGGGCGCTGGCGCATGCGGTAGGCCAGCACGTCTCCCATCGTGTAGCGGCCCGAGTTGCGCAGTGGTTCGGCGACCAGCAGGAGGGCGACGAGCCAGGCGACGAGGAAGCCGATGGAGTACAGGAAGCCGTCGTAGCCGAAGAGGGCGATGGCGCCGGCGATGCCGAGGAAGGACGCGGCGGACATGTAGTCGCCGGAGACGGCGAGGCCGTTCTGGAAGCCGGTGAACTGCCGTCCGCCGGCGTAGAAGTCGGCGGCGTCCTTGGTCTGCCGGCCCGCCCAGACGGTGATGACGAGGGTCGCGGCGACGAACACCGCGAACAGGGTGATGATCAGCGTCCGGTGCTCGCTCGCCTCGCCGGCGGCCAACAGCGTGTGGGGTACGGCGTTCATGCTCCGCCCTCCATCCGGGACTTGATGGCCTCGGCCCGGGGGTCGAGCCTGGCGGCGGCGCGGCGGGCGTACCACCAGGCGATCAGGAACGTGGTGAGGAACTGGGCGAGGCCCAGGACGAGGGCGACGTTGACGTTGCCGGCCACCTTGGTGCCCATGAAGTCGCCCGCGTAGTTGGACAGCAGGACGTACAGCAGGTACCAGGCGGCGAAGGCGATCGTCAGGGGGAAGGCGAAGGAGCGGTGGGCGCGGCGCAGTTCACCGAACTCCGCGCTCTGCTGCACCTCGGTGAACTCCTCGGTGGAGGGAAGGCGGGTCGGGGTCTGCGCGGGTGGCGGTGTTTCGGTAGCCACGGAGTCTCCTCGCGTCACGGACGTGCGCTTGCTCATCTCACAGGGACGGGAACACATTACAGTGAGTCATCATGGGACTCCATCGGGTGATTCCCGTAGGGGGCCTGATCCTTTCGGGCCTCCCGTCCACGGTCACGGCGCCGCCCGGGGAGCGGTTCAACTCCGCCTGGGCCTTTCGGGGATCGGTGTCGGGGGATAGCTTCGGCCCAGCACCACTTCGTCATGTACCTGCCCGGACAGCCACCTGTGTTCCGGGCGGTTCCGTATCCGGATGATGTGGAGATCCCATGGCTGATCTGCGCTCCAGACGCCGACTGGCGCTCGCCGTACCGGCCGTGCTGTCGCTGACCGCCACGCTCGGCTTCCTGCCGTCGGCGGCCTCCGCGACGGCCTCGACGGACTCGGCGGCCCCGGCGGCGCGGGCGGCGGACGGTCCCACCCTGTCGTACGTGGTGAACACCAGGACGGACCGTTCCACGATCGAGTCGGTGCGGCGGGCGATCGCCCGCAACGGCGGTACGGTCGTGACGAGTTACGACCGGATCGGAGTGATCGTCGTACACTCCGCGAACCCCGGATTCGCCCAGGCGGTCCGTGCGGTGCGCGGGGTCGTCTCGGCGGGCGCCACGCGCAACGCGCCGCTGCCCGCCCGGTCCACCACCGGCGTGGGCACGCCGAAGGCGCTGAGCGCGGCCGAGGCCGCCGGTGTCCGGGCCGCCGCCGGCCAGGATCCGCTGGAGCCGCTCCAGTGGGACCTGCCGGCCATCAAGGCGGACAAGGCGCACGAGAAGACCCTGGGCAGCCCGGACGTCACGGTCGCCGTCATCGACACGGGCGTCGACGACACCCACCCGGACATCGCGCCCAACTTCGACCGGAACGCCTCCGTCAACTGCGTGACGGGCAAGCCCGACACCGCGGACGGCGCCTGGCGGCCGGGTCCCTCGGAGAGCCCGCACGGCACGCATGTGGCCGGTGAGATCGCGGCGGCGAAGAACGGCGTGGGGATGACGGGCGTGGCGCCGGGGGTGAAGGTCGCCGGCATCAAGGTGTCCACCCCGGGCGGCTACTTCTACACCGAGGCCGTGGTCTGCGGCTTCGTGTGGGCGGCCGAACACCACGTCGACGTCACCAACAACAGCTATTACACCGATCCCTGGTACTTCAACTGCACCACCGACCCCGACCAGAAGGCCCTCGTGGACGCCATCACCCGGGCCACGCGTTACGCGGAGCGGAAGGGCGCGGTCAACGTCGCGGCGGCGGGCAACGAGAAGTACGACCTCGCGTCCGACGCGATCACCGACAAGAGCTCGCCGAACGACGGCACCCCGTCGGACCGGGTGATCGACCCGCACGAGTGCTTCGACATACCGACCCAGCTGCCGGGTGTCGTCACGGTCGCGGCGACCGGCGCCAAGGGGCTGAAGTCGTCCTTCTCCAACCACGGTCTCGGCGTCGTCGACATCGCCGCGCCCGGCGGCGACTACTACCAGCCCCCGCAGGCCCCGGCGACCAGCGGCCTCATCCTGGGCACGCTGCCGGGTGGCAGGTACGGCTACATGGCCGGGACGTCCATGGCGACCCCGCACGTCGCCGGTGTTGCCGCATTGATCAAGTCAACCCATCCGCACGCCCCGGCGGCGCTCGTCAAGGCGCTGCTGTACGCGGAGGCCACCGCCACGCCCTGCACGGACCCGTACGACATCGACGGCGACGGCAAGGTGGACGCGGTGTGCGAGGGGACGCGGAACCGCAACGGTTTCTACGGCTGGGGCGTGGCGGACGCACTGGCCGCGGTGACCCGGTAGAAGCCGCATGGACGGCCGAGCGGGCGCCCATGCAATAGATTGATCGAATCAATAATGCATAGTGCAGTCATGACTGCACTCATGTACGCGTGGTCCGCGCTGGGCGGTGATCCCGCCCGGCTCTCCCGGCTCACCACCGTCCCGCGGGAGGGCGTGCTCACGGCGCGCCTTCCCGTGCGGGAGCTGGCCCGGGCGTGCGTCGGCGCCTGCGGGCTGGCCGCGGCGGAGCTGGCGGCCCGCCGGGCCGGGCTTCCGGAAGTCCCGGCCGTCCGGGTCGACGACGGCGCGGTGGCGGCGGCCTTCCACAGCGAGCGGCTGCTGCGCGTGGACGGCCGGGCTCCGGTCTCCTTCGCCCCCCTGTCCCGGTTCTGGCGGACAGCCGACGGCTGGGTGCGCACCCACGCCAACTACCCGCACCACCGGGCCCGGCTGCTCGGCGCGCTGGGGCTGCCCGGGGACGCCTCGGCGCAGCGGGTCGCCGAACGGCTCGCCGGGCGGCCGGCCGGGGAGGTGGAGGAGACCGTCAGCGGCGCGGGCGGTCTCGCCGTGGCCCTGCGCACGCCGGAGCGGTGGCAGGCACACCGGCAGGCGGCCGAGGTGGCCGCACGCCCGCTGGCCGAGCGCGCACGGCTGGACGCGGCGCCCCCGCGCGGGTTCCCGCCGCTCGACCCCGGCGCCGCCGCCGTGCTGCCCGCCGCCGGGCTGCGCGTCCTGGATCTGACCCGGGTCCTGGCGGGCCCGGTCGCCACCCGCACCCTCGCCCTGCTCGGCGCGGACGTGCTGCGCCTGGACGCCCCCTGGCTGGCGGAACTGCCGGACCAGCACGCCGACACGGGCTTCGGCAAGCGGTCCGCCACGCTGGACCTGGACACCGGCCGGGACGTCCTGGAGGACCTGCTGAGCACGGCGGACGTCGTGGTGACCGGCTACCGGCCGGGCACTTTGGACCGGTTCGGGCTCTCCCCCGAGGAGTTGGGCGCGCGCCACCCCGGTCTGGTCGTGGCGCAGGTGTCGGCGTGGGGCGCGTACGGGCCGTGGCGCGGGCGGCGCGGCTTCGACAGCCTGGTGCAGGCCGCCACCGGCATCGCGGTCACCGAGGGCACGGCCGGGGAGCCGGGCGCGCTGCCCGCGCAGGCCCTGGACCACGGCACCGGCTATCTGCTGGCGGCGGCCGTGCTGCGCGCGCTGACCGAGCAGTCGTACGACGGCGGGAGCCGGCTGGTACGGCTCGCGCTGGCCCGGACCGCGCACTGGCTGACCTCCGGCATCCGTCCGGAACCGGCCGGGGAGGAGCCGTACCCGGGACCGGACGCCTGGCTGGCGGAGACCGGCGGCGCGCTGGGCCGGCTGCGGTACGCCCGCCCCGCCGTGTCCTTCACGGGCGGCCCCGCCGACTGGGCCCGGCCCCCGGTGCCGTGGGGCTCGTCCCCCGCCCGCTGGGCCGCCGCCCCGGCCGCCCGCGGGTGACGGACGCGGTCACCGGCCGTTGGTGACCAGCACCTTCAGGGCCGTGCGCTCGTCCATCGCCCGGTAGCCGCCCGGCACGCCCTCGATGTCCACGGTCATGTCGAACACCGGGGACGGGTCGATCGTGCCGTCGAGGACGTCGGGCAGCAGGTCGGGGATGTAGGCGCGGACCGGGGCGACGCCGCCGCGCAGGGCGATGTTCCGGTCGAACATCACGCCGAGGTCCAGGCCGGTGCCGCTGCCGTGGGGAACGCCCACGAAGCCGATGGCGCCGCCGTCGCGGGTGACGCCGACGGCCGTCCGCATGGACTGCTCGGTGCCGACCGCCTCGACGACGGCGTGCGCGCCCTGGCCCCGGGTCAGCTCGCGGACGGCCTCGACGGCCGCTTCCCCGCGCTCGGCGACGACGTCGGTGGCGCCGAACCGGCGGGCTATGTCGGTGCGCACCCGGTGCCGGCCCAGGGCGATGATCCGCTCGGCGCCGAGCCGCTTGGCGGCCAGGACGGCGCACAGCCCGACCGCGCCGTCCCCGACGACGGCGACCGTGGCGCCGGGCCGGACGCCCGCGCCGAGGGCGGCGTGGTGGCCGGTGCCGAGCACGTCGGACAGGGTCAGCAGGGCGGACAGCAGGTGGTCGTCCGAGGCCGCCTCCTTGGGCAGCCGGACGAGGGTGCCGTCGGCGAACGGCACCCGGACGGCCTCGCCCTGGCCGCCGTCGTAGCCGACGGAGCCCCAGAAACCGCCGTGCTCGCAGGAGGTGGTCAGGCCCTCGCGGCAGTAGTCGCAGACCCCGTCGGACCACATGAAGGGCGCGACCACCAGGTCACCGCGGCGGACCGTGGCCACCTCGGAACCGGTCTCCTCCACGACGCCGAGGAACTCGTGCCCGATCCGCTGGCCCGGCTGCCGTGCCGCCTCGCCCCGGTAGGCCCACAGGTCGCTGCCGCAGATGCAGGCGCGCAGCACCCGTACGACGGCGTCGGTGGGCAGTTGCGCGACGGGGTCGGGAACGTCCTCCACGCGCATGTCGTACGGGGCGTGGATGGTGGTGGCGCGCATGGCGGGGTCCTTCTGGTGCGAAGTGGCGGACGGGGCGGTGCGCTCACGGGTGACGGGCGCACTTCACGGTACGTCGTGCCCGCGGCGGCCCGCGCGGCCAGGGGCCCCCGTCGCGCTCACACCCCGGCCGCGCCGAGCAGGCTGCCCGCCGCGTAGGTCACCGCCATCGCCAGTGCCCCGCCGGCCACGTTGCGCAGGACCGCGCGCCGGGGGCCGGCCGCGCCGAGGCGGGCGCTGCTCCAGCCGGTGAGGACCAGGGCGGCGAGGACGCAGCACACGGTGACGGGGAGCCGGGCGCCGGCCGGGGGCAGCACGATGGCCAGCAGCGGGAGCAGCGCGCCGACGGTGAAGGCCAGGAAGCTTGCCCAGGCCGCGTGCCAGGGGTTGGTCAGCTCGTCGGGATCGATCCCGAGCTCCACGCGCGCGTGGGCCCTCAGCGCGTCCCGCGCGGTGAGCTGCTCGGCGGCCTCGCGGGCCACCTTGCGGGACAGGCCGCGCCGGGCCAGCAGCTCGGTGAGCTCCCGCAGTTCCGCCTCCGGCCGGTCGCGCAGCTCCCGTCGCTCCACGGCCAGCGCGGCCATCTCGGAGTCGCGCTGGGTGGAGACGGAGACGTATTCGCCGGCCGCCATGGACATCGAGCCGGCGAGCAGGCCGGCCAGTCCGGCGGTGAGCAGGGCGGAGCGGCTCCCGGTGGCGCCGGCCACGCCGACGACCAGGCCGGCGGTGGAGACGATGCCGTCGTTCGCGCCCAGCACGGCGGCGCGCAGCCAGTTCAGCCGGGAGCCGAGGGCGCCGCCGTGGGCCTCGTCGTGGGTGGGTTCCGTCACAGCAGGGAGGATCCCACCGCCGGAACCCCGCCCACCGCACCGACGCTCCCCCCACCACGCCGACGCTCCTCCACCACGCCGACGCTCCCCCACCACACCGACGGGCCCCACCACACCACCGGGCCCATTACGCCGCCGGGCCCCACCGCCACGGCCCGGGCACCACACCGCCACCGCCCCGCCGCCGTGCCCACCCGCTCCCGCCGCCGTGCCTACGCGCCCCCACCGCCGTAGCGGCTCCCGGTGGCGGCGGGCGGCGCGTCGAGGGCCTGGAGCGGGTCGTCGTCGTAGCGCTGGTGCAGGAAGGGCAGCAGGGCGCGCGGGTCGACGCGTTCGACCACCCGGCCGCGCCGGTCACGCGTCTTCTCCCCGATGGTGATCTCCAGCAGGCGCCGGACCGGGAAGTCGGCGACGGGGTCGTACACCGACTCGCGCAGGACGACGTCCCCGGTGACCCGTTCCAGCCGGCGCGCCCTCTCGTGGTGTTCGCAGTGCACGAGCAGGGGGTCCCCGTCGAAGCCCCGGCCGTTCACCGCGGGCAGGAACTTGAAGGAGAAGGCGGTGCGGCGGACGGGGCCGGGCAGCGGCAGCGGGCCGCTCACCGCGCCGCGCACCTCCACGAAGGCGATGCCGTGCCGGGCCATCGACGCCCGGACGACGAGCCCGTCCCGCTCGACGGTGACCTCGCCGAGCTTCTCGGGCTCCCCGAACACCTCGCGTCCGCCGGTCAGGGCCCGCTCCCGGGTCGTCGGCATCACCAGCGGGTACCAGCCGTCGACCGGGCCGTGGGCGGCCGCGACCGCGAACGAGCCCGCGCCGAGCGGCTGTCCGCGCAGGTCGGCCCTGCTGATGGTGGCCCGCACCAGCGGCCGTGCGGTGGGTTTCAGCGGGCGCGGCAGGACCGCCGCGACCGCGTCCGGGTCGGTCTCCCAGACGGCCACCACCTCGGTGGACCACAGGTCGGAGAGCCGTGCGCTCGCGGCGCGCGTGGCGGCGGTCTCCCGCTCGGTCCGCGCGCCGTACCGTACGCGTGCCATACCGTACCGCCCTTCGTCGGGACACCTGACGGGCCGTCACCTGCAATACTGTCGCAGCAGTCCGGGGGCGGGGTAAACAGGCGTGCGCGCAGGGCGAGTTGGCCGTCGCCGCGGGCGGGCGGGGACCGGGGGCCCACCGGCCCGGGAGGCGGCGCCCGGCTTCCGTACGCCACGCCGGGGGCGGGCACGCGCGCGTGTACGGCGACCGAGCGGGCGCGCGAGCCGGGGACGCGGGTGCCGGACCTGGGGGACCGTGTTGTCAGTGGCGGCCCGTATCCTCAGTGACCATGCTCGAAGACCGTGCGACCGCAGCGCCCTCCGCCACCCCGTGGCCGGCCGCGTATCCGAAGGGATACGCGGTCGTTGACGTGGAGACCACCGGACTGGCCCGGGACGACCGGATCATCTCGGCGGCCGTGTACCGGCTGGACGCGCGCGGCGAGGTCGAGGACCACTGGTACACGCTGGTCAACCCGGAGCGCGATCCGGGGCCCGTGTGGATACACGGTCTGACGAGCGAGACGCTCGACGGCGCGCCGCTGTTCGAGCAGGTCGCCGAGGAGTTCGCGGCCCGGCTCGACGGCCGGGTGCTGGTGGCGCACAACGCCGTCTTCGACTGGCAGATGATCGCGCGGGAGTACGCGCGCGTGCGGCGCGAGGCGCCGGTGCGGCAGCGGCTGTGCACCATCGCGCTGTCGAAGGAGCTGGGGCTGCCGCTGCCCAACTTCAAGCTGGAGTCGCTGGCGGCGCACTTCGGGGTGGTGCAGCAGCGGGCGCACCACGCGCTGGACGACGCGCGCGTGCTGGCGGAGGCGTTCCGGCCCAGTCTGCGGGCCGCGGCGGCGGGCGGCGTACGGCTGCCGCTGCTGGAGTGCCGGCCGCTGACGGAGTGGTCGGACCGGCCGGTGCCCCGGCAGGCGACGGGTGGCTACGGCGGCTACCGGGCGGGCAGTTGGCGCCCCTCCCGCAAAAGGCCCGCATGCCCCTATCCCAACCCGGGCCGCTACGAAGACGGCAAAAGGCTCAAACAGGGCATGCGGGTCGCCTTCTCGGGTGACACGTCGACGGAGCGCGAGCTGCTGGAGGACCGCGCCACCGAGGCCGGGCTGCACGTGGCCGGCAGCATCTCCCGGCTGACCAGCCTGCTGGTGACCAACGACCCCGACTCGGGCACGTCCAAGACGGTCAAGGCCCGGCAGTTCGGCACGCCGATCGTGGACGAGGCCGCGTTCGGCCAGCTGCTGCGGGACGTGGAGCCCGCCGACGAGTAGCCACGCCGGCACCCCGTGCGGTTCATCGTACGAACGGGTGATTGCCCCACGACTCACGCGGCGGCGGCTCGCCGGGGAATCGGCGACGGCTCACCCTGTGGCGCATGGCGACATGCGAAGTTTGCGGCAATGACTACGGAATGACCTTCGAGGTGCACGCGCAGGGCGCCGTGCATGTCTTCGACTGCTTCTCCTGTGCGATCCACCGCATGGCCCCGATCTGCGAGCACTGCCGGGTGCAGATCATCGGCCAGGGCGTGGAGGTGGAGGGCCACTGGTTCTGCGGCGCGCACTGCGCCCGGGCCGAGGGGAGGATCGGCATCGTCGACCGGGTCTGACCCGGTACCCGCCTGAACGCACCCCACGCCGCGGAGGTACCGTCGTGGGGTGCACCGCTACCGCTTCCTGCTGTCCCGCCAGTGGGTGATCCTCACGCTCGTCGCGATCGCGCTGATCCCGGCGATGATCCGGCTGGGCTTCTGGCAGCAGCACCGCTACGAGGAGCGCACCGCCCGCAACGACCTGGTCTCCGCCGCGCTGCACGCCGACCCGGTCCCGGTCGAACGGCTGACCTCCCCCGGGCACACGGTGACCCGTACCGAGAAGTACCGCACGGTCACCGCGACCGGCACCTTCGACACCTCGAAGGAGGTCGTGGTCCGCCGCCGTACCAACTCGGACGGCGAGGTCGGCTTCCACGTCCTCACCCCCCTGGTCCTCGACGACGGCAAGGTACTGCTCGTCAACCGGGGCTGGATCCCCGCCGACGGCGCGCAGACCGACTTCCCGAAGGTGCCCGCGCCGCCGGCCGGGCGGACCACCGTCACCGGTCGGCTGATGTCCGACGAGACGACCTCCGCGAGCGGCATCAAGAACGTCAAGGGCCTGCCCGACCGCCAGATCATGCTGATCAACAGCGCGGAGGAGGCGCGGCGGCTGGGCGCCCCGGTGCTCGGCGGCTACATCCAGCAGACCGCGCCCGGGGCGAAGGACGGCTCCCCGGAGCAGATCTCCGATCCGGGCAGCGAGGACGCCCCGCTGAACTACGCGTACATGATCCAGTGGTGGCTGTTCGCGGCGGCCGTCCCGGTCGGCTGGTGGTTCCTGGTCCGGCGCGAGCTGCGGGACCGGGCGGAGGCCGCGGCGCAGCCGCGGACCGAGGAGAGCGAACCGGCCCCGGTCTGAGCCCCGGCCGGACCTCGCCCGAGCCCCCGCCGGCGCCGACGAGTCGCCTTCGGCCCCCGGCCCCGCGCCCGTGACCGCTCACTCCCCCGGCGGACCACCTGGTTGGCCCCCTGGCCCGCCGGGAAACCGCATCCCGTGAACGCGCGCATCGAGGACTACGCCCTCATCGGGGACGAGCAGACCGCGGCCCTGGTCGGCAAGGACGGCTCGATCGACTGGCTGTGCCTGCCTCGCTTCGACTCCGGCGCCTGCTTCGCCCGGCTGCTCGGCGACGAGGATCACGGCCACTGGCGGATCGCCCCCGACGGAGCGGACGTGTGCACCCGCCGCGCCTACCGGCCCGACACCCTCGTCCTGGACACCGAGTGGGAGACGGCGGACGGAACGGTACGCGTCACCGACCTGATGCCGCAGCGCGAGCGCGCCCCCGACGTCGTACGGATCGTGGAGGGCCTCAGCGGCCGGGTCACCGTCCACAGCACGCTGCGCCTGCGCTTCGACTACGGCTCGATCATGCCGTGGGTGCGCCGCGCGGACGGCCACCGGGTGGCCGTCGCCGGGCCGGACTCCGCCTGGCTGCGCACCGAGCCGGCCGTGCCCACCTGGGGCGAGGAGTACGGCACCCACTCGGAGTTCACCGTCGCCGCGGGCGAGCGGGTAGCCTTCGTGCTGACCTGGCATCCCTCGCACGAGAAACGCCCGCCGCTGATCGACCCGTACGAGGCCCTGGAGAGCAGCGTCGCCGACTGGCGGTGCTGGGCCGGGCGGTGCCGCTACGACGGGCCGTACCGCGACGCGGTGGTGCGCTCCCTCATCACCCTCAAGGCCCTCACCTACGCCCCGACCGGCGGGATCGTCGCCGCGGCCACCACCTCGCTGCCCGAGAAACCGGGCGGCGTGCGCAACTGGGACTACCGCTACTGCTGGCTGCGCGACTCCACCCTCACCCTCGGCGCCCTGCTCACCGCGGGCTACCAGGAGGAGGCCGAGGCCTGGCGGGACTGGCTGCTGCGCGCGGTGGCCGGCAACCCGGCCGACCTGCAGATCATGTACGGCGTGGCGGGCGAGCGGCGGCTGCGGGAGACGGAACTGCCGTGGCTGCCCGGCTTCGCCGGCTCCGCCCCCGTGCGCATCGGCAACGGCGCCGTCGACCAGCTCCAGCTGGACGTGTACGGGGAGGTGATGGACTCGCTGTCGCTGGCCCGCATCTCGGGCCTGCCCACCAAGCCGCACATGTGGGCCATGCAGCGTTCGCTGATGAGGTTCCTGGAGTCGGCGTGGCGGCGGCCGGACGAGGGCCTGTGGGAGGTGCGCGGCGGCCGCCGGCAGTTCGTGCACTCCAAGGTGATGGTGTGGGTGGCCGCCGACCGGGCCGTCAAGACGCTGGAGCGGCACCACGAGCTGAGCGGCGACCTGGCGGACTGGCGCCGGCTGCGCGAGGAGGTCCACCGGGAGGTGTGCGAGAAGGGCTTCGACCGGGAGCGCAACACCTTCACCCAGTACTACGGCTCCCGGGAACTGGACGCCGCGCTGCTGCTCATCCCGCGCGTGGGCTTCCTGCCGCCGGACGACCCCCGGGTGGTCGGCACGGTCGACGCCATCCGCGACGACCTCGGGCACCGCGGTTTCCTGCGCCGCTACGACGCCGAGGACTCGGTGATCGACGGGCTGCCGGGCGGCGAGGGCGCCTTCCTCGCCTGCTCCTTCTGGCTGGCCGACGCACTGCACATGACCGGCCGCACCCGGGAGGCGCGCGAACTGTTCGACCGGCTGGTGGGCCTGTGCAACGACGTGGGTCTGCTGGCCGAGGAGTACGACCCCCTCGGCGGCTGCCAGCTGGGCAATTTCCCGCAGGCGTTCAGCCATGTCGGCCTGGTGAACACCGCGCTCACGCTCTTCGGGGAGGAGGGGGCAGGATAGGGCCATGGATCTTGGACTGAAGGACCGGGTGTACGTCGTCACCGGAGCCACCCGGGGACTGGGCAACGCCACCGCGCGGGAACTCGTCGCGGACGGGGCGAAGGTGGTCGTCAGCGGCCGGGACGGGCAGCGGGTCGCCGAGGCCGCCGCCGCCCTGGGCCCGAACGCGGTGGGCGTGGCCGTGGACAACGCCGACCCGAGCGCTCCCGAGCGGCTGATCGCGGCGGCCCGGGAGAACTTCGGGGGCTTCCACGGGGTGCTGGTGAGCGTGGGCGGGCCGGTGCCCGGGTTCGTCGCCGACAACACCGACGAGCAGTGGCGGGACGCGTTCGAGACGGTCTTCCTCGGCGCGGTACGGCTGGCCCGCGCGGCGGCGGCCGAGCTGGCGGAGGGCGGGGTGATCGGGTTCGTGCTGTCCGGGTCGGTGTACGAGCCGATGCCGGGGCTGACCGTGTCCAACGGGCTGCGGCCGGGGCTCGCCGGGTTCGCCAAGTCGATCGCCGACGAGCTGGGGCCGCGCGGCATCCGGGTGGTCGGGCTGCTGCCGAGCCGGATCGACACCGATCGCGTGCGCGAGCTGGACGCGCTGTCCGCCGACCCCGAGGCCACCCGGGCCGCGAACGTGTCACGGATCCCGCTGGGCCGCTACGGCCGGCCCGAGGAGTTCGGCCGGACCGCCGCGTTCCTGCTGTCCCCGGCCGCGTCGTATCTGACCGGCATCATGATCCCCGTCGACGGCGGCATGCGACGCGGCTACTGACAGCGACCGCCGCGGACCCGTCGGGCCAGGGACATGGCCCGACGGGTTCGCGCGGGGGCACGGGCCGGCGCGTCCGCACTTGGGCATGGCATGGGCCGGCGGGTCCGTGCGCGGTCGCGGGCCGGCGTGTGCGTGCGCGGTCGCGGCGAACGCCGTGCCGTGGCGGGGCCGGTACGCGCCGGCGTGCCGCGGCCTTCCGCCGGGAGACGGCGAGCGCCGAGGGCCCTCCGGGCCGTGGGCACGGGCCGACCGGACCGCGCGTGGACAGGGGGCGGCGGGTCCGCGCACCGTCGCGGGCAGCGTGTGGTCGCGCGCGGGGAGCGCCGTGCCGGGGGCGGGTTCGGTCCGGGGTTCGCGTGGGGTTATTCGCCTAGGCCGGCCAGGTCGCGCAGGCGGCGGGTCTGGGCGGCTCGCTCGGCCGCACGCTGCTCCTCGTAGGTGCGGTCGAGGGCGCCACGCAGCAGCGCCTTGGTCTCCACCACGGCATCGCGCGGCGCGGCCAGCAGCGCCGCCGCCAGGTCCCGTACCGTCGCGTCCAGGTCGGCCGCGGGCACGGCGAGGTTGGCCAGCCCACTGGCCACCGCCTCCTCGGCCCCGACGAACCGCCCGGTCACGCAGATCTCCAGTGCGCGGGCGTAGCCGACGAGGCCGACCAGCGGGTGGGTGCCGGTCAGGTCGGGAACGAGGCCGAGGCTGGTCTCGCGCATGGCGAACTGGACGTCGTCCGCGACCACCCGCAGGTCGCAGCCGAGCGCGAGCTGGAAGCCGGCCCCGATGGCATGGCCCTGGACGGCGGCGATGGACACGAGGTCGGTCCGCCGCCACCAGGTGAACGCCTCCTGGTATTCGGCGATGGTCGCGTCGATCCCGGTGTCGTCACGGCGTGCGAGGTCGACGAAGGTCGGCTCGCCCGGAATTCCCTCCGGGGTGAACATGCGACGGTCCAGCCCGGCGGAGAAGGACTGGCCCTCGCCGCGCAGCACGACCACCCGGACGGAGCCCGGCAGCAGCCGCCCGGCCTCGGCGAGCGCCCGCCACAGGGCGGGGGTCTGCGCGTTGCGCTTGGCCGGGTTGGTCAGCGTCACCGTGGCGAGCGTGTCCTCGACGGTGAGCCGTACGCCGTCCTTGTCGAGTGCGGGAGCGGGGTCCTTCTCGGGCGAAGCCATGGGGTGCCTCCGATGGGTGCGGTCAGCAGAGCTGAGCTAAGTGACTGCACAGTAACCACCCGGCCGGTCGGTCCGCCGACCGGGTGGCCACCATCGAAGCCGATGGGCCGCCCGGAGTCAGGACGAAGCGGCCTTCTTACCCCGGGTCGCACCGCCACGCCCACGGAGCGTGACGCCCGACTCGCTGAGCATCCGGTGTACGAAGCCATACGAGCGGCCGGTCTCCTCGGCCAGCGCCCGGATGCTCGCACCGGAGTCGTACTTCTTCTTCAGGTCTGCCGCGAGCTTGTCGCGCGCGGCGCCGGTCACCCGGCTGCCCTTCTTCAGAGTCTCGGCCACCCGTGCCTCCTCATGGGAAGTGCGCTCTGGTCTCCTCATGATCACCCCTCCTGGGCGTGATGGCCACCCATTCGGCAAGGTCGGTGAGACATCGTTGTGACGACAGGAGGGGTTCCCCACAAACGGAATACGTGATTCCAGCGGATGGGGTCCAGGGGTCCGTAGGAAGGGATTCGCGAAGTACCAGGTCAGGAACGCGGAGCGGCCGACCCCTCGGCTACCGGGGGGTCGGCCGCGAAATCCGTGTATGACACACCTCGATACGAGGAGATCTCACACAGATGATGGATCACGGATGGGCCGAATGATCCATGCGCGGTGGATCCGGCCCGTCGATCACGCCAGCGTGACCAGATCCGCGTAGTCGGAACCCCACAGGTCCTCGACGCCGTCCGGCAGCAGGATGATCCGCTCCGGCTGGAGCGCCTCGACGGCGCCCTCGTCGTGGGTGACGAGGACGACCGCGCCCTTGTAGGTGCGCAGGGCGCCGAGGATCTCCTCGCGGCTGGCCGGGTCCAGGTTGTTCGTCGGCTCGTCCAGGAGCAGCACGTTCGCCGAGGAGACGACGAGCGTGGCGAGGGCGAGCCGGGTCTTCTCGCCGCCGGAGAGGACACCGGCCGGCTTGTCCACGTCGTCGCCGGAGAACAGGAACGAGCCGAGCACCTTGCGGACCTCGACCAGGTCCATGTCGGGGGCGGCCGAGCGCATGTTCTCCAGGACCGTGCGGTCGGGGTCCAGGGTCTCGTGCTCCTGCGCGTAGTAGCCGAGCTTGAGGCCGTGGCCGGGGACCACCCGGCCGGTGTCCGGCGTCTCCACGCCCGCGAGGAGGCGCAGCAGCGTGGTCTTGCCGGCGCCGTTGAGGCCGAGGATGACGACCCGGGAGCCCTTGTCGATGGCGAGGTCGACGTCGGTGAAGATCTCCAGCGAGCCGTACGACTTCGACAGGCCCTCGGCCATCAGCGGGGTCTTGCCGCAGGGCGCGGGCTCCGGGAAGCGGAGCTTGGCGACCTTGTCGGACATCCGGATGTCTTCGAGGCCGGAGAGCAGCTTCTCGGCGCGGCGGGCCATGTTCTGCGCGGCGACCGTCTTGGTGGCCTTGGCGCGCATCTTGTCGGCCTGGGCGTTGAGCGCGGCGGCCTTCTTCTCGGCGTTGGCGCGCTCGCGCTTGCGGCGCTTCTCGTCGGCCTCGCGCTGCTGCTGGTACAGCTTCCAGCCCATGTTGTAGATGTCGATCGCGGAGCGGTTGGCGTCCAGGTAGAACACCTTGTTCACGACCGTGTCCACGAGGTCGACGTCGTGGGAGATGACGATGAAACCGCCGCGGTAGGACTTCAGGTAGTCCCGCAGCCAGATGATCGAGTCCGCGTCGAGGTGGTTGGTGGGCTCGTCCAGCAGCAGGGTGTCGGCGTCGGAGAACAGGATCCGGGCCAGCTCGATACGGCGGCGCTGACCGCCGGAGAGGGTGTGCAGCGGCTGGCCGAGCACCCGGTCCGGGAGGTTCAGCGCGGCGGCGATGGTGGCGGCCTCGGCCTCGGCGGCGTACCCGCCCTTGGTGAGGAACTCCGTCTCCTGGCGCTCGTACTGCTTCAGGGCCTTCTCCCGGGTGGAGCCCTTGCCGCTCGCGATGCGCTGCTCGTTCTCGCGCATCTTGCGGATCAGGACGTCCAGGCCGCGCGCGGACAGGATGCGGTCGCGGGCGAGGACGTCGAGGTCGCCGGTGCGGGGGTCCTGCGGGAGGTAGCCGACCTCGCCGGAGCGGGTGATCGTGCCGGCGGCCGGGATGCCCTCGCCGGCCAGGCACTTGGTGAGGGTGGTCTTGCCTGCGCCATTGCGGCCGACGAGGCCGATGCGGTCGCCCTTGGCGACACGGAAGGTGGCGTTCTCGATGAGGACGCGCGCGCCGGCGCGCAGCTCGATACCGGAGGCGGAGATCACGGACAGACTCCAGGGCGTACAGGGATTGGCGGGTGGGCGGCTGAGGACGTTCCCGCCGTCTAATGCGCGAGGAGAATGGCCATGGGCCCCAGTCTAACGGGGCGGTGCAAGCACTTTTCCTGCGTCCCGGCGACCGGGGCCCCGGCTGGTGCCGGTGGGGGCGCGCGGCGAGGGGGCGGTCCGGGAAGGTCACCCGGCCGGGTACTGCCCGGGTCCGGCGGGATGGGGCGGTTTCGGGTGTTGTGCGCGGTGGGAAGCGAAGACGCGTGCGGCGCGACGGCCGCCGCGGGACGACGGACATCGGTGCGCGAGGGAGTGGTCGGCATGGCGGGCACGGGCGGCGGCGGACGGCCGGGCATCTGCCCCACACTGCTGTACACGGACGCGAAGGCGGCGATCCGGCAGCTCACCGAGGGCCTGGGCTTCACCGAGCTGGCGGTGTACGAGACGGCGGACGGCACGGTCCTGCACGCCGAGCTGGCCCAGGCCGGCGGCGTGGTGATGGTCGGCTCCCGGGGCCGCGGCGGCCCCCTCGACGCCGCCCTGGAGCACGCGGGCCCCGCCGGGGTGTACGTCGTGGTGGACGACGTGGACGCCCACCACGAGCGGGCCGTGGCACACGGGGTGGAGATCGTGATGCCCCCGGCGGACCAGGACTACGGCGCCCGCGAGTACCTGGCCCGGGACACCGGGGGGAACCTCTGGAGCTTCGGGACGTACGCCCCGGAGACCGGGGCCTGAGCCGCCCCGGCCGGGTTCAGCCCCCGGTGTGCACCTGGAACGCGGCCCGGCGTACGGCCTTGGCCAGCGCCGGGTCGGGGTGCGCGGCGGCGAGCGCGACCAGCACCTGCACGGTGCGGGGGTGGCCGACCGCGCGGACCTCGTCGAGCAGCTGGGGCACGGTGGGCTGCACCGCGGACTCCAGGTGCCTCACCAGCATCGGCGCCTCACCGTGGTCGGCGACCGCGGCGGCGGTGTCCACCCACAGCCAGGTGGCCTCCTCCCGGGTGAGCACCTCGTGGGCGTCCTCCGGGTCGACCCCGTCGTGCTCGGCGAGCCACAGCAGGGCGTACGGCCGCAGTGCCGGCTCCTCCACCACGGCCCGTACGTCGGGCTCGGCGGGCGCGCCGACGACGCGCAGCGCCTCGAAGGCCAGCCCGCGCAGCAGCGCGTCGTCGCCGCGGGCGGCGTCGATCAGCTCGGTGACGGCGCTGCCGACGGGGCGGGCGGCGAGCCAGGCGCGGTACTCGGCGCGGGCCGCGTTGGGGCGGAGCTGGGCACAGCCGCGCAGCATGTCCTCGGCGGACTGCTCGATGTTGCCGGCGGGGCTCTGCGCGGCCACGCAGATCTGCTCCAGCTTGACCCACACCGCCCAGCTGCCCAGCGGGGTCAGGGTGGCCTGGCCGCCGCCGTAGGTGAGGGCGCCGACCGAGGCGAGGGCCCGCAGCGCCCAGTCGAGCAGCGGGGCGAGCGGGGCGTCGTCGGCGGGCGCGGCGGCGGCCGGGGCGGGGGATCCGGCGGGCCGTCCGGTGCCGGGTTCGTAGGCGACCTCGCAGCGTTCGGTGCGCAGCTCGGTGACCCGCTGCTGGAGCAGGTCGAGCAGCTGTTCCACCGGGACC
Organism: Streptomyces nogalater; assembly: GCF_039532885.1. Taxonomy (NCBI): domain Bacteria; kingdom Bacillati; phylum Actinomycetota; class Actinomycetes; order Kitasatosporales; family Streptomycetaceae; genus Streptomyces; species Streptomyces nogalater. Next base: position 32,014 of record NZ_BAAASM010000070.1, on the reverse strand, counting down.
GGGCCGGCGGACAGCTGGAGGAAGGAGAGCACCTGGGGCATGGCCGAGACGACCTCGGCGACGGCGGCCGGCTCGTGTCCCTCGGGCTCCGGGGAGGCGAGCGACCAGGCGTCGAAGAGGGCGACCCAGCCGCGCAGTACGGCACTGTCGTCGCGGTCCCAGGCGCGCAGCCGCCAGCCGGGCCGGGCGCTGTCGCCGTGCACCTCGACGAGTCCGGCGAGGCGGGCGGTGTCCCAGTCGGCGCGGATCTGAGCGGCGCTCAGGCCGAGGTCGGCGGCGGCGCGTTCGGCGGTGGCGTCGGAGAGGGTCGCCTTGCCGTCGGTGGTGGCACCGTGCCGGCCGGGGCCGAGGGCGGCGTCGGCCCAGCGGGCGACGCGGACCGCGCCGGCCAGACCGGCACGGGCCATTCCGGCCAGTTCGGCGGGGGCGGGCGTGCCCTCGGGCGGCCGGGGTGCCGGGCGGCGTGGTCGCCGCTGGTTCACAGCTCTGGGGGCGGCGGCCAGGGGTCGAGGTCGGACGAGTCGGAGCCTGGAGTCGCGCGGGATACGGGACGTCACGGGTGCAGTCTTCCGGTTGACGGTCCGAAAACCCAAACGGAATGTCACGGCGGGCGACGGGGCAGGCCAACGCACGGGGCGCGGGGCCGCGGGAGGGACAGGATCGCGCCAGTCGTACGGCCGTGGCCGGATCGACCCCACGGCCGTAACCGGAATGCCGTCCCCCGGCGCATGGGGTCCCGGCGCCGGGGGTCACAGCAACGGGGTGAGGAACCGGCGCAGCCGCTCCTCGTACTCCTCGGGGTCCGCGTTCCACATCGCCGCGTGCGGGGCGTTCGGGACGGTGTGCAGGGTGACCAGGCCGGGCCGGCGCCGGGCGAGCCGGCGGGAGTGCTCCCAGGGCGCGACCTCGTCGCCGGGGCCGTGCACGAGCAGGGTGGGCACCTGGAGCCGGTCCGGGCCGGCGGGCTCGGCGAGCCCGTCGGCCTGCAGTCCGGCCCGGCCCTGCGCGGCCCGCACCGCGAGCGGCAGCAGCGGCTCGGGGGTGTGCCGGGCCCGGACCAGCGCGCGCAGGGTGGCCTGCCAGCTGAGGACCGGAGAGTCGAGGACGAGCCCGGCGACGCGGTCGCGGACCTGGGAGTGCTCTGCGGCGCGCAGCGCCATGGTGGCGCCGGTGGACCAGCCGAGGAGGACGACGCGGCGGGCGCCGTGGCGGACGGCGTACCGGATCGCCGCCTCGACGTCCCGCCACTCCGTCTCGCCGAGGTGGTTCAGCCGGTCCGGCGGGCGGGGCGCGCCGGGGTCGCCGCGGTAGGCGAGGGCGAGGACGGGCAGCCGGCGGGCGTGCAGGAAGCCCATGAGGTTCAGGGCGTGCTCCCGGGTGGTGCCCAGGCCGTGGACGGCGATCACCCAGGTGTCCCGGTCGCCGGGCACGAACCAGGCGGGCAGGGCGCCGAGTTCGCCGGGCACGTCGACGTCGGTGTGGTCCAGGCCGAGGGCGGTGCGGGGGTTGCCGACGTACAGGTTGGGGGTGAGCCAGGCCGCGTCGCCGGCCGTGAGGGTGCCGTGGGTGACGCGTTCCAGGCGCCGTACGACGGTGTCGGCGGCGTGCGGGCCGCCCTCCAGGACGGGGCCGACGACGGCGTGCGAGCCGTCGCCGGCGAGGCCGTAGACGCCGGGGCGCAGGGTGGCCAGATCGCGGGTGAGCGTGATCCGGCCGGCGGCCGTGCCGTGCACGGTGAGCCGGGGCTCGGTGGGCAGCGGGCGGCCCGCCGGCGCCTTCAGCGCGGCGTCGCTGGCGAGCCGGCCGACGACCACGGAAGCCGCGCCGGCGGCCAGGACGGCGGTGACCGCACTGGCGGTCGCTGAGACGGTGCGCACGGATCCAGTGTCACGGCGGCACCGCACGGCGGCCAGCCGAAGGAGGGGGTGGGGTGAGGAGCGCGGGGCATGGAGCGGGCTGCTGTTCGGCAAAAGGGGTCACCTCCGTTGGCCGTACCCCTTCAAACGTTCCCCGACCTCCGCCACTTGTGCCTCGGTGAGCAGGGAGGGGCTCAGGCCCGGTACCGACGACGCCGTCAGCCACAGCCGGCACATCCACTCCAGCTGGGCGGTGCGGTCGAAGGCCTGGTCGAGGGTGGCGCCGTAGGTGATCGTGCCGTGGTTCCCAAGGAGGCAGCCGGAGCGGCCGGCGAGGGCGCGGAGCATGTTCTCGGCCAGTTCGCCGGTGCCGTAGGTCGCGTAGGGGGCGACCCGTACGGGACCGCCGAGGGCGGCTGCCATGTAGTGGACCAGCGGCAGCTCGGGGACGAGCGTGGAGACCGCGGTGGCGTGCACGGCGTGGGTGTGGACGACCGCGCGGGCGTCGGTGGCGCGGTAGACGGCGAGGTGCATGGGCAGCTCGCTGGTCGGCACGAGGGTGCCGAGCACCTGCCGGCCGGTGAGGTCGACGCCGGTGAGGTCGGCGGGGGTGAGCCGGTCGTAGGGCACGCCCGAGGGGGTGACCAGCACGAGGTCGCCGAGGCGGGCGGAGACGTTGCCGGAGGTGCCGACCACCAGCCCGTCGTCGACGGTCCGCCGCGCCGTGGCGACCACCTCCGCCCACAGCCGCGCCACGTCCTCCGCCACGCTCTCCCCGACGTCAGATCGTCCCTCTTTCGCGTTCCGTCGCGGTTCAGCCATGCGGTGATCCTGCCAGCCGGAGGGGCCGGGAGCGGGCGGGGCCGGTCGGTTCGGGCCGGACACTGTGAGGCCGAACGGGGGCATTTCGGGGTGAAACGCCTGAAATCGCCCATTGTTCCGTGATCGGCGGACCTTGAATGACTCCCTCCTGCCCACCCACGGGCGCCGCCGCCCGCGAGCGCCGGCGCGCCCGTCGTCCGTCACCCCCCGGGGGAGTCGCATGGCCCGTGTACCCACCCTTGCCCGTCGCCGCGCAAGCGCCCTCGCGGCGGCCGTGGCGGCAGTCCTCGCCCTCACCGGGCCCGCGGCCGCCGCGGCCAAGCCGCCCAAGGGCCACGACGTGTCGTCGTACCAGCGGCACGTGAACTGGCCAAACGCGCGGAAGAAGGGGGCGCGGTTCGTCTACGTCAAGGCGACCGAGTCCACCGGCTACCGCAACCCCTACTTCACCGGCCAGTACTCCGGCGCCCGCAAGGCCGGGCTGATCCGGGGCGCCTACCACTTCGCCCGCCCGGACCGGTCCTCCGGCGCCAAGCAGGCCGCGTACTTCGTGCGGCACGGCGGCGGCTGGCGGGGGGACGGCTGGACACTGCCGCCCGCGCTCGACATCGAGTACAACCCGTACAGCGCGACGCGCAAGTGCTACGGGCTGAGCAAGAAGCGCATGGTCGGCTGGATCCGTTCGTTCAGCGACGAGACCCGGCGCCGGACGGGCCGCCGCCCGGTGATCTACACGACGACCCACTGGTGGAAGCTGTGCACGGGCAACAGCCGCGCGTTCTCGAAGAACCACCCCCTGTGGATCGCCCGGCACGGGGCCGCCCGGCCGGGGGCGCTGCCCGGCGGCTGGCGGTACTGGACGTTCTGGCAGTACCGCACGAAGGGCACGCTGCCGGGTGACCAGAATCTCTTCAACGGCACCCTGGACCGGCTGCGGGTCTTCGCGCGGTCCCGGTAGCCAAGGGGCGCCCGGCCCGGCGCGGCGGAACAGAACCCCGGTATGGGATTGCCGACACCATCGAGCCCGCCCCAGTTCATCTTCCGTTCACCCAGGTTGCCTACGTTCATCCAGCCAATGACCTCGAACGATTGCCTGGGTAAATGGAAAGCTTCTCGCTGATCCTCGCGATTGTGGTGGTAACCGCTCTCGCGTTCGATTTCACGAACGGTTTCCACGACACCGCGAACGCGATGGCCACCACCATCTCCACAGGCGCCCTGAAGCCCAAGATCGCGGTGACCATGTCCGCCGTCCTCAATCTTGCGGGCGCCTTCCTCTCCGTGGAGGTCGCGAACACGATCTCCAAGGGTCTCGTCGACGAGACCGGCATCCGTCCCGAGGTCATCTTCGCCGCCCTGGTCGGCGCGATCCTCTGGAACCTGCTGACCTGGCTGGTGGGCCTGCCCTCCAGTTCCTCGCACGCCCTCATGGGCGGCCTGGTCGGCGCCACCGTCGCCTCGGCCGGCTTCGGCGCCGTCCACGGCGGCGTCCTGGTCACCAAGGTGCTGCTGCCGGCCGTCGCCGCGCCGGTCGTGGCGGGCCTCGCCTCGTACCTGGCCACCCGGCTCTCCTACGGCATCGGCGGCACCGGCGACAACGAGGCCACCCGCAAGGGCTACCGCGTCGGCCAGATCGCCTCCGCCGGCCTGGTCTCCCTCGCCCACGGCACCAACGACGCCCAGAAGACGATGGGCATCATCACCCTCGCGCTGATCGCGGGCGGCTCCCTCGCCCCCGGCGCCAACCCTCCCACCTGGGTGATCCTCTCCGCCGGCCTCGCCATCGCGCTCGGCACCTACATCGGCGGCTGGCGCATCATCCGCACCATGGGCAAGGGCCTGACCGACCTGGAGCCGCGCCAGGGCTTCGCCGCCCAGACCGGCGCCGCGACCGCCATCCTGGCCTCCTCCCACCTCGGCTTCTCCCTCTCCACCACCCATGTCGTCTCCGGCTCGGTGATGGGCGCGGGCCTCGGCCGCAAGGGCGGCGTGGTCCGCTGGTCCACCGCGACCCGCATGGCCGTCGCCTGGGTGCTCACCCTGCCGGCCGCCGCGCTGGTCGGCGCGGGCGCCGAGGCCGTCACCGGCCTCGGTGACGGGGGCACCGCCGCCGTCGCCGTCTTCCTGGTCGCCGCGAGCGCCGCGATCTGGAAGATCTCCCGCCGCGAGGTCGTCGACCACACCAACGTGATCGAGGAGACCGGCGAGCCCGCCGGTGTCGTCACCGCCGCCATCGCCGCGGTGACCCCGCCGCCCGCCGGCCCGGTCGCCGACAGCCGGACGGCCCCGGCCGCCGAGAAGCTGACGACCGGTGACCTGACGGCCACGATTCCCGCCCCGGCCGCCGAGCCGGCCCCCGCCGCCCCGCCGGCCGCCACGGTCTGACCCGCCCGCACGGTTACTGAAGGAAACAATCCCCATGAAGATCGACTGGGCGGCCCTCGGCTCCGTTCTGGGCGTCAGCGTCGTGTTCACGGTGGGCCTGGTGGCCCTGTTCACCCTCGGCATCAACGGCCTGTCCCGCCGTGAGCGGGCCGCGGCCCGGGGCGGCTCCGCCGCTCTCGCCGTCACCGGCGCCTACGCCTGCTTCGCGGCCTGCGCGGCGGCCGTGGCCTACGGCATCTATCTGATCGTGGCCTGACCGCAGGCCCCCGATTCGTGGCCTGGCCACAGGCCCCCGATTCCCCGCCTCCGCCCCGCCGACCGGCCCGTCCGCCGGACCCGGCGGGGCGGACGCGTGCCGAGGCGGCCCCGAAGACCCGCCCGGCACCCGGCGATGTGGGCCTGAGCACAGTAGGGCATCCCAGGTCAAAGGCAAGTTGACGGCCCTTCCGGGCACGTGGTGGACTGCCCAGGCCATGTACGGCGGCAGCAGAGGAAGCCGGTGCGAATCCGGCGCGGTCCCGCCACTGTCACCGGGGAGGAAACCCCGGGAGCCAGGAACTCTCGCCGCCGGAATCCGTCGAACCAGGGCGTGGACACCCTGAGTGAGGACACGAATCGCCATGCTCGGCTGCCGAAGGACCCGTACCGGGAACACCCCTGTGCCCACGGCCGGCTGAGCCGATGGGTGCCGACCGCACATACGCGTACGGCGCCGCCGCCGGCGTCCTCGGCGATCTGCTCCTCGGCGATCCCCGCCGCGGGCACCCGGTCGCCGCGTTCGGCCGCGCGGCCACGGCCGTGGAAGGCGCCTTGTGGCACGACCACCGCGGCTGGGGCGCCGTGCACACCGCCGTGTGCGCCGGTGGCGCCGTCGCGCTGGGGGCACTGGCCGCACGCGCCGTACGCCCCTCCCCTGCCGCCTCCGTCGCGCTGACCGCCGCCGCCACCTGGGCCGTCGTCGGCGGCACCTCGCTCGCCCGCGAGGCCCGCGCCGTCGGGCACGCCCTGGCGGCGGGGGACGTCGAGGCCGCCCGCGCCCGGCTGCCCCATCTGTGCGGCCGGGACCCGCAGGCACTGGACGCCGACGCAATGGCCCGGGCCGTGGTCGAGTCGGTCGCCGAGAACACCTCCGACGCCGTGGTGGGCGCCCTGGTGTGGGGAGCGGTCGCCGGGGTGCCGGGGCTGCTCGGCTTCCGGGCCGTCAACACCCTGGACGCGATGGTCGGTCACAAGTCGCCCCGCCACCGCCGCTACGGCTGGGCCTCCGCCCGCCTCGACGACGTCGCCGGCTGGCCGGGCGCCCGGCTCACCGCCGTGCTCGCCACCGTCGCCGGACCCGACCCGCGCGGCGCCCTGCGCGCCTGGAAGGCCGACGCCCGCAAGCACCCGAGCCCCAACGCCGGCCCCGTGGAGGCCGCGTTCGCGGGCGCCCTCGGCGTCCGGCTGGGCGGAACGCTCTCCTACGGCGGCCGGGTCGAACACCGGCCCGTGCTCAACGGCGGCACCGGACGCCCGGTCCGGGTCGCCGACATCGACCGGGCCGTACGGCTCTCCCGCCGCGTCGGCCTGCTCGCCCTCGGCACCACACTCGCCGCGCGCGCACTCCTGAAGGGACGTGGGAAGTGAACGGTGGTCTCCTCGTGGCCGGCACCACCTCGGACGCCGGCAAGAGTGTCGTGACGGCCGGGATCTGCCGGTGGCTGGTCCGCCAGGGCGTGAAGGTGGCGCCGTTCAAGGCGCAGAACATGTCCCTGAACTCGTTCGTGACCCGCGAGGGCGCGGAGATCGGCCGCGCCCAGGCCATGCAGGCCCAGGCCTGCCGGATCGAGCCGACCGCGCTGATGAACCCGGTGCTGCTCAAGCCCGGCGGCGAGCAGAGCAGCCAGGTGGTGCTGCTCGGCAAGCCGGTGGGCGAGCTGAGCGCGCGCGGCTACCACGGCGGACGTCAACAGCGGCTGCTGGGCACGGTATTGGACTGCCTGGCCGAACTGCGGGGCACGTATGACGCGGTGATCTGCGAGGGGGCGGGCAGCCCGGCCGAGATCAACCTGCGGCGGACCGACATCGTCAACATGGGCATCGCGCGGGGCGCGCGGCTGCCGGTGCTGGTGGTGGGCGACATCGACCGCGGGGGCGTCTTCGCGTCCTTCTTCGGCACGGTCGCCCTGCTCTCGCCCGAGGACCAGGAACTGGTCGCCGGATTCCTGGTGAACAAGTTCCGCGGCGACGTCGGCCTGCTGGAACCCGGCCTGGAGATGCTGCACGGCCTCACCGGGCGGCGGACCTACGGCGTGCTGCCCTTCCGGCACGGGCTCGGCATCGACGAGGAGGACGGACTGCGGGTCTCGCTGCGGGGCACCGTACGGGAATCCGCCGTCACTCCCCCGGTCGGCGAGGACGTGCTGCGGGTCGCCGTATGCGCGATCCCGCTGATGTCCAACTTCACCGACGTGGACGCGCTGGCCGCCGAACCGGGCGTGGTCGTACGGTTCGTGGACCGGCCGGAGGAACTGGCCGACGCCGACCTCGTGGTGGTCCCCGGCACCCGCGGCACCGTGCGGGCGCTCCAGTGGCTGCGGGAACGCGGGCTGGCGGACGCCCTCGTGCGCCGGGCCGCCGGACACCGCCCCGTCCTCGGCATCTGCGGCGGCTTCCAGATCCTCGGCGAGCACATCGAGGACGACGTCGAGAGCCGTCAGGGACACGTCGACGGGCTCGGCATCCTGCCCGTGCGGGTGCGGTTCGCCCGCGAGAAGACCCTCACCCGGCCCACCGGCCAGGCCCTCGGCGAACCCGTCGACGGCTACGAGATCCACCACGGCGTGGCCACGGTCGAGGGCGGCGAACCCTTCCTCGACGGCTGCCGCGTCGGCCAGACCTGGGGCACCCACTGGCACGGCTCCCTGGAGTCGGACGGCTTCCGGCGGGCCTTCCTGCGCGAGGTGGCCGCCGCCGCGGGCCGCCGCTTCGTGCCCGCCCCGGACACCTCCTTCGCCGCGCTGCGCGAGGAGCAGCTCGACCGGCTCGGCGACCTGATCGAACAGCACGCGGACACGGACGCGCTGTGGCGGCTCATCGAGTCCGGCGCGCCGCAAGGACTGCCTTTCATTCCACCGGGAGCGCCCGCATGAGCACAGTGTTGTTGTTGTCGACCGCCGACACGGATCTGCTGGCGGCCCGGGCCTCGGGCGCCGGCTACCGCATCGGCAACCCCACCCGGGTCGATGTCGCCGAGGAGCTCCCGGCCCTGATCGAGGGCGCGGACCTGGCCGTCGTACGGCTGCTGGGCGGCAAGCGGGCCTGGGAGGACGGGCTGGCCGCGCTGAAGGCGTCCGGCATCCCGACCGTGCTGCTGGGCGGCGAGGCCGTGCCGGACGCCGAGCTGATGGCCGAGTCCTCGGTGCCCGCCGGTGTGGTCGCGGAGGCGCTGAAGTACCTCGTCGAGGGCGGCCCCGCGAACCTGCTGGAGCTGTCCCGGTTCCTGTCGGACACCGTGCTGCTGACCGGCGAGGGCTTCGAGGAGCCGCGCCGCATGCCCGAGTTCGGCGTGCACGGCGCCTACGACCTCCGAGGCGGCCGCCCGACCGTGGGCGTGCTGTTCTACCGGGCGCACGAACTGAGCGGCAACACCGCCTTCGTGGACACCCTGTGCCAGGCCGTCGAGGCGGCCGGCGCCAACGCCCTGCCCGTGTACTGCGGTTCGCTGCGCGGCGCGGACCCCGCGCTGTACGAGCTGCTGGGCCGGGCCGACGCGCTGGTGGCCACCGTCCTCGCGGCCGGCGGCGCCCACGCCTCCCAGGCGTCCGCGGGCGGCGACGACGAGGCGTGGGACATCGGCGCGCTCGCCGACCTGGACGTCCCCGTCCTGCAAGGGCTGTGCCTCACCTCCTCGCGCGCCGCGTGGGAGGAGTCCGACGCCGCCCTGTCCCCCATGGACGCGGCGATGCAGGTCGCCATCCCCGAGTTCGACGGCCGGCTGATCACCGTCCCGTTCTCCTTCAAGGAACAGGGCCCCGACGACGTCCCGGTGTACGTCGCCGACCCCGAGCGGGCCGCCCGGGTCGCCGGGATCGCCGTCCGGCACGCCCGGCTGAAGCACAAGCCCAACGCCGAGAAGAAGGTCGCCCTCGTCTTCACGGCCTACCCGACCAAGCACTCCCGGGTCGGCAACGCCGTCGGCCTGGACACGCCCGCGTCGGCCGTCCGGGTGCTCGACGCGCTGCGGGACGCCGGCTACTCGCTGACCGAGTACCCGGACGGCGGCGACGAGCTGATCCACCGGCTCATCGAGGCCGGCGGCCACGACGTGGAGTGGCTGACCGAGGAGCAGCTGGCCGCCGCGCCCGCGCGGGTGCCGCTGGCCGACTACCGGGCGTGGTTCGAGAAGCTGGACCCGGAGCTGCGGGACGCCATGACCGAGGCGTGGGGCGAACCGCCGGGCAGCCTCTACGTGGACGGCGACGACATCGTGCTGGCCTCGCTCCGGTACGGGAACGTCGTCGTCATGATCCAGCCGCCGCGCGGCTTCGGCGAGAACCCGATCGCGATCTACCACGACCCCGACATGCCGCCCTCCCACCACTACATGGCGGCCTACCGCTGGCTGGAGAACAGCTTCGGCGCCGACGCGATCGTGCACATGGGCAAGCACGGCACCATGGAGTGGCTCCCGGGCAAGGGGCTCGGGCTGTCGCGCGGCTGCGCCCCGGACGCGGTCCTCGGCGAACTGCCGCTGATCTACCCGTTCATCGTCAACGACCCCGGTGAGGGCACCCAGGCCAAGCGGCGCGGGCACGCCACCGTGGTCGACCACCTGGTGCCGCCGATGGCCCGCGCGGACACCTATGGCGACCTGGCCAAGCTGGAACAGCTCCTCGACGAGTACGCGCTGGTCAGCGACCTGGACCCGGTGAAGGCCCCGGCCGTCCGCGCGCAGATCTGGACGCTGGTCAAGGCGGCGGAGCTGCACCACGACCTGCATGTGGACGAGCAGCCGGACGACGACGAGTTCGACGAGTTCGTCATGCACATCGACGGCTATCTGTGCGAGATCAAGGACGTCCAGATCCGCGACGGCCTGCACATCCTGGGCGGCGGCCCGGTCGGCGAAGCGCGCGTCAACCTCGTCCTCGCGGTGCTGCGCGCCTCCCAGGTGTGGGGCGGCAAGGCCAACGCGCTGCCCGGCCTGCGGGCCTCGCTGGCCGCCCGTTTCGGGCTCGTGGAGAAGGAGTTGCTGGCGGAACCGGGCGCCCCGGTGAAGGTGCCGGTGGAGCTGACGGACCTGGTGGAGGGCCCGGCCCGGTCGGCCGCCGACGCCATCGACCTGCTGGAGCAGCTGTGCCGGCGGATCGCGGAGGCCATGGAGGCCCGGGGGTGGGACCGTACGGTGGTCCCGGCCGTCCTGCGGGGCGTGCTCGGCGCCGAACTGCCCGAGGCGGTCGCGGTGCTGGAGTTCGCGTGCGACGAGGTCGTGCCGCGGCTGGCGCGGACCACCGACGAGATCGGGCACATCCTGCGGGCCCTGAACGGCGGTTACATCCCGGCCGGGCCGTCCGGGTCGCCGACGCGCGGCCTGGTGAACGTCCTGCCGACGGGCCGGAACTTCTACTCGGTCGACCCCAAGGCCATCCCGTCCCGGCTGAGCTGGGAGGTCGGGCAGTCCCTGGCGGACTCGCTGGTGCAGCGGTACCTCGGTGACACCGGCGCGTACCCGAAGTCCGTGGGCCTCACGGTGTGGGGCACGTCCGCGATGCGCACCCAGGGTGACGACATCGCCGAGATCCTGGCGCTGCTGGGCTGCCGCCCGGTGTGGGACGAGGCCTCGCGCCGGGTGACCGGCTTCGAGGTGATCCCCCTGGCGGAACTAGGGCGTCCTCGCATCGATGTCACGGTCCGCATCTCCGGGTTTTTCCGGGACGCGTTCCCGCATGTGGTCGGGCTGATCGACGACGCGGTCCGGGCGGTGGCGGAGCTGGACGAGCCGGCCGAGTCCAACTACGTGCGGGCGCACGTGGAACAGGACGCGGCCGAGCACGGCGACCGCCGGCGCGCCACGGCCCGTATCTTCGGCTCCAAGCCGGGCGCGTACGGCGCGGGCCTGCTGCCGCTGATCGACGCGCGGAACTGGCGCAGCGACGCGGACCTGGCCGAGGTGTACGCGGTGTGGGGCGGCTACGCCTACGGCCGCGGGCTCGACGGGCGGGCGGCGCGCGGGGACATGGAGACGGCGTTCAAGCGGATCGCGGTGGCGGCGAAGAACGTCGACACGCGCGAGCACGACCTGGTCGACGCCGACGACTACTTCCAGTACCACGGCGGCATGGTCGCCATGGTCCGGCACCTGACCGGCGCCAACCCCGAGGCGTACGTGGGCGATTCGGCCGTACCGGACCAGGTGAAGACGCGGACGCTGGGCGAGGAGACGCACCGGGTGTTCCGGGCGCGGGTGGTCAACCCGCGCTGGATGGCGGCCATGCGCCGGCACGGCTACAAGGGCGCCTTCGAGATGGCGGCGACCGTGGACTACCTGTTCGGCTACGACGCCACGGCGGGCGTGGTGGACGACTGGATGTACGAGAAGCTCAGTGCCGAGTACGTCTTCGATCCGGAGAACCGGGACTTCATGAAGAAGTCCAACCCGTGGGCGCTGCGCGGCATCACCGAGCGCCTGCTGGAGGCGGCGGATCGCGGGCTGTGGGCGGAGCCGGACGCGGACACGCTGGAGCGGCTGCGCGCCACGTACCTGGAGCTGGAAGGCGACCTGGAGGGCGACCAGTGACAACCCCCTTTCCTTTTACGGCCGTTGTCGGCCAGGACGATCTGCGGCTCGCGCTGCTGCTGAACGCCGTGTCACCGGCGGTCGGCGGTGTGCTGGTGCGCGGCGAGAAGGGCACCGCCAAGTCGACGGCTGTGCGCGCTCTGTCGGCGCTGCTGCCCGAGGTCGCCGTCGTCCCCGGCTGCCGTTTCTCCTGTGACCCGGCCTCCCCGGACCCTCAGTGCCCGGACGGGCCGCACGAGGCCGGTGGCGGGACCGAGCGGCCCGCGCGGATGGTCGAGCTGCCCGTCGGGGCCTCCGAGGACCGGCTGGTCGGCGCGCTGGACATCGAGCGGGCACTCGCGGAGGGCGTCAAGGCTTTCGAGCCGGGCCTGTTGGCCGACGCGCACCGCGGGATCCTCTACGTCGACGAGGTCAACCTGCTCCACGACCACCTGGTCGACCTGCTGCTGGACGCGGCCGCGATGGGTGCCTCGTACGTCGAGCGCGAAGGCGTCTCCGTGCGGCATGCCGCGAAGTTCCTGCTCGTCGGGACCATGAATCCCGAGGAAGGCGAGTTGCGGCCGCAGCTGCTCGACCGGTTCGGGCTCACCGTGGAGGTCGCCGCCTCGCGGGAGCCGGACCAGCGGGTGGAGGTCGTCCGGCGCAGGCTCGCCTACGACGACGACCCCGCCGCCTTCGCCGCGAAGTGGGCGCAGGAAGAGGCCGCCGTACGGCAGCGGATCGTCGCCGCGCGGGAGTTGCTGCCGCAGGTGCGGCTCGGTGACGCGGCGCTGCGGCAGATCGCGGCGACCTGCGCCGCGTTCGAGGTGGACGGCATGCGTGCCGACATCGTGATGGCGCGGACCGCGACCGCGCTGGCCGCGTGGGCCGGGCGGACCGACGTCCTCGCCGAGGACGTGCGGCAGGCGGCGCTGCTCGCGCTGCCGCACCGGCGGCGGCGCAACCCGTTCGACGCGCCGGGCCTGGACGAGGACAAGCTGGACGAGACGCTGGAGCAGTACTCCGGGGACGACGGCGACGACGAGCCGGACCCCGACGGTCCCGGAGGCGGCGGTGGGCAGCCGGCGCCGGACGGCGGTCCGCAGGGCGACGGCGGCGAGGCCGCGCGGCCCGAGGCCGGCGAGGACGGGCAGCCGCAGGCGTCCGGCGCGGGCGAGCAGTCGGCCGCACGGGCCGCCGAACCCTTCCGCACCAAGGCGCTGACCGTCCCCGGGATCGGGGAGGGCGCCGCCGGGCGGCGGTCCCGGGCGCGGACGGAACACGGCCGGACCACGGGGGCCCGCCGGCCCCGGGGGACACTGACCAAGCTGCATCTGGCGGCCACCGTGCAGGCCGCCGCGCCGCATCAGCGGGCGCGGGGGCGGTCCGGGCCGGGGCTGGTCGTGCGCCGGGACGATCTGCGGCAGGCGACCCGGGAGGGGCGCGAGGGCAACCTCGTGCTGTTCGTGGTCGACGCCTCCGGGTCGATGGCCGCGCGGCAGCGGATGAGTGCCGTGAAGGGTGCCGTGCTGTCGCTGCTGCTGGACGCCTACCAGCGGCGGGACAAGGTGGGGCTGGTGACCTTCCGGGGCACCTCGGCGGAGGTCGCCCTGCCGCCCACCTCGTCCGTGGACGCCGCCGCCGCGCGGCTGGAGTCGCTGCCGACGGGTGGCCGTACGCCGCTCGCCGCCGGGCTGCTGAAGGCGCACGAGGTGCTGCGCGTGGAGCGGCTGCGGGACCCGGCGCGGCGTCCGCTGGTGGTCGTGGTGACCGACGGACGGGCCACCGGTGGGCCCGAGCCGGTGGCGCTGGCCGGGCGGGCGGCGCGGCTGCTGGCGGACGGGCAGGTCGCCTCGGTGGTCGTGGACTGCGAGTCGGGGCCGGTGCGGCTGGGGCTGGCCGGGCGGCTCGCGGGTGAGCTGGGCGGTACGGCGGTGACGCTGGACGAGCTGCGGGCGGACTCGATCGCCGGGCTCGTGAAGGGAATTCAGGGCAGGAGGGCCGCGTAGTGCCGCAGGGACAGCCGAGTGTCGTACCGGACGACGGACTGACGACCCGTCAGCGACGGAACCGTCCGCTGGTCGTCGTGCACACGGGCGTCGGCAAGGGCAAGTCCACCGCCGCGTTCGGGCTCGCGCTGCGCGCCTGGAACCAGGGGTGGCCCATCGGGGTGTTCCAGTTCGTCAAGTCGGCGAAGTGGAAGGTCGGCGAGGAGAACGCGCTGCGCGTGCTCGGTGCCTCCGGTGAGGGCGGCACGGTCGCCTGGCACAAGATGGGCGAGGGCTGGTCCTGGGTCCAGCGGGACCTCCAGGGTGACAACGCGACCAACGAGGAGAAGGCCCGCGAGGGCTGGGAGCAGGTCAAGCGGGACCTGGCCGCCGAGACGTACCGGCTGTACGTGCTGGACGAGTTCGCGTACCCGATGCACTGGGGCTGGGTGGACACCGACGAGGTGGTCGAGGTGCTGCGGAACCGGCCCGGCACCCAGCATGTGGTGATCACCGGGCGGAACGCGCCGCGGCAGCTGGTGGACTTCGCCGATCTCGTCACCGACATGACCAAGGTCAAGCACCCCATGGACGTGGGTCAGAAGGGCCAGAAGGGCATCGAGTGGTGACATCGTCGGTGCCTCGGCTGGTCGTCGCCGCGCCCTCCTCGGGCAGCGGCAAGACCACCGTCGCCACGGGGCTGATGGCCGCGTTCGCCGCGCGGGGGCTCGCCGTGTCCCCGCACAAGGTCGGGCCGGACTACATCGACCCGGGGTACCACGCGCTCGCGACCGGGCGCCCGGGGCGCAACCTGGACGCGTACCTGTGCGGGCCGGAGCTGGTCGCTCCGCTGTTCCTGCACGGGGCGCGGGGGTGCGACCTGGCCGTGGTCGAGGGTGTGATGGGGCTGTACGACGGGGCGGCCGGGCAGGGCGAGCTGGCGTCCACCGCGCATGTGGCGAAACTGCTGCGGGCGCCGGTGGTGCTGGTGGTCGACGCGTCCTCGCAGTCGCGGTCGGTGGCGGCACTGGTGCACGGGTTCGCTTCCTGGGACCCGGAGGTGCGGGTCGGGGGCGTGATCCTGAACAAGGTGGGCTCCGACCGGCACGAGGAGCTGCTGCGGGAGGCGCTGGATTCGGCCGGGGTGCCTGTGCTGGGTGTGCTGCGGCGGGTGCCCCGGGTGGATACGCCGTCCCGGCACCTGGGGCTGGTGCCGGTCGCCGAGCGGCGGGCCGACGCGCTCGACGCGGTCGCGGCGATGGCCGCGCAGGTCGAGCGGGGATGCGATCTCGACGCCCTGTCGCGGCTGGCGAGCAGTGCGGGTGCGCTGCCGGACGCGCCCTGGGAGCCGCCCGTCGGCACGGCGCGGGAGGGTGCGGTGGTCGCCGTGGCCGGCGGGCCCGCCTTCACCTTCTCCTACGCCGAGCACACCGAGCTGCTCGCCGCCGCCGGAGCCGAGGTCGTCACCTTCGACCCGCTGCGGGACGAGCGGCTGCCGGAAGGTACCGCCGGTCTGGTCGTCGGCGGTGGTTTCCCCGAGGTGTACGCCGCCGAGCTGTCCGCCAACGAGCCGTTGCGCGCGGCCGTCGCCGAACTGGCCCTCTCCGGCGCCCCCGTGGCCGCCGAGTGTGCCGGACTGCTGTACCTGTGCCGGGAGTTGGACGGGAGGCCGATGTGCGGCGTGCTGCACGCCACCGCGCGGATGAGTGAGCGGCTGACGCTCGGCTACCGGGACGCCGTGGCCGTCGGCGACAGCGCGCTGGCGGTGGCCGGGACCCGGATGCGGGGGCACGAGTTCCACCGCACGGTCGTGGAGCCGGGCGCCGGTGCCGCTCCCGCCTGGGGGGTCACGGCCCCGGTCCGGCGGGTGGAAGGTTTCGTACAGCAGGGCGTGCACGCGAGTTATCTGCACACGCACTGGGCGTCCGAGCCCGGTGTGGCCCGTCGGTTCGTGGAGAGGTGCCGGACGTCATGAGCAGCAGGCTGGTCGGAGTCGGGGTGGGTCCCGGTGATCCGGAGCTGGTGACGGTCAAGGGGGTCAACGCCCTGCGGGCGGCCGATGTCGTCGTGGTGCCCGTCATGGATACCGGGGAGCGCGGGCGGGCCGAGGCGACCGTGGCGCACTACGTGCCCGCGGAGAAGATCGTGCGGGTGGTGTTCGCGCTGAACGAGCGGACCGACCGGGCGCGCCGGGAGGCGGCCTGGGACGCGGCGGGGCGGCGGGTGGCCGAGCTGCTGGAGGCGCACGCGTGCGTCGCGTTCGCCACCATCGGTGACCCGAACGTGTACTCGACGTTCACCTATCTGGCGCAGACCCTGGTGGAGCTGGTGCCCGGTGTGGTCGTGGAGACGGTGCCGGGGATCACGGCGATGCAGGATCTCGCGGCGCGGTCCGGGGCGGTGCTGACGGAGGGCACGGAGCCGCTGACCCTGGTGCCGGTGACGGCCGGGGCGGCCGTGCTGAAGGAGGCGCTGGCCGGGCCGGGCACGGTGGTGGCGTACAAGTTCGGGCGGCAGGCCGGTGAGGTCGCCGAGGCGCTGCGGGAGACCGGCCGGCTCGCGGACGCCGTGTGGGGTTCGGCGCTGGGGCTGCCGGAGGAGTCGGTGCGGCCGGCCGCCGAACTGGACGGGTCGCCGCTGCCGTATCTGTCGACGCTGATCGCGCCGCCGCGGCGGGACGGCGGCCGGGGCGGGAAGCTGTGAGACCGTCCGGGTCATCCGGTGAAGCCCACCACCAGCCAGATGAACGCGGCGCCCGCGACCGTGCACAGCAGTGTGGAGCGGGCGGGGTGCTCGTGGTGGGCCTCGGGGAGGATCTCGGCCGCGGCGAGGTAGAGCAGGGCGCCGCCGAACAGGGCGAGATAGCCGCCGAGGGCGCCCTCGGGGATCGTGAGGAACGTGGAGGCGGCGGCTCCGGCGACGGGGGCGACGGCGTCCGCGAAGAGCATGGCGAGGGCCTTGCGGCGGGCGTTGCCGTACAGGCGGGTGAGGGTGAAGGTGTTGAAGCCGTCCGCGAAGTCGTGGGCGATGACGGCGAGCGCGACCGCGGTGCCCATACCGCCGCCCACCTGGAAGGACGCGCCGATCGCCACGCCGTCCATCAGGCTGTGCCCCACCATCGCCGCCGCCGCGGTCAGGCCCACCTCGGGGCTGCGGTGGCGGGGCCCGGCCGCCCCGTGCTCGACCGCCCCGTGCGCGGCGCGGCGGGCCGCCAGCAGGCGTTCCACCAGATGGGCGAGGAGGAAGCCGGCCACGAACAGCAGCAGGGCGGCCGGCACGCCGTGGATCTCGGTGTCCGCCGCCCTCAGGGCCTCCGGCAGCAGGTCCAGGCCGACCACGCCGAGCATCAGCCCGCCGGCCAGGCCCAGCACCAGATGGCGGCGGTCGGTCACATGCTGTGCCGTCCAGCCGCCGGCCAGCGTCATCAGGAACGCGCCGAGCGCGACGAAGACCGCCATACGCCCTTGCTATCGGATCCACCCGTGTTCCCGCACGTCCGACGGCAGCCACCGCAGTACTCGTAGGAGAGGACCTATTTCCATGGCCGATGCCACCACCGGCAAGGTGACCTTCGTCGGTGCCGGCCCCGGCGCCGCCGATCTGCTGACGTTCCGTGCCGCGCGGGCCATCGCCGAGGCCGATGTCGTGATCTGGGCCGCGAGCCTGGTCCAGGCGGAGGTCCTCGACCACGCGCGCGAGGGGGCCGAGATCCTGGACTCGGCGGCCATGTCGCTGGAGGACGTCGTCGCGGTGTACCGACGTGCGTTCGAGGAGGGGCTGAGGGTGGCCCGGATCCACTCCGGCGACCCGGCGCTGTGGGGCGGTACGCAGGAGCAGCTGGACCGCTGCCGGGAGATCGGCATCGCCACCGAGGTCGTGCCGGGCGTGTCGTCGTTCTCCGCGGTGGCCGCGCTCGCGCAGCGGGAGCTGACGATCCCGGAGGTCGCGCAGTCCGTGGTGCTGACCCGGCTGGGCGGCGGCAAGACGCCGATGCCGCCCGGCGAGGAGGTGCGCGAGTTCGCCCGGCACGGCACCACCATGGCGGTCTTCCTGTCGGCGGCGCGCAGCGGGCAGCTGGTGCGGGAGCTGCTGGAGGGCGGCTATCCCACGTCCACCCCGGTGGTGGTCGCCTATCAGGCGACCTGGCCGGAGGAACTGGTCGTGAGGTGCACGATCGGCACGCTGGAGGAGACGGTCAAGGAGCACAAGCTCTGGAAGCACACGCTGTTCCTGGTCGGTCCGGCGCTGGACGCGCACGGCACCCGCTCGCACCTGTACCACCCGGGGCACTTCCACGGCTACCGCAAGGCCGACCCGGAGGCGCGGCGGGCGCTGCGGGAGCAGAGGGCGAAGAGTTGATCACGGTCGTCGGTACGGGGACCGGGGCGCCGGCCGACCCGGACCTGCTCGCCGGGGCCGCGCTGGTGGTCGGCGGGCGGCGGCACCTGGACGCCGTACGGCTGCCCGAGGGGGCCCGGCGCATCGTACTGGGGCCGCTGGCGCCCGCGCTGGACGCTGTCGCGGAGTACGTCGGCGAGGGGCTGCCGGTGGTGGTGCTGGCCTCCGGGGACCCGGGGTTCTTCGGGATCGTGCGGGCGCTGGCCGAGCGGTTCGGTGCCGGGCTGCTGGACGTGCGGCCGGGGGTGTCCTCGGTGGCGACGGCGTTCGCCCGGATCGGGCTGCCCTGGGACGACGCGGTCGTGGTCAGCGCGCACGGCCGGGAGCTGCGCACGGCGGTGAACGTGTGCCGGGCGCGGCCGAAGGTGGCGGTGCTGACCGGTCCGGGGGCCGGACCGGCCGAGCTGGGGGCCGCGCTCCCCGGGGACCGGACCCTGGTCGTGGCGAGCGCGCTCGGCGATCCGGAGCGGGAGCGCGTGGAGCGGGTGACGGCCGCCGAGGCGGCGGCCCGGGACTGGGGTACGGCGGTGAGCGTGGTGCTGTGCCTGGACGAGGCGCGGGCGCTCGGCGCGGTGCGGACGGTCGCGGGGGTGCCCGGGGCTCCGGAGCGGTGGGCGCTGGCGGAGGACGCGTTCGCGCACCGGGACTCGATGATCACGAAGTTCGAGGTGCGGGCGCTGGCCCTGGCCCGGCTGGGGCCGCGCCTGGGTGACCTGGTGTGGGACGTGGGTGCCGGGTCGGGGTCGGTCGGGGTGGAGTGCGCGCGGCTCGGCGCGGCCGTGGTCGCCGTCGAGAAGGCGGCCGACGCGGTCGGGCGGATCCGGGCCAACGCGCGCGCCCACGGCGTGGCCGTGGACGTGGTGCACGGTCCGGCGCCTGAGGCCCTGGCGGGGCTGGCGGACGATCCGGACGCGGTGTTCGTCGGCGGCGGAGGCCGGGAACTGCCGGCCGTGGTCGCCGCGTGCGCGCGGCGCGCGCGGCGGACGGTCGTGGTGGCGATGGCCGCGCTGGACCGGGTGCCGGCGGCGCGCGCGGCGCTGACGGAGGCCGGGTTCGCCTGCGACGGGGTGCTGTTGCAGTCGTCGCGTCTTACGCCGCTGCCGGGGGATGTGACCCGGCTGGCGGCGACCAATCCGGTGTTTGTGCTGTGGGGCGTGAGAACCCCGGTGTCTAGTGAAGGAGTTGACCAGTGATCGGCCTGATTTCCGCCACCGCGGCGGGGGCGGCGGCGCGGGACCGGCTGGCCGCGGCCTGGCCGGACCGCACCCGGGTGTACGAGGGTCCCGTCAAGGAGGCGGTGCGGGCCGCGTTCGCCGAGTGCGAGCAGCTGGTGTGCTTCCTGGCGACGGGAGCGGTGGTACGGCTGCTGGCGCCGCTGCTGGCCGGCAAGGCGGCCGATCCGGGTGTGGTGTGTGTGGACGAGGGCGGCCGGTTCGCGGTGTCGCTGCTCGGCGGGCACGGTGGCGGCGCCAACGGACTCGCCCGTGAGGTGGGCGCGTTGCTGGGCGCGGAGCCGGTGGTGACGACGGCGACGGACGCCGTGGGGCTGCCGGGTCTGGACGCGCTGGGGCTGCCGTACGAGGGTGCGGTGGCTGCGGTGTCCCGGGCGCTGCTGGACGGGGAGCCGGTGGCGCTGGCGGCGGAGGTGGCGTGGCCGCTGCCGCCGCTGCCGGTCGCGGCCGAGGGGGCGTACACGATCCGGGTCACCGACCGGGATGCCGTGCCGGGCGAGCGGGAGGTGCTGCTGCGCCCGCCGTCGCTGGTGGTCGGGGTCGGTGCGTCCAAGGGCGCGCCGGCCGAGGAGATTCTCGCTCTGGTGGCGGGGGCGCTGCGGGAGGCGGGGCTCACGGCGCGGTCGGTCGCCGAGCTGGCCACCGTGGACGCCAAGGCCGGGGAGCCGGGCATCGTGGCCGCCGCCGAGCGGCTCGGGGTGCCCCTGGTGACGTACTCCGCCGAGGAGCTGGCGGCCGTGTCGGTGCCGAACCCGTCCGCGGCCCCGCTCGCCGCGGTCGGTACGCCGTCGGTCGCCGAGGCCGCCGCCCTGCTGCGCGGTGGTGAACTCCTCGTGCCGAAGCGGAAGTCGGCGATGGCGACCTGTGCGGTGGTACGGCGTCCGGCGCGCGGGCGGCTCGCGGTGGTCGGGCTCGGGCCGGGTGCCCGGGATCTGCTCACTCCGCGTGCGGCGGCCGAGCTGCGGCGCGCCTCGGTGCTGGTCGGACTGGACCAGTACGTGGACCAGATCCGCGATCTGCTGCGGCCGGGCACCCGGGTGCTCCAGTCGGGTCTCGGCGCGGAGGAGGAGCGGGCGCGGACGGCGGTCGCCCAGGCACGTCAGGGGCACGCGGTGGCGCTGATCGGCAGCGGGGACGCGGGCGTGTACGCCATGGCCTCCCCGGCGCTCGCGGAGGCGTCGGACGACATCGACGTGGTGGGGGTGCCCGGGGTGACGGCGGCGCTGGCCGCCGGGGCGATCCTGGGCGCGCCGCTGGGCCACGACCACGTGTCCATCAGCCTGTCCGACCTGCACACGCCGTGGGAGGTCATCGAGCGGCGGGTGCAGGCGGCGGCCGAGGCGGACCTGGTCGTCACCTTCTACAACCCGCGCTCCCGGGGCCGCGACTGGCAGCTGCCCAAGGCCCTGGCGATCCTCGCCGGGCACCGGGAGCCGGCGACGCCCGTCGGTGTCGTACGCAACGCGTCCCGGCCGGACGAGTCCAGCCGGGTCACCACGCTGGCCGCGCTGGATCCGGCGGCCGTCGACATGATGACGGTCGTCACCGTCGGCAACACGGCCACCCGGATCATCGCGGGGCGCATGGTGACCCCGCGCGGCTACCGCTGGCAGGAGGAGCCGCGGTGAACCGTGTCGTCCACCCGGACGCCGCCCCGGCGCTCGCCGTCGGACTGCCGGTCGGCTTCGCCGGCGCGGTCGAGTCCGGGGCCGTGTCGCGCGGGAGCGGGCTGCCCGCCGTGCGCGACGCGTCCGACAAAGGCGGGCCGGCGGTCGCGTCCGCCGCGCTCGACGCCCTGCCGTACCACCCCGTTTCACACTCCGAGGAGATCTCGTGACCACCCCGCCCGCCCTGCTCATCGCCGGCCACGGCACCCGTGACGACGCCGGTGCCGAGGCGTTCCGCGACTTCGTCCGGGAACTCGGGCGCCGCCACCCCGGTCTGCCCGTCGCGGGCGGCTTCATCGAGCTGTCCCCGCCGCCGCTCGGCGAGGCCGTCGCCGAACTGGTCGGGCAGGGCGTGCGCCGGTTCGCCGCGGTGCCGCTGATGCTGGTGTCCGCCGGGCACGCCAAGGGCGACATCCCGGCCGCGCTGGCCCGCGAGAAGGAGCGGCACCCGGGCATCTCCTACACCTACGGCCGCCCGCTGGGCCCGCACCCGGCGCTGCTGAGCGTGCTGGAGCGGCGGCTGGCCGAGGTGCTGGACGGCGCCGACCGCGCGGACGTGACCGTGCTGCTGGTCGGGCGCGGCTCCACCGACCCCGACGCCAACGCCGAGGTGTTCAAGGCGGCGCGGCTGCTGTGGGAGGGCCGCGGGTACGCCGGGGTGGAGACGGCGTTCGTGTCGCTGGCCGCGCCGGACGTGCCGAGCGGCCTGGACCGGTGCGCGGCGCTGGGGGCGAAGCGGATCGTCGTCCTGCCGTACTTCCTGTTCACCGGGATCCTGCCGGACCGGGTGCGGCAGCAGACGACACAGTGGGCCGCGGCGCACCCGGAGCTGGACGTGCGGTCGGCCGATGTCATCGGGCCCGAGCCGGAACTGCTGGACCTGGTGATGGAGCGGTACGAGGAGGCCGTCAAGGGCGATCTGCGGATGAACTGCGACTCGTGCGTGTACCGGATCGCGCTGCCGGGGTTCGAGGACAAGGTGGGGCTGCCGCAGCAGCCGCACTTCCACCCGGACGACGACGGACACCACCACGGGCACGGGCACCACCATCACGGGGGCCACTCGCACAGCCATGCGCACTGAGCCGACGGACGCCCCGGAGCCGGACCTGCGGCACCACGGGGACGCCGAGGTCCGCGACGCCGGGGCGGGGTTGACCGACCTCGCCGTCAATGTCCGGGCGGACACGCCCCCGTCGTGGCTGCGGGAGGAGATCGCCGCCTCGCTGTCCTCCCTCGCGGCCTACCCGGACGGGCGGGCCGCGCGGGCGGCGGTGGCCGGGCGGCACGGGCTGCCGGTGGAGCGGGTGCTGCTGACGGCGGGGGCCGCGGAGGCGTTCGTCCTGCTGGCCCGCGCGCTGAAGGTGCGCCGGCCGGTGGTCGTGCATCCGCAGTTCACGGAGCCGGAGGCGGCGCTGCGGGACGCCGGGCACAGCGTGGACCGGGTGCTGCTGCGGGAGCGGGACGGGTTCCGGCTGGATCCGCCGGCCGTCCCGGAGGACGCCGACCTGGTGGTGATCGGCAACCCCACCAATCCGACGTCGGTCCTGCACCCGGCGCGGACGGTCGCCGGGCTCGCCCGGCCCGGCCGGACGCTGGTGGTGGACGAGGCGTTCATGGACGCGGTCCCGGGCGAGCGGGAGTCCCTGGCCGGCCGCACCGACGTGCCCGGGCTCGTCGTGCTGCGCAGCCTGACGAAGACCTGGGGTCTGGCCGGCCTGCGCATCGGCTATGTGCTCGCCTCCCCGGAGATCATCGCGGAGCTGGAGCGGGCCCAGCCGCTGTGGCCGGTGTCGACCCCGGCCCTGGCCGCGGCGCGGGCGTGCGTGACCCCCCGGGCCCTGGCCGAGGCGGGCCACGCCGCCCACCGCATCGCGGGCGACCGGGCGCATCTGGTGGCCGGGCTGCGTTCCCTCGCCTCCCGCGGTGTGCGGGTGGCGGAGCCCGCGGAGGGGCCGTTCGTGCTGGTGCGGATGCCGGGCGCGGCCGGGGTACGGCGGCGGTTGCGCGACCTCGGCTACGCGGTGCGGCGCGGGGACACGTTCCCCGGGCTCGGGGAGGACTGGGTGCGGCTTGCCGTGCGGGACCGGGCGACGGTGAACGGGTTCCTTCGGGCGCTGTCGGCCGCGCTCGCCCCTGGCGGCTGAGCGGGCCGTACCGGCTGAGGGTGTTCCGTTACGAGATCGCCCTCAGCCTCGGGCGTTCCCGGAGTCGCTCGCATGTCCGGGCCGTCTCGTCGTCCGCCGGCAGGAACACCACCAGCTGCTGGGCGTCCCCCGTGAGGTCCAGCGTCTCGCGGAGGAGCCGGAGTCCGTGCCCGGTGGGGTGGTTCAGCCGGAGCGTGCCCCGCCGGGGGACCACGTGCCGGTTCAGGCGGCGGGTGAGCTCGGGGCCCGCCACGGTGGCCAGTTCGGCGGTCAGCCGTTGCGAGTTCTCGGCGGACGCGCCGAGCGACAGGTCGAAGGCCTGCTCGTCGGCGACGGCGTCCCAGTCGGCGAAGAAGGCGCGGGCGCGCGGGTCGGTGAAGACGTACCGGGTGAGGTTCGGGGCATCGCCGTCCAGCAGTCCGGTGCCCTCGGCCAGTGTCTCGTAGCCGCCGGTGCGGGCGAGGATGTCGCCCAGCCGGTTCGTCACCACCGCGATGCCCGGCTCCAGCAGGCGCAGGGTCCGCAGGACCGAGGGGCGGACGTCCCGGCGGGCCGGTGCCGCACGGGTGTGGGCGGTGCACTCGCCGCCGGTGATCTTCGCGAGGTAGCGCAGGTGGTCGCGTTCGGCCGGATCGAGGCCGAGTGCGTCGGCGAGGGCGCCCACCACCGCCACCGAGGGGTTGCGGTCCCGGCCTTGTTCGATCCGGGTCAGGTACTCCACGCTGATGCCGGCCCGTGCGGCCAGGTCCAGCCGGCGCAGGCCCGGCGACCGGCGGCGGCCCCGCTCCGGCAGCCCCAGCGTCTCCGGCTGGATGCTGTCGCGCTTGGCCCGGACGAAGTCCCCCAGTGGTGTCCCCATGCGGCGAGGATAGAGCGGCCGCCCGCGGCGGGTGGAGGGCTCGGCGTGGCCCTGCGGGGGCCAGCCTGGGCCCGGCCTGGTTACCGGGTGCGGGGCGGCCGAGGGTGGGGGCCATGGAGAACACCGCGCACAAGCTGCTGATCATCGTGGGAAGCGTCCGGGAGGGCCGGTTCGGCCCGGTCGTGGGTGCGTGGGTGGCCGGACAGGCCCGCGCCCACGGCGGCTTCGAGGTGGACGTCGTCGACCTGGCCGATGTCGACCTCCCGCTGGCGCTCCCCGCCGCCTCGCCGAAGCACGCCGGCGCCGACTACCCCCGCCCCGCCGGAATGGCCGCGCTCACCTCGGCCCTGGGGGACGCCGACGCGTTCGTCATCGTCACCCCGGAGTACAACCACAGCTACCCCGCCTCCCTCAAGGCGGCCGTCGACTGGCACTTCACCCAGTGGACGGCGAAGCCCGTCGCCTTCGTCAGCTACGGCGGCGCGGCCGGCGGCCGGCACGCCGTACTGCACCTGGAGAACGTGCTGACCGAACTCCACGCGGTGACCGTCCGCGACGGGCTGTCCTTCCCGAACTGCTACACCGCCTGGCAGGACGGCCGCCCCCTCGACCCCGAGGCCCCCAGGTATGCCAGGACCCTGCTGGACCAGCTGTTCTGGTGGACGAACACCCTGCGAGCGGGCCGGGAGGCCGCTCCCTACCCGGGGTGACCCGCGCGGCGGGGAGCGGCCGGAGCCGTCAGTGCTTCCTGCGGCGGGCCAGGGTCAGCGCTCCTCCGCCCGCCAGCAGCAGCGCCAGCGCGCCGCCCGCGATGTAGGCGGTGGTCGAGTCGCCGCCGGTCTCCGCGAGGTTGGCCTGCGACGGGGCGCCCTGGGGGCGGGTGCCGGCGGCCGGGTCGTGGCCGGGGACCGGCTTGGCGGTGGGCGGGGCCGTCGGGGACTCGCAGGTGGCCCCGGCCAGGGTCAGCGTGCCCTCGACCTCGGCGACGTTGAGCTTCAGCGGGTTGACGGAGACCTTCAGTCCGAGGGCGGTCGCGGCGGCCGTGCGGGTCGTCGTGGTGTGCCGGGACAGGTCGAGGCGGACCTCGCCGACGCCGGGCACCTTCACCTCGACGGGGCCGCCGGCGGTGAGGGTGACGCGCTTGCCGAGGACGGTGACGGTGCCGAGGACGTTCGCCTCGGCGGTGGGTGCCTTGCCGGCTTCGCACGTGGCCCGGGCGGTGACCGTTTCCGCCTCGATCAGGGACAGCAGCGGCAGCCCGGGGACGTGCAGCCGGGCGTGGGCGATGCGGACCGAGCCCTCGGCGCGCCGGGTGGTGGCCGTGGCCTTCGACTCGGCGACGTCCGCGCCGAGCACGGTGAACGGTTTGCCGCCGTCGACGCCGTCGAGCCGGACGGACAGCGCCGTGCGGTCCGCGCTGCGCGGTGCCTGGACCTCGTTGAGGGAGACCGCGAGCGGGACGTTCACGGTCTTGTTCAGCAGGGACACGTCGAGCGCGGTGCGCAGCGCGACGGCGGAGGCGCGGCCGTGGCCGGTGGTCGCGTGCGCGGTGCCCGCGCCCAGGACCACGGGCATCGCGGTGAGGGCGGCGGCCGTCGCGAGGGCGGCCGAACGGCGCGCGGGCATGCGGAAGTTGTTGCTGTTCAAGGCGGTGGGACCCCCAGAGGAAAGTACTTGGGACCCGTCAACCTTGTCCCCGGTGTGGGTGAACGGTCAGCGTTCCGGGGTCACTTCACCCGAACGTGAATACCCCGCACGGTGATTCGAATCGGGGGCCCGGCTACTCGACGACCCGCCCGTTCAGCACCACCCGGCGCGGCGCCGCCAGCACCCGTACGTCGGCCCGGGGATCGGACTCGTACACCACCAGGTCGGCGGGGGCGCCCTCCTCCAGTCCGGGCCGGCCGAGCCAGGCGCGGGCCCCCCAGGTCGTCGCCGACAGGGCCGCGAGGGGCGGGATGCCGGCGGTGACCAGTTCGGCGACCTCCTCGGCGACCAGACCGTGGGCCAGCGAGCCGCCGGCGTCCGTGCCGACGAAGACCGGGATGCCGGCGTCGTAGGCGCCGCGCACGGTGTCGTAGCGCCGCTCGTGCAGCCGGCGCATATGGGCGGACCAGCGGGGGAACTTCGTCTCGCCGCCCTCCGCGAGCCCGGGGAAGGTGGCGATGTTGACGAGGGTGGGCACGATGGCGACGCCCCGCTCGGCGAACAGCGGGATCAGGTCCTCGCCGAGCCCGGTCGCGTGCTCGACGCAGTCGATGCCCGCCTCGACCAGGTCGCGCAGCGAGCTCTCCGCGAAGCAGTGCGCGGTGACGCGCGCGCCGAGCCGGTGGGCCTCGGCGATGGCCGCCTCCACCGCCTCGCGGGGCCAGCAGGGCGCGAGGTCGCCGAGGTCGCGGTCGATCCAGTCGCCGACCAGCTTGACCCAGCCGTCGCCGCGCCGGGCCTCCTGGGCGACGTAGGCGACGAGGTCGTCCGGTTCGATCTCCCAGGCGTAGTTGCGGATGTAGCGGCGGGTGCGGGCGATGTGCCGGCCCGCCCGGATGATCTTCGGCAGGTCGGCGCGGTCGTCGATCCAGCGGGTGTCGGAGGGCGAGCCGGCGTCCCTGATCAGCAGGGTGCCCGCGTCCCGGTCGGTGAGCGCCTGCTTCTCGGCGGTCTCGGCGTCGACCGGGCCGTGCGCGTCCAGGCCCACATGGCAGTGCGCGTCGACCAGGCCGGGCAGGGCCCAGCCGGTGACGGTCCGGATGTCGCGGGCGCCGGCGGGGCGGTCGTAGGAGATACGGCCCCCGACCACCCACAGCTCGTCCCGGACGTCGTCCGGGCCGGCCAGCACCCGTCCCTTCACGTGCAGTACGGCGCCATCGCTCATGCACCGCACCCTAACGGCCTACGGCTCCACCTTGCCCACCTGGTCGGAGGTCTCCTCCTCCACCTCGGCCATCGCCGGGTCCAGCAGCCGGGACAGGAAGTGCCGGGTGCGTTCGTGGCGCGGGTCGCCGATGACCCGCTCGGGGCTGCCGTCCTCGACGATCACCCCGCCGTCCATGAAGACGACCCGGTCGGCGACCTCGCGGGCGAAGGTCATCTCGTGGGTGACGACCATCATCGTCATGCCCTCCCGGGCGAGCATGCGCATGACGGCGAGGACATCGCCGACCAGCTCGGGGTCGAGCGCGGAGGTCGGCTCGTCGAAGAGCATCACCTCGGGGCCCATGGCGAGCGCGCGGGCGATGGCGACGCGCTGCTGCTGGCCGCCGGAGAGGGAGGACGGATAGGCGTCCGCCTTCTCGGACAGGCCGACCCGGGCCAGGTTCTCGGCGGCGATCCGCGCGGCGGTCGCCTTGTCCCGCCCGAGCACCCGGCGCTGGGGCAGCGCGAGGTTCTCGGTGACGCTCAGGTGCGGGAAGAGGTTGAACTGCTGGAAGACCATGCCGATACGGCGGCGTACGGCGTCGATGTCGACGTCCGGGTCGGTCACCTCGGTGCCGCCGACGAAGACCCGGCCCTTGGTGGGCTCCTCCAGCAGGTTCACACAGCGCAACAGCGTCGACTTGCCGGACCCGGAGGGACCGATGACACAGACGACCTCGCCCTGGCCGATCTCCAGGTCGATGCCGCGCAGCACCTCGTTGTCGCCGAAGGACTTGTGCAGCCCGCGGACTTCGATCTCCGGACGGCTCACCGGATCGCCTCCTGGGCCTTGGTCTCCATACGGCGGACGACGAAGCTGAGCGGGATGGTGACCAGCAGGTAGCACAGGCCCGCGACCAGGATCGGCGTGGAGTTGGCGGTCGTGCTGGCCAGGTCCCGGCCGAACTTGGACAGTTCGCGCTCCTCCAGGGTGACGCCGAGGAACAGCACCAGCGAGGAGTCCTTGAACAGCAGGACGAGTTCGTTGGTCAGCGGCGGCAGGATGATCCGGAACGCCTGCGGGATGATGATCGAGATCATGGCCTTCGCCGGCGAGAAACCGAGCGAACGGGCCGCCTCCATCTGTCCCTTGGGTACGGCCTGGATGCCGGCTCGGATGGTCTCGGCCATGTAGGCGGCGGAGACCAGGCCGAGCGCGAGGGCGACCTTGCCGTAGGTGCCGCCGGGGATCTCCGTGCCGGGGAACGCGAGGGGCACGGCCACGCCGACGAAGATGAAGATCAGCAGGGCGGGCAGGCCGCGGAAGATCTCGATGTAGATGCCCGCCAGCCACCGGTAGGGGCCCACGGAGGACAGCCGCATCAGCGCGATGACCATGCCGAGGACCAGCCCGACCACGAAGCCGGACAGCGTGTACAGCACGGTGTTCTTCAGCGCCAGCGTGATGACGTCCGGGAACATCTGCTCGGCGATGTCGGCCTGGGCGAACTGGTTGCGCAGCCGGCCCCAGTCGGCCGTGACCGCGAAGGCGACCACGGCGGCGGCGAAGACGGCGTACTGCGCGCCCCGCGACACGGCGCGCTTCTGCCGCCGGGTCAGTCCCTTCTTCTTCGGCTGGAGAGTGGTGTCCGTATCGGTCATGAGGCGGCGGGAGACGCTACGGAGGCGTCGTACGGGCCGATCCACTTCTCGTAGATCTTCTTGTAGGTGCCGTCGGCCTTGGCCTGCTTGAGGGCCTTGTTGATGGCGTCGCGCAGCGCCGTGTTGCCCTTCTTGACGGTGAAGCCGTACTGCTCACCGGTCTTGAGGTTGTCGACCACCTTGAACTTGTCCGCGGTGGCCTTGTCCTTCAGCCAGCCCTGGACCACCGGGTAGTCGATGACGACGGCCTTGACCTGGCCGGTGCGCAGGCCGTTGAGGACCGCGTCGGAGGACTCGAAGGAGACCGGGTCGTAGCCCTTCTCCTTGGCGTAGTCCTCGCCGGTGGTCTGCGCCTGGGCGCCGAGCTTCCTGCCCTTGGCCTTCACGTCGGCGAGTGAGGTGATCCCGCTGTCCTTGTCGACGAGGACGGCCTGGGTGGCCTCGAAGTACGGGTCGGAGAAATCGACGTTCTTCTTCCGCTCGTCGGTGATGGTCATGCCGGCGGCGGCCAGGTCGCATTCCCCGGAGTTCAGGAAGGCGCCGGTCTTGAAGTTCTCGAAGGGCGTGTCGCGGATGTTCTGCTCGACACCGAGGTCCTTGGCGACGAGGTCGATCAGGGCGACGTCGAAGCCCTGCACCTTGCCGTCGACCTCCGACTGGAACGGCGGGTACGGGAGGTGGGTGCAGGTGGTCAGCTGCCCCGCCTTGGCCAGGTGGACGCCCTTGACGGTGGTCTTGCCGCTCCCCCCGCCGTCGTCCGAGGAGCAGCCGGCCACGAGCGCGAGCCCGGCCGTCACGGTGATGGCTGCCAGAGCGCGGGTCCGGCGTCCGAGGAGCGTTGTCATGGGGGGAATCTCCCGGTAGGGAACATTGGGTTCCGATTATAAGGAAAAGTTTGAGTCCCTCAAATCAAACCCATGGTAACGGGGCCATTGCACCTAAGATCGAGGGAATCGACGTCCGTATGAAGAGAGAGCACGCCGTGACCCACCCCTTCCTCGATCTGCCCCCGCTCGGTGCCGAGCGCTTCGCCGCCATCGAGGACGGCGTGGCCCGGCTGCTGGACACCCGGCAGGATGTCCTGATCACCCAGGGCGAGGCGCTGCTGCCGCTGGAGGGCGCGATCCGCTCGGCGGCCGGCCCGGGCACGGTGGCCCTGAACGTGATCACGGGTCCGTACGGCCAGACCTTCGGCGACTGGCTGCGGGACGCCGGCGCCACCGTGCACGACCTCGCCGTCCCCTTCCACACGGCGGTGACCGCGGAGCGGATCCGGGAGGCGTTCGCCGAGCACCCGGAGATCGACTTCGTGTCGCTGGTGCACGCCGAGGCGGCGACCGGCAACACCAACCCGGTCGCGGAGATCGGCGAGGCGGTACGGGAGCAGGGTGCCCTCTTCTATCTGGACGCGGTGGCCTCCGTGGGCGCGGAGCCGGTGCTGCCGGACGCCTGGGGTGTGGACCTGTGCGTGATCGGGGCGCAGAAGGCCATGGGCGGCCCGGCGGGGGTGTCGGCGATCTCGGTGAGCGAGCGGGCGTGGGCCCGGATGGCCGCCAACCCCGGCGCCCCGCGCCGCTCCTATCTGTCCCTGCTGGACTGGAAGGAGCGCTGGATCGACGCCGGCCGCAGGGCGCTGCCGCACGCGCCGGCCCAGCTGGAGATGCTGGCGCTCGAGGCGTGCCTGGAGCGGATCGAGTCGGAGGGGCTCCGGACGGTGATGGACCGGCACGCCCGCGCGGCGCGGGCCGCGCGGGCCGGCGCGGTGGCGCTGGGCGGGGGCCTGGAGCCGTATGTGCACCGGGAGCGGGACGCGGCGCCGGTCGCCACGACGCTGCGGGTGCCGTCCGGCGTGGTGGCGTCGGAGGTGGTGGCGCGGGCCCTGCGGAGCGATCCGGCGCTGCCGCTGGCGGCCGGCGGCGGGGCGCTGGCCAAGGAGATGATCCGGCTCAACCACTACGGGCGGGACGCGACGCCGGGCGCGGTGCAGGGCTCGCTGGCGGCGCTGGGCGCGGCGCTCGCGGAGCGGGGCCTGACGGTCGATCCGGCCGCCGCCCGCCGGGCCGCGGAGGACGCCTGGCGCTAGGCGCCGTTCGCTGTTCCCGGGGGCCCGGCTCCCGGGAACTTTTTTATGCCCGGACGTTATCGAAACCCACTCCATTTCATTTTCACAATTCCCGCCAATTCGCCGGACGATAGCTTCCCATCTTCTTCTGCCCGCTTTTTGCAGGGCTAAACGGGGAAGTTTTCCGGCGGGTTTCCCGCGCATTTCGGGCTGTGACACACTCCACAACCAAGGAAGTTTGTCCCGATTTTCCTGGGGTCATTGCGGACATATCACCTAGGCGTCGAGGACACCTCGCACCGACTCCCGTGCGTTTTCGAATTCACCTCGCTAAATTCGTGCCGCATGACCGCCGCACCCGCAGACCTGCTCATCGAACGTCCGGCGACCAGCGACGGAGCCGCGCTCTGGCGCATCGCCAAGGAATCGAAAACCCTCGACCTCAACTCCTCCTACAGCTATCTGCTGTGGTGCCGGGACTTCGCCGGCACCTCGGTGGTGGCCCGTGGTGCGGACGGGGAGCCGGTCGGCTTCGTCACCGGTTACCTGCGGCCCGGCCGCCCCCGCACCCTGCTCGTCTGGCAGGTGGCCGTCGACGCCGCCCACCGGGGCTACGGCATCGCCGCCAGGCTGCTGGACGGACTGACCGCGCGCCTGACCGCCTCGCACGGCATCACCGAGCTGGAGACCACCATCACCCCCGGCAACACCGCCTCCGAGCGCCTGTTCACCTCGTTCGCCGAGCGGCACGGCGCACGGGTCACCCGCGAGGTGCTGTTCCCCGCCGACCTGTTCCCGGGCGGCTCGCACGACCCCGAAGTCCTTTACCGCATCGGCCCGTTGACCGCGTCCACCGCCCACTGAGGAGCGAATCCACCGTGACCATCACCCAGCCCGACCTGAGCGTGTTCGAGACCCTCGAATCCGAGGTACGCAGCTACTGCCGCGGCTGGCCCACCGTCTTCGACCGGGCCCAGGGCAGCCGGATGTACGACGAGGACGGCCATGCCTACCTGGACTTCTTCGCCGGCGCCGGATCACTCAACTACGGCCACAACAACCCGGTACTGAAACGGGCGCTGCTCGACTATCTGGAGCGGGACGGCGTCACCCACGGCCTGGACATGTCGACCACGGCCAAGCGGACCTTCCTGCGCGCCTTCCAGGACCTGGTGCTGCGCCCGCGGGATCTGCCGTACAAGGTGATGTTCCCGGGGCCGACGGGCACCAACGCGGTGGAGTCCGCCCTGAAGCTGGCCCGCAAGGTGAAGGGCCGCGAGGCGGTCGTGTCGTTCACCAACGCCTTCCACGGCATGTCGCTGGGCT
>NZ_BAAASM010000069.1:179745-223372 GCF_039532885.1 Streptomyces nogalater | reverse complement strand
GGACGCCGCCGAACAATTTTTAGGGAAAACCCCCGCATCGTATGGTGCGGGGGTTTTCTGCGTTATGGATGTATGACGTCCCCGAAGGGACTGCGAGGGTTCTCAGAGCCGGCCCGCCGCTTTCAGCGCCAGATAGGCGTCCGCGAGTGCCGGCGCCAGTTCCTCCGGAGTCGCGTCCACCACCGTCACCCCATGACGACGGAGCTGTTCGGCAGTGCGTCGGCGTTCGTTACGCGCATGAGCCGCTGCCGCCGCCTCGTAGACGGCCTCCACGTTGCCCCGGGCCTGCGCCATGCGGGCAATGTGCGGATCCGCCACCGACGCGACCAGAACCGTATGACGCTGAGTGAGCTGGGGAAGCACGGGAAGCAGCCCCTGCTCCACCGGTGCCGCGTCCAGCGTCGTGAAAAGCACGAGCAAAGAGCGCCGAGGTGCCGTACGCAGTGCGGTGGCGGTGAGACCACGCGCATCGGTCTCGACGAGTTCCGGTTCCAGCATGGCCATCGTGTTGACCAGGGAAGGCAGGACATCGCCGGCCGTGCGGCCCTGGACCAGCGCGCGTACCCGGCGGTCGTAGGCCAGCAGTGCCACCCGGTCGCCCGCGCGCGAGGCGAGGGCCGCGAGCAGCAAGGCCGCGTCCATCGAGGCGTCGAGCCGTGGGGCGTCGCCGACTCGGCCGGCCGAGGTACGGCCGGTGTCCAGGACCAGCAGGATGTGCCGGTCGCGCTCCGGACGCCAGGTGCGTACCGCGACGGAGGACTGCCGGGCCGTGGCGCGCCAGTCGATGGAACGGGTGTCGTCCCCGGGCACGTACTCGCGGAGGCTGTCGAACTCCGTGCCCTCCCCACGGGTCAGCGCGCTGGTACGACCGTCGAGTTCACGCAATCGGGCGAGTTTCGACGGAAGGTGCTTGCGGCTGGTGAACGGGGGCAGGACTCGTACCGTCCAGGGCACCTTGTGGGTGCCCTGGCGGGTGAACAGACCCAGGGGACCGTAGGAGCGAATGGTGACGAGGTCGGCCGAGCGGTCGCCGCGGCGGGTGGGGCGCAGCCTGGTCGTCACGCGCCGGCGCTCGCCCGGGGGGACGGTCAGCCGGTGCCGGGACGCCTCGGTCCCGGTGCCCGGTTGCCATGCGCTCGGTGGCCAGGCATCCCTGAGCTGCGTGCGCAGGGGCCGGCGGGACGGATTGGTCACCGTCAGCGTGACGTCCGCCGTGTCACCGAGACGCACGGTGGTGTCGCCGGAGCGGGTCAGCAGCAGACGGCGTACCGGCGCGGCCAGCGCGAAGTCGCAGGCGCAGGCCAGGGCCAGGGGACCGTTGACCGCGAGGATGCCCGTCCAGCCCGGTTCCAGGAGGCCGACGGGGATCGATCCGAGGGCCGCGAGGAGAGCGGCGCGTCCGGTGAGTGCCATCAGCGGGGGACCGGGACGTGGGAGAGGATGGCGTTGATGACGGAGTCGGCGGTCACACCCTCCATTTCGGCCTCCGGTCGCAGTTGGACGCGGTGCCGGAGGGTCGGCAGGGCCAGGGCTTTCACGTCGTCGGGGATGACGTAGTCCCGGCCCGTCAGCCAGGCCCAGGCGCGTGAGGTGGCGAGCAGGGCGGTGGCGCCGCGCGGGGAGACGCCGAGGGTGAGTGACGGCGACTCGCGGGTGGCGCGGCAGATGTCCACGACGTAGGCGGTGATCTCGGGTGACACGGTCGTCTTGGCGACCGCGGCGCGGGCCGCCTCCAGGTCCGCGGGGCCGGCGACGGGGCGTACGCCGGCGGCGCGCAGGTCGCGCGGGTCGAAGCCCGAGGCGTGCCGGGTGAGGACGTCGATCTCGTCCTGACGGGAGGGCAGGGGGATCGTGAGCTTCAGCAGGAACCGGTCCAGCTGTGCTTCCGGGAGCGGGTAGGTGCCCTCGTACTCGACCGGGTTCTGCGTCGCGGCGACGAGGAACGGCTCGGGGAGCGGGCGCGGGATGCCGTCGACCGTGACCTGACGCTCCTCCATGGCCTCCAGCAGCGAGGACTGGGTCTTGGGCGGGGTGCGGTTGATCTCGTCCGCCAGGAGCAGGTGGGTGAAGACCGGGCCGGGCTGGAAGGAGAACTCGGCGGTGCGGGTGTCGTAGACGAGGGAGCCGGTGACGTCGCTCGGCATCAGGTCCGGGGTGAACTGGACACGTTTGGTGTCGAGTTCCAGGGCGGATGCGAGGGCCCGGACGAGCAACGTTTTGGCGACCCCGGGGACTCCTTCCAGCAGTACGTGTCCGCGGCAGAGGAGGGCGACGACGAGGCCGGTCACGGCGGGGTCCTGGCCGACCACGGCTTTGGCGATCTCGGCGCGCAGGGCTTCCAGCGCGGTGCGGGCGGTGCCCGCGTCCCCGCTCTGCCCGGCGTTGTCAGTGGTCGGGTCCATCATGAACGGCGTACCTCTCTTTCGAGGGCGTCGAGTTGGTCGGTGAGTGCGATGAGGGCCGCGTCGTCGCCGGGCGGCGGTCCGAAGAGGAGGGAGTGCAGGACCTGTCCGTCGCCGGAAAGGCGGGCGGAGAGGGCGGGAAGCAGAGCCTCGGGCGTGTGTGCCTGGGCGACCGGGACGCCGGCGAGGGGGGCGAGGCGGGTGCGGGTGGAGGAGCGCAGAGCGTCGGCCGCGCGGTCACGGGCGTTGGCCTTGTGGTAGAGGCGGGCGCGGCCCTCGGTGGTCTCGGAGGCGCGGATCGCCACGGGGAGTTTCTCGGCTACGAGGGGGCCGAATCGGCGTGCCCGCCAGAAGGCGGCGAGGGCCGCCGCGATGAAGAGTTGCAGGGTGGCCCAGAGCCAGCCCGTGGGGAGCAGGTCGAACAGGCCCTTCTGGTCGCCGGTTCGGGCGCCGGAGGCGTCGGACAGCGAGGGGAGGTACCAGACCAGATGCGGGCGGGAGCCGAGGAGTTGAAGGGCGAGGGAGGCGTTGCCCTCCTCGTCGAGGCGGTCGTTGTAGAGGATGTCGGGCGCGCCGAGCACGACGGTGTCGCCGCTCCCGGAGACCGCCGGGAGACGCAGCAGGGTGGCGAGGCGCTCGCTGGGGTAGCAGGAGTCGGCGTCGAGGTGGGTGGTGGTGTAGCGGACGCCGCCGGTGTCGGCGGTGCCCGCGCGGCGGGCCTCGGGCAGGGCGCAGTCCGGGGCGAGCGTGGAGTGGCCGCTGGTGGCGGGGTCCGCGGTGACCCCGGGGGCGAGCCGTTCGACGGACCAGCCGCCGGGGGCGACCAGGACGGTACGCCCGCCGGCGTCCGCCGTCGCCGTGTGCAGCGCGGTCTGTTGCCGGTGGGTCAGCCGATCGGGTACGGCGACGAGCAGGGTGGTGTCGGGGCCGGCGGCGGAGCGTGCCGCGTCGAGTGTGGTGACCACGCGCGTGGAGACGCCCCGCTGGGCGAGGAGTTCGAAGACGGCGCGGCTGCCGTAGGGGTCGGCGGAGCGCGGGTCCAGTTCGCCGTGGCGGGCGGTGGAGCGCACGGCGGCCATGGCGACGGCCGCGGCCAGGATCAGGACGACGGCGAGCGCGATGCCGCGTGTCCGCGTCCACATCCGGCGGCCGGTGGGCGCGGTGGAGGTGGTGGTCGTCGGCGGGGCCTCGGTGGTCATTCGGCCGCCCCCTGGCGGGCGCGGTGGGCTGTGCCGGCGGCGCTGCCGGCGAGGGTCGGCCTGGTGATCTCCAGGTCGTGGTCGAGTTCGGCGAGGCGGCGGTACGACTGCTCGTCGGCACTGCGTCCGCCGTATGTGACGTCGTCGAACGCGCGTGCGGCGGCGCGCAGCCGGTCCGCGTGGGCGGGCAGGGCGCGGCCGGCCTCGGCGGCCGCTTCGTCGGCGGTGCGGCCCGGGCGGACGTCGAGCAGGGCGCGTTCCTCCAGGGAGCGGACCACGGCCCGCATGCGTTCCTGGACGGCCTGGTTCCAGTGGCCCTGGGCCGCGTGTGCTTCGCCGGCCGCGCGGTGTTCGGCGGCGCTGCGGGTGCGCTCGTCGAACAGGGACGGGGCGGAGGCGGGTCGGCGGCGGGGGGTGCCGAGGCGCCACCAGAGGGCGGCCAGGACGGCGACGACGAACAGGATGACGACGAACAGGCCGACCGCGCCGCCGGGGGTGGCCGACGCGGCCGTGCCGAACAGCCGGTCCAGCCACTCCCAGAACGCGTTCAGCGCGCGCTGGAACAGGCTGGGATCGTTCTCGTGGTACATCCGCTCGGACAGTTCGCGCCGGGCCGCTTCCCGCGCGGGATCGCGCGGGATGGTCACCGGCGGCTCGTCACCCGAGCCGCCGGTCGCCAGGAGCGTACGGTCCGACGCGCGCCACACCCGTACGACCGTGGTCGCGCCCGACGGGAGCGCCGCCGTGAGTACTCCCCCCGTGAAGCTCACCGTGTCAGCTCCCGGGGACGGGACCGGGGGCGCCGGTGCCGTGTCCCTGGACACCGGCGGCGCGGGCCAGTTCCAGATCGAGGGCTTCGCGGCGGATGCGCTGGTCGATGTAGAGCAGCGCAGTGACGCCGGCGCTGATCGGGAGGGTGAGCGTGGTGCCGATCACGGAGCCGACGGACCGGATGATCAGGAACGCCCAGCCGACGTGTCCGTCGTTGGTGCCGAGGAAGTCGGCCATGCCGTCGCCGCTCGCGGCCGCGCCGATGACGGCGAAGGGGATGGTCACGATCGCGGAGACGATGTTCGCGATCAGGCCGGCGAGCAACTGGATGCCGAAGACGCGCCACCAGGAGCCCCGCACCAGGCGGGCGGATCGGCTCATGGACTTGCGGATGCCCTGTCGTTCCAGCATCAGGGCGGGTGCGGCCAGGTAGTAGCGGATGCTCAGCCACACCGCGACGACGATGGCGGCGAGGATGCCGAGGGCCATCAGCGCGGCCCCCGCGGCGTCGCTGTCACTGGCGATCAGGACCAGGAGACCGGGCAGCGCGCCGGCGGCGAGCACGCCGAAGACGATCAGGCCGAGCAGGATGAGCAGACCGCACAGCTTGAGCAGCCGCGGGCGGGCCTCGCGCCAGGCCTCGCCGGTGCTGACCGGCTTGCCGAGCACGGCACGGCTGGTGATGGTGGTGAGCAGGGCGGTCGCGACGATGGTGGCGGCTGCCGAGACCACCGTGAGGAGTCCGGTGCCGATCATGGTGTCGCGCAGGCTGCGCAGCACCTCGCCCGGGGTGGCGGTCTGGCTGTCGAGCGAGGTGCTGGTGAGGGCGTCGTTGAGGACGAAGCCCTGCAGGAGGACCAGGCCGGTCTCGGTGACCAGGGCGACCGCCAGCGAGATGCCGAGGACCGAGCGCCAGTAGGTGCGCATGGTGGAGACGGCGCCGTCGAGGATTTCACCGACACCGAGCGGGCGCAGCGGGATGACACCGGGCTTGGCGGCGGGCGGCGGTCCGCCCCAGCCGCCCCAGGCCGGGTGGCCGCCGCCGTAGCCGGCGGGCGGGCCCGCGTATCCGCCGCCGTGACCGCCGTAGCCGCCCGGGCCCGGGGCGCCTGGGGGCTGACCGCCCCAGCCGGGGCCGGGCGGCGGGGGCGGCGGGGTCTGGTGCGGGCCCGGCGCCCCGGGGGCACCGGTGGGTGCCGACCACTGGGCGGGCGGGGGCTGCTCCTTGGACCATTTCGTGCCTGGGCCCTGCGGGTCCGGGCCCTGCTGCGGCGCGGGCTCGGTGGGGCCGGGGCGGTCGGCGGGCTCGGCGGGGCCGGACGCACCGGGTTCCCGCCCCTCGGACGACGGGGCGGATCCGGGCGAGGCCCAGCCCGGAGTGTCTGTCATCGAAGCTCCTTCTCGGTGCCCGTCCGCGGTCGACGCGGCGGGTTGGCAGCCATCGTGCCATGGGCCGGTCATCGGGGTACCGGCCGCAGTGGGGACGGGACTTCTTCAATTGTCCGCCGGATCCGGGGCAGACTGACGGCATGGCTGATCAGCAGGCGCGAACCGGCGTGGACAAGCGGCCGACCGGGATACCGGCGATCCGATGGGAGGAACCACCAGAGGGGCCCGTACTGGTCCTTCTCGATCAGACGAGGCTCCCGGTCGAAGAGGTCGAGTTGGTGTGTACGGATGCGTCGGCGCTGGTGGAGGCGATCCGTTCGCTCGCCGTGCGCGGCGCACCGCTGCTCGGGATCGCGGGGGCGTACGGCGTCGCGCTCGCCGCCGCGCGCGGCTTCGACGTGGCCGAGGCGGCGCGGGCGCTGGAAGGGGCCAGGCCCACCGCGGTGAACCTGTCCGTCGGGGTGCGGCGGGCGGAGTCGGCGCACCGGGCGGCGCTGGTCCGCACCGGTGAGCCCACCGCCGCGGCCGTGGCGGCACTGGCCGCGGCGCGGGCACTGCACCGGGAGGACGCCGAGGCCAGCGCCCGGATGGCGGCCCACGGGCTGACGCTGCTGGACGAACTGCTGCCGGCGGGCGGGCACCGGATCCTGACCCACTGCAACACCGGTTCGCTGGTGTCGGGCGGGGAGGGCACGGCGTTCGCGGTGGCGCTCGCCGCGCACCGGGCGGGGCGGCTGCGGCGGCTGTGGGTGGACGAGACGAGGCCGTTGCTGCAGGGGGCGCGCCTGACGGCGTACGAGGCGGCCCGCAGTGGCATGCCGTACACCCTGCTCACCGACAACGCGGCGGGCTCGCTGTTCGCGGCGGGTGAGGTGGACGCGGTGCTGATCGGGGCGGACCGGATCGCGGCCGACGGTTCGGTGGCGAACAAGGTGGGCAGCTATCCGCTGGCCGTGCTCGCCCGGTACCACCATGTGCCGTTCATCGTGGTGGCCCCGGTGACGACGGTCGACCCGGGCACTCCCGACGGGGCGTCCATCGAGGTCGAGCAGCGGCCCGGCTTCGAGGTGACCGAGGTCGTGGCACCCCAGGTGGCGGCGACCGGGGCGGCAGGGGGGATTCCGGTGGCACCGCTGGGGACGCAGGCGTACAACCCGGCGTTCGACGTGACGCCCCCCGAGCTGGTGACGGCCATCGTCACCGAGGAGGGAGCCGTTTCCCCGGTGACCGCGGAGTCCCTGGCCGGGGTCTGCGCCCGGTCCCGCCGCGCCGCGGAACCCGCGTGACCGGGCCGCCGCCGGCGGCCGGGGGCAGACAGTGACGGCCCTGTACGACTAGGGTCACCGGCCAGTGACCTGCCTCACCAGGGCGCCTGTCGCTGTTATGAGAATGGGATGATGTCGTTTATGAAGGGACGAGTCCTTGTCGTCGACGACGACACCGCACTGGCCGAGATGCTCGGCATCGTGCTGCGTGGTGAAGGTTTTGAGCCGTCTTTCGTAGCCGACGGCGACAAGGCGCTGGCCGCTTTCCGTGAGAGCAAGCCCGATCTGGTGCTGCTCGACCTGATGCTGCCCGGGCGGGACGGTATCGAGGTGTGCCGGCTGATCCGGGCGGAGTCCGGGGTGCCGATCGTGATGCTCACGGCCAAGAGCGACACGGTGGATGTCGTGGTGGGCCTGGAGTCGGGCGCCGACGACTACATCGTCAAGCCGTTCAAGCCGAAGGAGCTGGTGGCCCGGATCCGG
Organism: Streptomyces nogalater; assembly: GCF_039532885.1. Classification (NCBI taxonomy): domain Bacteria; kingdom Bacillati; phylum Actinomycetota; class Actinomycetes; order Kitasatosporales; family Streptomycetaceae; genus Streptomyces; species Streptomyces nogalater. The sequence goes on along the minus strand of NZ_BAAASM010000069.1, from coordinate 215,863 downwards.
GCGCGGCTGCGCAGGTCCGAGGAGCCGGCGCCGGAGCAGCTGACCATCGGTGACCTGGTCATCGATGTCGCCGGGCACTCGGTGAAGCGGGACGGGCAGTCGATAGCGCTGACCCCGCTGGAGTTCGACCTGCTGGTGGCGCTCGCGCGCAAGCCGTGGCAGGTGTTCACCCGTGAGGTGCTGCTGGAGCAGGTGTGGGGCTACCGCCACGCCGCCGACACGCGGCTCGTCAACGTGCACGTCCAGCGGCTGCGTTCCAAGGTCGAGAAGGACCCGGAGCGGCCGGAGATCGTGGTGACCGTCCGTGGTGTCGGTTACAAGGCCGGACCGAGCTGACATGTCCGGGGACAGTGCCGCTTCGGCTCCCGGCGGACCCGGGAACCGTCCGGGGCGGCCTGTCGGCCGGACGGTGGTGAGTGCGCGCCTCAGGAGGCTGTTCGAGGGCGGGCTGCCGCACGGCGGGGTGCAGGGCAGCCCGGTCCTGCGGCTGTTCCTGCGCTGGGTGCGCCGTCCGCTGCTGCCCGTGATGCGGCTGTGGCGGCGCAACATCCAGCTCCGGGTCGTCGCGACGACCCTGGTGATGTCGCTGGGTGTCGTCCTGCTGCTGGGCTTCGTCGTGATCGGGCAGGTGCGCAACGGCCTGCTGGACGCCAAGGTGAAGGCGTCGCAGAGCCAGGCCACGGGCGGGTTCGCGGTGGCCAAGCAGAAAGCCGACGAGGCGGTGAGCGGCACCGGCGCCGGCGGGGCGGCCGGTACCGGTGACGGTACGGCGACCGTGGACGGACGGCAGTCGCAGAACGTCATCCAGTGGATGAGCGACCTCGTGGAATCGCTGTCCAGCGGTGGCGCGGGCGCCTTCGACGTGGTGACGCTGCCCGTCGGCGACGACAGCGGCGGCGGGCGCAGCCCGCGCGGCTCCGGGAACGTCAACCCGACCTCCAGCGTGCCCGCCGAGCTGCGCGAGCGGGTCAACAGCGGTACGACGGCCGTACAGAGCAACACACGGATCGTCTATTTCGGCGGCAAGGAGTCGCAGCCGGGGCTGGCCATCGGCAAGCAGGTCAACGACCCCAACGGCCGACCGTACGAGCTGTACTACCTCTTCCCGCTCACGCAGGAGGAGAAGTCCCTCAGCCTGGTCAAGGGCACCCTGGCCACGGCGGGGCTGTTCGTCGTCGTCCTGCTCGGCGCCATCGCCTGGCTGGTGGTGCGGCAGGTGGTCACGCCGGTGCGGATGGCGGCCGGGATCGCGGAGCGGCTGTCCGCCGGGCGGCTGCAGGAACGGATGAAGGTCACCGGCGAGGACGACATCGCGCGCCTGGGCGAGGCCTTCAACAAGATGGCGCAGAACCTCCAGGTCAAGATCCAGCAGCTGGAGGATCTGTCGCGGATGCAGCGGCGGTTCGTCTCCGACGTCTCGCACGAGCTGCGCACCCCGCTGACCACCGTCCGGATGGCCGCCGACGTCATCCACGAGGCGCGCGAGGACTTCGACCCGGTGACCGCGCGGTCGGCCGAGCTGCTCGCCGACCAGCTGGACCGGTTCGAGTCGCTGCTCGCCGACCTGCTGGAGATCAGCCGGTTCGACGCCGGCGCCGCCGCGCTGGAGGCCGAGCCGATAGACCTCAGGGAGGTCGTCCGGCGGGTGGTGAGCGGCGCCGAACCGCTCGCCGAGCGCAAGGGCACGCACATACGGGTGGTCGGCGACCAGCAGCCCGTCGTCGCCGAGGCGGACGCCCGGCGCGTGGAGCGCGTCCTGCGCAACCTCGTCGTCAACGCGGTCGAGCACGGTGAGGGCAAGGACGTCGTCGTCAAGCTCGCCGCCGCGGGCGGAGCGGTGGCCGTCGCCGTACGGGACTACGGCGTCGGCCTGAAGCCCGGCGAGGCGTCCCGGGTCTTCAGCCGCTTCTGGCGGGCCGACCCGGCACGCGCGCGTACCACCGGTGGCACCGGCCTCGGGCTGTCGATCGCCCTGGAGGACGCCCGACTGCACGGCGGCTGGCTGCAGGCCTGGGGTGAGCCCGGTGGCGGCTCCCAGTTCCGGCTGACGCTGCCCAGGACCGCGGACGAGCCGCTGCGGGGCTCGCCGATACCGCTGGAGCCCAAGGACTCGCGCCGTAACCGCGGCCTCGACGGCGGCGGTGAGCCGGGCGCCGGCGAGGAGAAACGGGCCACCGTCCCGGTGCAGCAGGCCGGCGCGCAGGCGCCCGCGCTGCCCCCGCGGACGCCGATCGCGCCACGGCTGACCACCGGCACCCCGGCCGCGGATCCGACCGCCCTGCCGGGCAAGGGCAACGGCGCGCGCGTGGTGCCCCGGCCCACCGGCGGCGTACGGCGTCCCGGTGACGGGTCCGCCGCGCGCCCGGCGCCGGACGCGGGACCGACCCGGCCGGACGCCGCCGCGCCGCAGGACTCGACGGAGCCAGGGGAGGCATTTCGTGGTCGCTGACCGCGTGGGGGGCGCACGGCGGCGGCCGGGGCGCGCGGTGGCGTGCGCCGCCCTGGGTGTCGTACTGCTGGCCGGGTGCGCCTCGATGCCCGACAGCGGGGATCTGCGGGATGTGGAATCCACGCCGCGGCAGGACACCGGGGTGCGGGTGTTCGCCATGCCGCCGGCCGACGGTGCCGGCCCGGGCGAGATCATGCAGGGCTTCCTGGAGGCGCTGACCAGCGACGACCCGGAGTACGACACGGCACGCAAGTACCTGTCGGCCGAGGCGGCGAGCAACTGGCGGCCGGAGCGGTCGACCACCGTCCTGGCGAACGGGCCGAGCATCGAGACCGACTGCAGCCCCGGCGGCCGGGAGGAGACCAACAGCGTCACCTGTGTACTGACCGGCACCCGGGTCGCCACGGTCGACGCGCAGCAGGCCTACCAGCCCGCCGGCGGCCCCTACCGCAAGAAGCTGCACCTGACGAAGAGCCCCAAGAGCGGGCAGTGGCGCATCGACGGGCTGCCGGACGGCGTCGTCATGGGCAAGTCGGACTTCCAGCGCAACTACACGTCCGTCGACAAGTACTACTTCGCCTCCGATACGGCGGCCGGGGCGGGCCGGCAGCCGGTCGCGGTCGCCGATCCGGTGTTCGTGCGCGGCAAGGTGGACCCGATGACGCAGATGGTCCGGTCGCTGCTGAACGGGCCGACCGCCTGGCTCGGGCCGGTGGTCAGGTCCAGCTTCCCGACCGGTACGGCGCTGCAACAGGGCGTGTCCGGGCTGACGCCGGACGACCAGAACAAGGTGACCGTGCCGCTGAACCTCAAGGCGTCCCAGGTCGCGTCGGGCAAGTGCACCGAGATGGCGACGCAGGTACTGTTCACCCTGCGGAACCTGGCGCCGACGCTGAAGTCCGTCGAGCTGCGCGGGGCCGGTGACGACCGGCTGTGCGAAGTGACCGGGGAGCGCGCCGAGACCGTCGCCTGGCACGGGTCGTCCAAGCGTCCGGAGTACGTGTACTTCATCGACGGCAGGCACCGGGTGGTGCGGATGCCGACGGGAAGCACCGGTACGGGCTCCGTTCCGGTGCCGGGTCCGCTCGGCGAGGGCGACAGGGAGCTGCGGTCGGTGGCCGTGTCGCGGGACGAGCACACCGCGGCCGGGGTCGCCGACGGGGGCAGGTCGCTGTACGTGGCCTCGCTGGCGTCGGGCAGTTCGTTCGGTGAGCCCCTGGTGACCAGCGACGGCGCCACTCCCGACGAGCGGCTGACCACGCCGAGCTGGGACGCCCACGGCGACCTGTGGGTGGCCGACGGCGACCGCCGCCGGTCCCGCCTGTACGTCCTGCAAGAGGGCGAGAAGGAAGCGGTGCCGGTCACCGTGCCCGGCCTTCCGGGACGGATCACGAACGCGCGGGTGGCCGCCGACGGGGCACGGATCGCGCTGGTCGTGGCCAAGGACGGCAAGCAGTCCCTGTTCATCGGCCGGATCCAGCACGACGACGGAACGGGACAGGGCATCTCGGTGGACGGGCTGCGCTCGGCGACACCGGACCTGGAGCAGGTCAGCGCCATCTCCTGGGCCGGGGACAGCAGACTGCTCGTCGTCGGCCAGGAACAGGGGGGCGTGCAGCAGATGCGGTACGTCCAGGCCGACGGGTCCACGCTGGACGGCCCCGCCCCGGGCGCGCTCACCAGCGTCAAGGCGATCGCCGCGTCCGAGGACGAGCGGGTGCCGCTGGTGGCCTACTCGGAGGACGGGATCGTCCGGCTGCCGTCCGGGGCGCAGTGGCAGAAGGTCGACAAGGACGGTTCGGCGCCGGTCTACCCGGGCTGACACGCCGGAGACCTGCGGTTTCCCGGGCAGCCGTCTCGTTTCCCGGTTATCCACAGGCGGTTTTCCACAGGGGTGGCGGGCCGGCGGCGGCGCGGGCACAGTGGTGGTCATGCGGGGGTGGTGGCAGGACTTCACCGACCTGGTGCTGCCGGCCGACTGCGCGGGCTGCGGGGCACCTCGTACGGCGCTGTGCCCGCGGTGCCGTGCCCTGCTGGACGGGGCCGTGCCCCGGCGGGCACGGCCGGTACCGGCGCCGGCCGGGCTGCCGGTGGTACACGCGGTGGCTCCCTACGCGGCGGAGGTGCGTGCGCTGCTGCTGGCCCACAAGGAGCGGGGCGCGCTGGCTCTCGCGGGAGCGCTGGGCGTGGCGCTGGCACGGGCCGTGCGGGCGGGCCTCGGGGAGGCCGGCGAGGATGCGGGCGGCTTCGGCGTGGGCGGCCTCGGCGGCGGGGGCCGGGGCGTGTGTGGGCGCGGCGTGGGCGGCCATGGCGCGGGGAGTTTCGGCTCGCGCGGGATTGGTACCGGCGGTGCTGGTGCGGGTGCTGGTGGTGCTGGTGGTGCTGGTGGTGCTGGTGGTGCTGGTGTGAGTGTCCGGGTCCCTGCCCGCGTCGGCGGCGGTGACCCGGACGGTGGTGACGCGGACGGCGGCGGCCTCGGCCCCGGTGGCATAGGTGTCGGCGGCCTGGGCGGGGACTTGGGCGCCGGGTCGGTGGGGCACTCCTGGCGGGAACCGCTGCTGCTGGTTCCCGTGCCCTCCGCGCGGTGGGCGGTGCGGGCGCGTGGGCACGACCCGGTGCGGCGGATGGCGCTCGCGGCGGCGCGGGAGCTGCGGCGCACCGGGACGCCGGCCCGGGTGGCGGCCGTGCTGCGGCAGCGGCGGGCCGTGGCCGACCAGGCGGGGCTGGACGCGCCGCGGCGTCTGGCGAACCTCGCCGGGGCGCTGGAGGTGACCCCGGGTGGCGGCCGGCTGCTCGGCGACGGCCGGCGCGTCGTGCTCGTCGACGACCTCATGACGACGGGCGCCAGTCTCGCGGAGGCGGCGCGTGCCCTGCGGGAGACCGTGGTAATCGGGGCCAATGGCGGAAGGGCCGTGTATCGGGCCATAACCCGGGAAGGTAGGGAGGAACGACGGATCGGTGGAGAGCCGGAGAGGACGGAGTCGGTGCACAGTGCACCGGAAAAGACGGTGTCGAACGCCCGCGCGGGGATGCTGCGTGCCGCCGTGATCGCCGCTCCCGCCGATTCCCTGGAAATAAGCAGGAACTGATCGTCAACGTGCATCGTTGCAGGTAGTGAGAGCTTAATTCGCCTGAATGGAGGTGCGGCGGCAGAGAGGGTGACGACATCGCTCCGGGCGAGATATGTTCGGTTGTGAGGAAAGGCGCAGGCCACACACCTCGCAAATCCGAATGCCGTGTGCGGGTTTTCCGCAATCACCCGCGGCGGTGGGGTGGAGATCTCGCCCATGGGGGAGGAGGAGGTGGAAGTCACCGAGTCCGAGGTCCGGTGATCACCGGACCTGGTGCGAAAGGGAGACGCTCCGCCGATGGAGCGGAGCGATCCGGGAACGGAGTTCTGCGTGGACATCGTCGTCAAGGGCCGCAAGACCGAGGTGCCCGAGCGGTTCCGCAAGCACGTGGCCGAGAAGCTGAAGCTGGAGAAGATCCAGAGGCTCGATGCCAAGGTGATCAGCCTCGACGTCGAGGTGTCCAAGGAGCCCAACCCCCGACAGGCCGACCGCTGTGACCGAGTGGAGATCACGCTCCGCTCCCGCGGTCCGGTGATCCGGGCGGAGGCAGCGGCCAGCGACCCGTACGCCGCACTCGACCTGGCGGCGGAGAAGCTGGACGCGCGGCTGCGCAAGCAGCACGACAAGCGGTTCTCGCGTCGAGGCGCGCGCCGGATCTCGGCGGCGGAGGTCCCCGACCACGTCCCGGGCGTGGCGACGCTGAACGGCGACGGTCTGCCCGTCTCGGAGGAGGACTCCGACGGAGTGCCGACCAAGAAGATCGGCTCCCTGGAGGTCAAGGGTGAAGGCCCCCTCGTCGTCCGCGAGAAGACCCACGTCGCCGCCCCGATGTCCCTCGACCAGGCCCTCTACGAGATGGAACTGGTCGGCCACGACTTCTACTTGTTCGTCGACTCCGAGACGAAGGAACCGAGCGTCGTCTACCGGCGGCACGCATACGACTACGGCGTGATCCATCTCAGCACGGACCCGATGGTCGCCGAGGCGCAGGCACCCACGGCCGGGGGCACGCTGGGCGGCTGACCCACCCGGCTGAAGCTGAGCCGGTGCCCCTGGAGCGAGCGTGCGCCCCCAGGGGCACCGGCGTGCGACCACTTCGCGCCCCGCACGTCACCCCGGTGCCGTCCGGGCATGAAATCATGGCCGCACCGGCCCAACCGGTGGGCCGTTGCCTTGGGTTGGCGATGGCACGGGACCACAGGCCACAGCCTTCAGGGGGAGGAACGATGGCGGACACCTTCGGACCGATGCGGGACGGGGACGCCGACGACGCTGTCATCGGCAGGGACCCGGGCGCGGACGCGCCGCGCAAGGAGCCGATCAGAGTCCTGGTCGTGGACGACCACGCCCTCTTCCGGCGCGGTCTGGAGATCGTGCTCGCGGCCGAGGAGGACATCCAGGTCGTCGGCGAGGCGGGCGACGGCGCCGAGGCCGTCGACAAGGCCGCCGATCTGCTGCCCGACATCATCCTGATGGACGTCCGCATGCCCAAGCGCGGCGGGATCGAGGCCTGCACCTCCATCAAGGAGGTCGCCCCCAGCGCGAAGATCATCATGCTGACGATCAGCGACGAGGAAGCCGACCTCTACGACGCGATCAAGGCGGGCGCGACCGGATACCTGCTCAAGGAGATCTCGACCGACGAGGTGGCCACCGCCATTCGCGCGGTGGCCGACGGGCAGTCGCAGATCAGCCCGTCGATGGCGTCCAAACTCCTCACCGAGTTCAAGTCGATGATCCAGCGCACCGACGAGCGCCGGCTGGTGCCCGCGCCCCGGCTCACCGACCGGGAGCTGGAGGTCCTCAAACTCGTCGCCACGGGCATGAACAACCGGGACATCGCCAAGGAGTTGTTCATCTCCGAGAACACCGTGAAGAACCACGTCCGCAACATCCTGGAGAAGCTCCAGCTGCACTCCAGGATGGAGGCCGTGGTCTACGCGATGCGGGAGAAGATCCTGGAGATCCGCTAGCGCCTATCCGAGGAGCCCGGCGAGTTCCCTGGTGAGGGGTTCGCGCAGCTCCGGCGGGTCCGTCCGCTCCACGCGGACGTCGGTGCAGTCCACCCACGACGCCGCCTCGGTCAGGGCGCGGGCCACCGCCGGGACCGCCTTCGGGCCGTCCAGGGTGACCTGCCTGGCCACCAGCGTGCGGCCCTGGCGCGCCGGGTCGACCCGCCCGACCAGCCGGCCGCCGGCGAGCACCGGCATCGCGAAGTACCCGTGCACCCGCTTGGGCTTGGGGACGTACGCCTCCAGCCGGTGGGTGAAGCCGAAGATCCGCTCCGTGCGCGCCCGTTCCCAGATCAGGGAGTCGAAGGGGGAGAGCAGCGTGGTGCGGTGCCGGCCGCGCGGCGGTGCCGCCAGGGCCGCCGGGTCGGCCCACGCCGGCTTCGACCAGCCCTCCACCTCGACCGGCACCAGACCCGAGTCCGCGATCGCCGAGTCCACCTGCTCACCGCGGAGCCGGTGGTAGTCGGCGATGTCCGCGCGCGTGCCCACGCCGAGCGCCTCGCCCGCCAGCCGCACCAGACGCCGCAGGCACTCGGTGTCGTCCGGCTCGTCGTGCAGCAGCGCGGCCGGGACGGCGCGCTCGGCGAGGTCGTACACCCGCTTCCAGCCGCGCCGCTCCACGCACACCACCTCGCCGTACATCAGCGCCCGCTCCACGGCGATCTTCGTGCCCGACCAGTCCCACCAGTCGTTCGTCCGCTTCGCGCCGCCCAGCTCCGTGGCGGTCAGCGGGCCCTCCGCGCGCAACTGCTTGACGACCTGGTCGTAGACGCCGTCGGGCAGTTCGTGGTGCCAGTGCGGACGGTCGCGGAAGGCGCGGCGGCGGAAGGCGAAGTAGGGCCACTCCTCGATGGGCAGCAGGCAGGCGGCGTGCGACCAGTACTCGAAGGCGTGCGTGTCCGTCCAGTACGCGGCCTCCACCGCCCCCCGGCCGACCGCGCCGAGCCGGGCGTAGGGCACGAGTTCGTGGGAGCGGGCCAGGACCGAGATCGTGTCGAGCTGGACCGCGCCGAGGCGGCGCAGCACCCCGCGGACCCCCGCGCGCCGGTCGGGCGCGCCGAGCAGGCCCTGGGCCCGCAGGACTATCCGGCGGGCTTCGTCCGCGGTGAGCGTGGTGGTGGGACGCGGAAGGGTCGTCATGCCCCGGACGATAGAGGGTGGCACCGACAGTCCGCGACGACCAGCGCGTTCGCCGGAGGTCCGCAGCGCGCGGGGCCTCAGGGGCGCGCGGGCAGATACGGGGCCGTGGATGGCAGACCGAGGTCCGAGGGGAGCAGCGAGCCGATCCAGCAGTCCCGGCGCACCCCCTTGTTGGCGACGCCGGAGCGCAGCACGCCCTCGACGGTGAAGCCCGCGCGTTCGGCCACCGCGCGGGAGGCGTGGTTGCCGACCTCGGCCCGCCACTCGACCCGGTCCACGCCGGCCTCGGTGAAGGCCCAGCGGCAGGCGGTGAGCGTGGCCTCCACGACGTAGCCCCGGCCGCGGTGCTCCCTGGCCGCCCAGAAGCCGATCTCGGCTGTGCCCGGCGAGCGCGTGGTCAGGGCGAGCATGCCGGCCAGCTCGCCGCCGGTGACGAACACGCCGAAGGTGAACATCGACCCCTGCGCCCAGCCGTCGGGGACGATCCGCTCCGTGAAGCCGACCGCGTGCTCGGGCAGATAGGGCGAGGGAACCGTCGTCCAGCGCTGGATGGCCGGATCCTGCGCGGCCGCGTACACCGCGTCGGTGTCCTCGGGGCCGACCGGGCGCAGGACGATTCGGTCCGTGGTGAGCGTGACGTGTTCCATCGCCCGATTCTGCGCGGGGCACCCGGCCGGGGCCACGGATTTCCGCGCTGCGTGAGCGCGCGATCACAATTCGCGTGATTCCTCGCGCCGAAGCGGCACCATCCGGATACCCCGTCCGTTGTCCTGGATGAAGCAGCCGTCGGGTCGCCAGACCTCCCGGCGCGGCCGGGTCCTCGCATACGATGGCCGTTGCTCAGTAGTCAGAAGGAAAACCGACCGTCCCAGGCCCGACCGGCAAGGAGACCAGCCCCCGTGTCCGTCCTCTCGAAGATCATGCGTGCAGGCGAAGGCAAGATCCTGCGCAAGCTGCACCGCATCGCGGACCAGGTCAACTCCATCGAAGAGGACTTCGTCGACCTCTCCGACGCCGAGCTGCGGGCCCTCACCGACGAGTACAAGCAGCGGTACGCCGACGGTGAGAGCCTGGACGACCTGCTCCCCGAGGCGTTCGCCACGGTCCGCGAGGCCGCCAAGCGCGTCCTCGGCCAGCGCCACTACGACGTGCAGCTGATGGGCGGTGCCGCGCTCCACCTCGGCTATGTGGCCGAGATGAAGACCGGTGAGGGCAAGACCCTCGTCGGCACCCTGCCCGCCTATCTGAACGCCCTGTCCGGCGACGGCGTGCACATCGTCACGGTCAACGACTATCTGGCCGAGCGCGACTCCGAGATGATGGGCCGCGTCCACAAGTTCCTGGGCCTGGACGTCGGCTGCATCCTCGCCAGCATGACCCCGGCCCAGCGCCGCGAGCAGTACGCGTGCGACATCACCTACGGCACGAACAACGAGTTCGGCTTCGACTACCTGCGCGACAACATGGCGTGGTCGAAGGACGAGCTGGTGCAGCGCGGCCACAACTTCGCCATCGTGGACGAGGTCGACTCCATCCTCATCGACGAGGCCCGTACGCCGCTGATCATCTCCGGCCCGGCCGACCAGGCCACCAAGTGGTACGGCGACTTCGCCAAGCTGGTCACCCGCCTCAAGCGCGGCGAGGCCGGCAACCCGCTCAAGGGCATGGAGGAGACCGGCGACTACGACGTCGACGAGAAGAAGCGCACGGTCGCCATCCACGAGTCCGGTGTCGGCAAGGTCGAGGACTGGCTGGGCATCGACAACCTCTACGAGTCGGTGAACACCCCGCTCGTGGGTTATCTGAACAACGCCATCAAGGCCAAGGAACTGTTCAAGCGCGACAAGGACTACGTCGTCATCGACGGCGAGGTCATGATCGTCGACGAGCACACCGGCCGTATCCTCGCCGGCCGCCGCTACAACGAGGGCATGCACCAGGCGATCGAGGCGAAGGAAGGGGTGGAGATCAAGGACGAGAACCAGACGCTCGCCACGATCACCCTGCAGAACTTCTTCCGCCTCTACAACAAGCTGTCCGGCATGACCGGTACGGCGATGACCGAGGCCGCCGAGTTCCACCAGATCTACAAGCTCGGCGTGGTCCCGATCCCGACCAACAGGCCGATGGTCCGCAAGGACCAGTCCGACCTGATCTACCGCACCGAGGTGGCCAAGTTCGAGGCGGTCGTGGACGACATCGCCGAGAAGCACGAGAAGGGCCAGCCGATCCTCGTCGGCACGACCTCCGTCGAGAAGTCGGAGTACCTCTCGCAGCAGCTCAGCAAGCGCGGCATCCAGCACGAGGTGCTGAACGCCAAGCACCACGAGCGCGAGGCGCAGATCGTGGCCCAGGCGGGCCGCAAGGGCGCGGTGACGGTGGCCACCAACATGGCCGGCCGTGGTACGGACATCAAGCTCGGCGGCAACCCCGAGGACCTCGCCGAGGCGGAGCTGCGCCAGCGCGGCCTCGACCCGGAGGAGCACATCGAGGAGTGGGCCGCGGCCCTGCCCGCCGCCCTGCAGAAGGCCGAGCAGGCCGTCAAGGCGGAGAAGGAGGAGGTCGAGGCGCTCGGCGGCCTCTACGTCCTCGGTACCGAGCGGCACGAGTCGCGGCGCATCGACAACCAGCTGCGCGGCCGCTCCGGCCGTCAGGGCGACCCGGGCGAGTCCCGCTTCTACCTCTCGCTGGGCGACGACCTGATGCGCCTGTTCAAGGCCCAGATGGTCGAGCGCGTGATGTCCATGGCCAACGTGCCGGACGACGTGCCGATCGAGAACAAGATGGTCACCCGCGCCATCGCGTCCGCGCAGGCACAGGTCGAGACGCAGAACTTCGAGACCCGTAAGAACGTCCTGAAGTACGACGAGGTGCTCAACCGGCAGCGCGAGGTCATCTACGGCGAGCGCCGCCGCGTCCTGGAGGGCGAGGACCTGCACGAGCAGATCCGGCACTTCATGGACGACACGATCGAGGCGTACGTCACCGCGGAGACCTCCGAGGGCTTCCCCGAGGACTGGGACCTGGACCGGCTGTGGGGCGCCTTCCGGCAGCTCTACCCGGTGAAGGTCACCATCGACGAACTGGAGGAGGCGGCCGGCGACCGGGCCGGTCTGACCGCCGAGTTCATCATCGAGTCCATCAAGGAGGACATCCACGAGCAGTACGAGGCCCGCGAGGCGCAGCTCGGCTCCGAGATCATGCGTGAGCTGGAGCGCCGGGTCGTGCTGTCGGTCCTGGACCGCAAGTGGCGCGAGCACCTCTACGAGATGGACTACCTCCAGGAGGGCATCGGCCTGCGCGCGATGGCCCAGAAGGACCCGCTGGTCGAGTACCAGCGCGAGGGCTTCGACATGTTCAACGCGATGATGGACGGCATCAAGGAGGAGTCCGTCGGCTACCTGTTCAACCTGGAGGTCCAGGTCGAGCAGCAGGTCGAGGAGGTCCCGGTCGAGGCGCAGGCCCAGCCGGCCGGCGAGGGCGCGCAGGACACGGTGCCGGCGCAGACGAGCGCCCGTCCCGAGATCCGCGCGAAGGGACTGGATGTTCCGCAGCGCCGGGAACTGCACTTCTCCGCGCCGACGGTGGACGGTGAGGGCGGCATCGTGGAGCGGGACCTGGAGGACGAGGAGCCGGTGCGGTCCGAGTCGGACGGGCTGACCCGGGCGGAGCGGCGGCGGCAGGCCAAGGGCGGCCGGCGTCGTAAGAAGTAACTGCGGAAGCAGCAGTAACGCCGCAAGCAGCGCCGGAAGCGGCGCCGGAGGTGACGCCGGCGCCTGACGAGGCCGGCGGTCCGGAAGGGCCGGGTTCCCCAGAGGGCCCGGCCCTTCCGCGATGCCGCGGGCCGCGACCGGGGCGGGGATCACACAGGGCCTGTCTCGACCGCCGTGCAGCGCCAGCGGAGGTCCTGGCCTCTTTCCAGCCGGAAGGCCATGGCGCGCAGGCGGTCGCCGGTGGTGACCCGGGCGAAGACTTCCAGGGCGCCCTCGCTGGGGACGTAGTAGCCGATGTCCTGGACGACCGGGCGGGTGCCGCGGGCGCGCAGGGGGCTGCGTTCGGCCAGGCGGGCCAGATCGTCGTAGGCGCGGCCCGCCGTGTGGCGGAGCATCCAGTGGACGGGCCGCTGGCCGCTCAGGACGGCGAGCAGGCGGTCCGCGAAGAGGTCGGTGGGGCGGGGCCGGCGTGCGTCCGGCAGCGGGGCCGTACGGGGGCTGTGGGCGCGGCCGGCCGTGCGGGACGGGGCTCCGCCGGGGCGGCGGGTGTCGCGGCGGGTCGGCGGGCGGTGCCGCGGGCGGGGCTGGACGGTACGGCTCATCACCTTGTTCATGGGGAACCCCGTTCGGCGGGCCCGGGGGTACCGGGCGGTAACAAGTGGTGGGGATCTTGTACGGGGTGCGGACGGCACGGACAAGCGGGGAACGACCGGCGGGAGGGGGCCGGAAAGTTCACCTATCAGGGTGAGACGAGGGGCCCGGACCCCGTGGACAAGCGGCCGGACAGGGTGAATCAGCGGCTTGGAACTGACGTCTCGACGGGGGTGGGCAGGGGCTCGAAAGGGGACGGGCGCACGTATCCTGAAGGCCCTCCGGGAGACGCGCCAGCCGCTCTCCCCGGGGCCCAGCGGAGCCTTTGACCAGGAAAGAGCGGCCAGTATGCGCGTCTACGTCCCCCTGACCCTTCCCGCTCTCGCCGAGGCGCACAGGACGGGTGAGCTGGGGAGCGGCCCCTTCGTCGCGTACGCCGTCACGCCCGCCCTGCGCGAGTGGTACCTCTCCGAGGACATCGAGGAGCTGGAGTACGCGGCGCTCGGCCGGGCCGCGCTGGCCTCGCTGCGGCTGCTGGCGGCGGACCCGGACGCGGTACGGCGCCGGGTCGTGGTCGCGGTGGACGTGCCCGACGGCGCGGCGAGCGTCGACCCGGACCGCGGGCTCGACCCCTTGGCCCTCGGCCAGGTGACCGTGACCGTGTCGGTGCCGCTGGCGAAGGCGGCCTCCGTGCACGTCGACGCCGACGACGCGGAGCCGGAGGTGGCCGCGGCGGCGCAGGCGCTCCAGGCCGCGGACGGCGGGGACGACGACGCCCGGTTCGTCGTGGACGGGGCGGACGACCACGAGCTGCTGTGGTACGCCACGCAGGAGATCCCCAACCTGGTCGGCCGGGGCTGACCTGGACCGACCGTGCTTGTCAGTGGCGGCGGGTACGGTCGTGGGCATGGGGACGCACGCACGCGCGCACATCGTCTGGGACTGGAACGGGACGCTGTTCCACGACAATGACGCGATCATCGGGGCGACGAACGCCGCCTTCGCCGAGCTGGGACTCGCGCCGATCACACTGGAGCAGTACCGCTCGCTGTACTGCGTACCGGTGCCGAAGTTCTACGAGCGGCTGCTCGGCCGGCTGCCGAGCGACGCCGAGTGGGAGCTGATGGACGGCGCCTTCCACCGGCACTACGCCGAGCACCGGGTGCGGTGCGGGCTGACCGAGGGGGCGACGGAACTGCTCGCCGGGTGGCGGTCGGACGGGCACAGCCAGTCGCTGCTGAGCATGTACGGGCACGAGGAACTGGTGCCGGTGGTGCGGGGCTTCGGCATCGAGCCGCACTTCGTACGGGTCGACGGGCGGACCGGGCCGTCCGGCGGGAGCAAGGCCGAGCACATGGTGCGGCACCTTCAGGCGCTGGCGGGGGTGGCCGAGCCGGAGCGGACCGTGGTGATCGGGGACGCGGCGGACGACGCGGCAGCGGCCCGGCACGTGGGAGCACGGGCCGTGCTGTACAGCGGCGGGTCGCACAGCCGGGCCAGCCTGGAGGGCGTGGGGGTGCCGGTGGTGGATTCGCTGGCCGAGGCCGTCGCGGAGGCGCGCAGGATAGCGGCGTAACCGGGGCGCGAGGCGCGCCCCGCGGGGCGCGGGGAACCGCGCGCTCGGCCGCGACGCGCCGCCGCTCCGCGACGCGGCCAAGCCCCTGCGGCGGGTTCGCCGTACGCGGGCCTCAGCCCGCCGGCGCGGCCGCCCGCAGCACCCGCAGGAACTCCCGCATCCACGCCGGGTGGTCCGGCCAGGCGCGGGAGGAGACCAGGGTGCCGTCGACGACCGCCTCGGTGTCCTGGAAGTCCGCGCCGGCCGCCTGCATGTCCGGTTCCAGGGCCGGATAGGCCGTCACCCGGCGGCCCCGCAGGGAGTCGACCGCGGCGGTGAGCAGCGGGCCGTGGCAGATCTGGGCGACGGGCTTGTCCGCGTCGAAGAACGCCTTGAGGATCTTGCGCAGCTCCGCGTCGTTGCGCAGATACTCGGGCGCCCGGCCGCCGGGGATCACCAGGGCGGCGTACTCACCGGGGTCGACCTCGGCGAACGCCAGGTCGGCGGGCCAGGTGTAGCCGGGTTTCTCGGTGTAGGTGTCGTAGCCGGGCTCGAAGTCGTGGACGACGAAGCGGAGCGTCTTGCGGGTGGGGGCCGCGATATGGACCTCGTAGCCTTCCTCGCGCAGCCGCTGATAGGGGTAGAGCACTTCCAGGGACTCCGCCGCGTCCCCGGTGACGATGAGGATCTTCGTGGGCATGTCGGCTCCTCGCAGACTCCGTGCAGCAGGGTGGAACTCGGGGCTCCGCGGTGGGACGCTGGGGTCCGCGGCGGACCCTGGCACCGTGCCCCCGCCGGGCGCGTTTGCCAAGAGGGCCCGGTGCTTTTCAGGGTGCGGCGGCGGACGCGGGGACGCGACCGGATGACCGGCGGCCCGACCCGGCCCGGACGGACGGCCTTCCCGCCGGGTGGCCGGATACGTCACCCGCCCCCGTTCCGCCGCTGTGCGGAACGTCAAACTTCACCACTCGGTTTTGTACACATGCGGCTCATGACGCGCCCCGGGGCAGGAGCGATAGCCTTGTGGCGTGATCAGCGCGATATCTCGCGGGGGCGATGCCGCTCCTGCCCTGCGCCCGGGTTGC
The DNA here is from genome assembly GCF_039532885.1 of Streptomyces nogalater. Taxonomy (NCBI): domain Bacteria; kingdom Bacillati; phylum Actinomycetota; class Actinomycetes; order Kitasatosporales; family Streptomycetaceae; genus Streptomyces; species Streptomyces nogalater. The sequence continues at coordinate 200,247 of NZ_BAAASM010000069.1, read as the reverse complement.
ACGGCTTACCTCCGTGACCGGGCGGCAGTCGCTGGTCTTCGCGGGCGGGACGGGGGCGCGGACGCCTCCGCGGCGCCGGGAACGGTCCGGGTCACGGCGGTGCCGAGAGCAGCGTCACACTCGCCCGGCGTTATGAAATTGGCCGAATTCTCCCCGCTCATCTCACCTCGCGGCATACCGTCGATAGCGACCGGACACCCCGGGACGTGGCGTTGTGTCGCAAGGGAAGAGACAGAACTTCCTTCTACGTCACGCAACGGCGCGCGACAGGAGCCAGAGGACAATGCAGACCAAGCTGGACGAAGCCAAGGCCGAGCTGCTCGAAAGGGCCGCCCGGGTAGCTGAGAACAGCCCGGTCGGGGGGCACCTACCGACCGGGCCGACGAGCGAGGGCACCCCCGGCACCCCGGACAGCGAATCCGTGCTCGCGTTCCTCCAGCGCTACTACCTGCACACCGCGCCGGAAGACCTCGCCGACCGCGACCCGGTCGACGTCTTCGGCGCCGCGGTCTCGCACTACCGGCTCGCCGAGAGCCGCCCGCAGGGCACCGCCAACGTGCGCGCGCACACCCCGACCGTGGAAGAGAACGGGTGGACGTGCAGCCACACCGTCGTGGAGGTCGTCACCGACGACATGCCCTTCCTCGTGGACTCGGTCACCAACGAGCTGACGCGGCAGGGGCGTGGCATCCACGTCGTCATCCACCCGCAGTTCGTGGTCCGCCGGGACCTGACCGGCAAGCTGATCGAGGTGCTGCCGACCCCGCCGGTCGGCGGCGAACTCCCGCACGACGCGCACATCGAGTCCTGGATCCACGTCGAGATCGACCGGGAGACCGACCGCGCCGACCTGAAGCAGGTCTCGGCCGACCTGCTGCGCGTGCTGTCCGACGTGCGCGAGGCCGTCGAGGACTGGGAGAAGATGCGGGACGCGGCGATCCGGATCGCCGACGGCCTGGAGAGCGAGCCCGCCCCCGGCGACCTGCCCCGCCCCGAGGTGGCGGAGGCCCGCGAGCTGCTGCACTGGCTGGCCGCGGACCACTTCACCTTCCTCGGCTACCGCGAGTACCAGCTGCGCGACGACGACACGCTCGCCGCCGTGCCCGGCACCGGTCTCGGCATACTGCGCTCGGACCCGCACCACGCCAAGGAGGACCAGCACCCGGTCAGCCCCTCCTTCGAGCGCCTCCCGGCCGACGCCCGCGCCAAGGCCCGCGAGCACAAGCTGCTGGTGCTGACCAAGGCCAACAGCCGGGCCACCGTGCACCGGCCGTCGTACCTGGACTACATCGGCGTCAAGAAGTTCGACGCGGACGGCAACGTCGTCGGCGAGCGCCGCTTCCTCGGCCTGTTCTCCTCCGCCGCGTACACCGAGTCCGTGCGCCGGGTGCCGGTGATCCGCCGCAAGGTGGACGAGGTGCTGGCCCGGGCCGGCTTCTCGCCGCACAGCCACGATGGCCGCGACCTGCTCCAGATCATGGAGACCTACCCGCGCGACGAGCTGTTCCAGACGCCGGTCGCCGAGCTCCAGGCCATCGTCACCAGCGTGCTCTACCTCCAGGAGCGCCGCCGGCTGCGGCTGTACCTGCGCCAGGACGAGTACGGCCGCTACTACTCGGCCCTCGTCTACCTCCCGCGCGACCGCTACACCACCGGCGTGCGCCTGCGGATCATCGACATCCTGAAGGAGGAGCTGGGCGGCACCAGCGTCGACTTCACCGCCTGGAACACCGAGTCGATCCTCTCCCGGCTGCACTTCGTGGTCCGCGTCCCGCAGGGCACCGAGCTGCCCGAGCTGTCGGACGCCGACAAGGAGCGCATCGAGGCCCGCCTGGTCGAGGCGGCCCGCTCCTGGGCCGACGCGTTCGCCGAGGCGCTGACCGCCGAGTGCGGCGAGGAGCGCGCGGCCGAGGTGCTGCGCCGCTACAACCACGCCTTCCCGGAGGGCTACAAGGCCGACCACAGCCCGCGGGCCGCCGTCGCCGACCTGGTCCACCTGGAACAGCTGAGCGAGGACAAGGACTTCTCGCTGAGCCTGTACGAGCCGGTGGGCGCCGCGCCCGACGAGCGCCGGTTCAAGATCTACCAGAAGGGCGGCACGGTCTCGCTGTCCAAGGTGCTGCCGGTGCTGAGCCGGCTCGGCGTCGAGGTCACCGACGAGCGGCCGTACGAGATGCGCTGCGCCGACCGCACCACCGCCTGGATCTACGACTTCGGTCTGCGCATGCCGAAGTCGCTCGGCGGCGGCAACGGCGACTACCTGGGCGACGACGGCCGCGAGCGGTTCCAGGACGCGTTCGCCGCGACCTGGACCGGCAAGGCCGAGAACGACGGCTTCAACGCCCTCGTGCTCAGCGCCGGGCTGACCTGGCGGCAGGCCATGGTGCTGCGCGCCTACGCCAAGTACCTGCGGCAGGCCGGCTCGACCTTCTCGCAGGACTACATGGAGGACACCCTCCGCAACAACGTCCACACCACCCGGCTGCTGGTCTCCCTGTTCGAGGCCCGGATGTCCCCGGAGCGGCAGCAGGCCGGCGTGGAGATCACCGACGCCCTGCTGGAGGAGCTGGACGCGGCCCTGGAGCAGGTCGCCAGCCTGGACGAGGACCGCATCCTGCGGTCGTTCCTGACCGTCATCAAGGCGACCCTGCGCACGAACTTCTTCCAGGAGGGGCCGGGCGGCGAGCCGCACGACTACGTCTCCATGAAGTTCGACCCGCAGGCCATCCCGGACCTGCCCGCGCCGCGCCCGGCGTACGAGATCTGGGTGTACTCGCCGCGGGTGGAGGGCGTGCACCTGCGCTTCGGCAAGGTCGCGCGCGGCGGCCTGCGCTGGTCGGACCGGCGCGAGGACTTCCGTACGGAGATCCTCGGCCTGGTCAAGGCACAGATGGTGAAGAACACCGTGATCGTGCCGGTCGGCGCCAAGGGCGGCTTCGTCGCCAAGCAGCTGCCCGACCCGGGCGTGGACCGCGACGCCTGGCTGGCCGAGGGCATCGCCAGTTACAAGACGTTCATCTCGGCGCTGCTCGACATCACCGACAACATGGTGGCCGGCGAGGTCGTGCCGCCGCGGGAGGTGGTCCGGCACGACGGCGACGACACCTACCTGGTCGTCGCCGCCGACAAGGGCACCGCGACCTTCTCGGACATCGCCAACGACGTCGCCAACAGCTACGACTTCTGGCTCGGCGACGCCTTCGCCTCCGGCGGCTCGGCCGGCTACGACCACAAGGGCATGGGCATCACCGCGCGCGGCGCCTGGGAGTCGGTCAAGCGGCACTTCCGCGAGCTGGGCGTGGACACGCAGACCGAGGACTTCACGGTCGTCGGCATCGGCGACATGTCCGGTGACGTGTTCGGCAACGGCATGCTCCTGTCGGAGCACATCCGCCTGGTCGCCGCCTTCGACCACCGGCACATCTTCATCGACCCGAACCCGGACGCGGCCACCTCCTACGCCGAGCGGCGCCGCCTGTTCGAGCTGCCCCGCTCCAGCTGGGCCGACTACGACACGAGCCTGCTGTCGGCGGGCGGCGGGATCTTCCCGCGCACCGCCAAGTCGATCCCGCTCAACAGCCACATCCGCGAGGCCCTCGGCATCGACGGCAAGGTCGCCAAGATGACCCCGGCCGACCTGATGCGGACCATCCTCAAGGCGCCGGTGGACCTGCTGTGGAACGGCGGCATCGGCACGTACGTCAAGGCGTCCACGGAGTCCAACGCCGACGTCGGCGACAAGGCCAACGACGCCATCCGCGTGGACGGCCAGGACCTGCGGGCCAAGGTCGTCGGCGAGGGCGGCAACCTGGGCCTGACCCAGCTCGGCCGGATCGAGTTCGCCCGGCACGGCGGCAAGATCAACACCGACGCGATCGACAACAGCGCCGGTGTGGACACCTCCGACCACGAGGTGAACATCAAGATCCTGCTGAACGGCCTGGTCGCGGACGGCGACATGACCGTCAAGCAGCGCAACAAGCTGCTCGCCGAGATGACCGACGAGGTCGGCGCGCTGGTCCTGCGCAACAACTACGCGCAGAACACCGCCCTGGCCAACGCCCTGTTCCAGGCCAAGGACATGCTCCACGCCCAGCAGCGGTTCATCCGCCACCTGGTGCGCGAGGGCCACCTGGACCGGGCGCTGGAGTTCCTGCCGACCGACCGGCAGATCCGCGAGCGGCTGGGCCAGAGCCAGGGCCTGACCGGCCCGGAGACGGCCGTCGTCCTGGCGTACACGAAGATCACGGTGGCCGAGGAGCTGCTGCACACCTCGCTGCCGGACGACCCCTACCTGCGCGGTCTGCTGCACGCCTACTTCCCGACGGCCCTGCGCGAGCGGTTCGCCGACGCCATCGACCACCACCCGCTGCGCCGCGAGATCACCACCACCGTGCTGGTCAACGACACGGTCAACACGGGCGGTACGACGTATCTGCACCGGCTGCGCGAGGAGACCGGCGCCTCCCTGGAGGAGATCGTCCGCGCCCAGACCGCGGCCCGTGTGATCTTCTGCGCGGCACCGGTGTGGGACGCCGTCGAGGCACTGGACAACAAGGTCGACGCGGCCGTGCAGACCCGTATCCGGCTGCACTCGCGCCGCCTGGTCGAGCGGGGCACGCGCTGGCTGCTGAACAACCGGCCGCAGCCGCTCCAGCTCGCCGAGACGGTGGAGTTCTTCGCCGACCGGGTCGAGCGGGTCTGGCAGGAGCTGCCGAAGCTGCTGCGCGGCGCGGACCTGGAGTGGTACGAGCACGTGTACGACGAGCTGTCCGCGGTCGGCGTCCCGGACGAGCTGGCCACCCGCGTGGCCGGCTTCTCCTCCGCCTTCCCGGCGCTCGACATCGTCTCGGTGGCCGACCGCATGGGCAAGGAGCCGTTGGACGTCGCCGAGGTGTACTACGACCTCGCCGACCGGCTGGACATCACCCAGCTCATGGACCGCATCATCGAGCTGCCCCGCACCGACCGCTGGCAGTCGATGGCCCGCGCCTCCATCCGCGAGGACCTGTACGCGGCGCACGCGGCCCTCACCGCGGACATCCTCGCGGTGGGCAACGGCACCTCGACGCCGGAGCAGCGGTTCAAGGCGTGGGAGCAGAAGAACGCGGCGCTCCTGAGCCGGGCCCGCACCACGCTGGACGAGATCCGCGGCTCGGACTCCTTCGACCTCGCCAACCTGTCGGTGGCGATGCGCACCATGCGGACGCTGCTGCGCACGCACTCGTAGCTCCTTGGCGGTGAAAGGCGCCCGGGGCCCGTGGTGGCCCCGGGCGCCTTCCGTCCGTCCGGGGGCCTTTCCTCGCTCCGGGCGGCAGTGGCACGGGCGGCGGTAAGGTCGGTGGATCATGCACACCACGACATCCGACACCGAACCGGAGCAGCGCACGGCGGCGCCGCGCGGCCCGGCGGCCCGCGCCGGCCGGATATCGGCGCAGGGCGCCGCCGCACTGGTCCTGGTGCTGCTGCTCCTGGTCGTCGTCCGGCTGCCGTGGGCGGGCGACCTGGGCATGCACGCGGCCACGGTCGAGCGGCTGCGGCACAGCCTGCCGCATCCCGGCAACCCGCTGGTCGACGCCGATACGCCGAGCCCGTACTACTCGCCGTGGACGCTGCTGCTCGGCATCGTCGCCAAGGTGACGGGCCTGTCCGTCTTCGTGGTCCTGCGCCTGGCCGCGCTCGCCGGGCTGGCCCTGCTGGTGACGGGCGTCCACCGCTACGTCCGCACCCTCACCGCGCACCGCGCCGCCCCCGCCCTGGCCCTGCTGAGCCTGCTGTTCCTGTGGGGCCCGGCACTGTTCGCCTGGAGCGGCTTCCTCGGCCTGAACTCCCTGGCCCTGACGGTGTCGTACCCGAGCGTGTTCGCGCTCGGGCTCACCTTCCACTTCTGGGCATGGCTGACCCGGGCGGCGCGCGGGCCGGCCGGGTGGGGCGCGGGACCCGCGCTCGGGGCGCTGTGGGCGGGGATCCTGCTGTGCCATCAGTTCACCGGGGTGGTCGCGACGCTGGGCGCACTGGCCATGGTGGCAGCGGCCCGCCCGGCGCGTGCGACGCTGCTCCGCCTCGGCACCGGACCGCTCCTCGGCCTGCTGGTGCTGTGGCTCTGGCCGTACTACGACTTCTTCGCGCTGTTCTCCGCCGGCGGGGACCTGGAGGCGGTCCACCGGTCGCTGTACCGGGACCTGGCCGGGCGGTTCGGGTATGTGCTGCTCGGGGTGGTGGCGCTCGGGTTCCGGCTGCGCCGGGACCGCCGGGATCCGCTGGCCCTGTTCTTCCTGCTGGGCGTGGCGATGGCCGCGGCGGGCTGGCTGACCGGCCACTACTCCTGGGGCCGCGCCCTGCCCGCCGCGCTGATCCCGGCCCAGCTCGCCGCCGCCCTGGAGGCGGTGTCGGCGGGGCGGTGGGCGGCGCGCCGGGCATGGGCGTGCGTGCTGCTCGTGGCGCTGGTGGCGGGGGTGTGGACACAGGCCGGGACGCTCGGGTACGTGGTGCGCCGGGACGCGCTGCCCCAGGCGGTCGCGGTGAAGTACCGGGAGCCGTGGGCGGGGTACCAGTGGATCGTACGGGCCGGGGTGCGGTACGGCGATGTGGTGATGGCCCGCAGGTTCCCGGCCCGGCAGATCCCCGCGTACGGGCCGTACACCGTGGCGCCCGGGTATCCGGACGTGTTCCTGCCGGACGCGAAGCGGCGGGAGGCGGCGGTGGAGCGGTACTTCTCGGCGGCGACCGGGTCCGAGGAGCGGCGGGGGATCCTGCGCGAGTACGGGGCGCGGTGGGTGGTCGGGGGCGCCCCGGCACCGTGGCTTCACAAGACGGCCGTGGGGCCCCGTGGGCAGGTGCTGTACCGAGTGGTTCCCTGAGCCGGCGGCGTCCCGCCGGGGGCGCGGGAAACCACTCGGCCGGCCACGACGTACTCGCGGCCGGCCGGGAGGACGCGCACGACGGCGCCTCGCACGCGTCGCCTACTTCAGGACACTCGCCACCAGCCGCGCGGCACTCCGTAGGCGGGGGTGGGCGACCCGGCGGGCCATCGGGCGCAGGATCCGGGCCGTCGCCCCCACCGGCGCCCAGCGGATCTGCAGCCGCCCGGGGTTGCGGGGTTCCGGTTCGACGGTGACGGTGTGGTGCGGGACGCGGGCCGTGCGCGCGGGGAAGTCCGGCGGAGCGAGCAGCACGGACGAGTTGGCCAGGCCCTGGTGGTCCAGGCGGATCAGAGGGTGGCGGTAGCCGTCGAAGCCCTGGACGGGAAGGGACGCCGAGGCGAGGTCGAGGCGGACCGTGCCGGTGAAGACGCCGGGGCGCACCGGGTCCAGGCGGAACGGGACCGTCATCCGGCGCTTGCCGGGGGTGAGCAGGAGGGACGCGCGCTGGGGGCCGACGGGCAGGCGCAGGCCCGGGTCGTAGGTGCGGACCGTCAGGGTGAGGACCGCGCCGGGATCGTAGGCCAGGTCCGTGATCTCGTGGCGGAACTGGGCGGTCGAAAACGGCCGGGTGTCCAGCTCCAGTTCGGACAGGTCCAGTTCGCGGCGGGCCCGTTCCGTCGTCGGCGGCGTCTCGCCCCAGTACGGGACACCCGCGCCGTCGGTCGTCACCCGGCGCGGCGCCACCCCGTGCCCCAGCCCGCGCGCCGCAAGCCGTACCTCGTCCGTGCGTCCCTGCCGCAGCAGCTCCAGCACCACCCGCTCGGCCCGCGGCAGCCTGCCGTACGCCTCGGGGGACAGCGTGTCCAGGTACGGGTTCATGATCTCGGCGAAGGAGGCCAGCCACGCGTCGTCCCGGTAGGGCAGATCGCCGGCGTACATGCGGAAGTCGTGCTTGAGGAACTTGAAGTCCTTGTCCTCCCGCAGCCCCTCGTGCCCGCTGCTCAGCAGGAACTCGTCGATCAGCTGCTGGACGCGCACCCGGTCGCGGACGTTGGATATCCGGTCCCGCTGGTTGGATATGGAGGCGGAGGCCGCGGCGGCGAACGGCTCGATGTACCAGACGTACACCGGGTCCGGGACGATCGTGAACGCCTTCGCCAGGCAGTACGCCTGCGCCGAGAAGAGCTGGTCCTCGTAGTGGATGCCCTCGGGGAAGCGGAGCCGGTGGCGGTCGAGGAAGGCGCGCGTGTACATCTTGCTCGTCGCCAGGTGCTCGAAGAGCAGCCGGGGGTCCTCCTCGATGCCCTCCAGGGTGCGGCGCTCGGCGACCAGGTGGGGCATCCAGGTGGAGCGGCGTCCGTTGTCGACCCGGACCCGGCGCACCGCTCCCATGGTGAAGTCGACCTCGCGTTCCCGGTGCGCGGCGAGCAGCACCTCCACGGCGCGCGGCGGGAGTTCGTCGTCGCTGTCCAGGAACATCAGGTACGGCGCCCGGGAGATCTCGATGGCCCGGTTGCGCGGGGCGCTGCACCCGCCGCTGTTCTCCGGCAGCCGGATGGTGCGGATGCGGTCGTCCTCGGCCGCCAGCCGCCGGGCCACCTCGGGGGTGTCGTCGGTGGAGTGGTCGTCACTGATGACGATCTCGATGTCGGCGTGGGTCTGCGCGCGCACGGAGGCGACCGCGCGGGGCAGGCGGGCCGCGTCGTTGTGGACGATGATCGTGACCGTCACGTCGGGGCGGGTCATGCCGTGGCCTCCTCGGGCGTCGGGGCAGGGGTGCGCTGCTCGACAGGGAGGACCGGGGGCAGCGCCTCCTCCGGCTCGCCGAGGAACACCCGCCGTACGACCCGTTCGGCGGCGCGCCCGTCGTCGTACTCGCAGAACCGGTGCCGGAACGCCGCGCGTGCCTTGGCCGCGTTCTCGTCGCGCCAGGCGCCGGAGCGGAAGATCTCCGTCAGTTCCTCCTGGGTGCGGGCGACCTGGCCGGGGTGGTCGGCCATCAGGTCGAAGTAGACACCGCGGGTGGTGCGGTAGGTCTCCCAGTCGTCGGCGTAGATCACGATCGGCCGGTTCAGGTTGGCGTAGTCGAACATGATCGACGAGTAGTCGGTGACCAGGGCGTCGGCGGCCAGGCACAGCTCCTCGACGGGGTCGTAGACGGAGACGTCGATGATCCGGCCGGAGCGGCGCAGGCCGGTCAGCCGGGCGGCGGCGCCGCCGTAGAAGTAGTGGGCGCGCACCAGCAGGACGGTGTCGTCGCCGAGGCGGTCGGCGAGGGCGGCCAGGTCGAGGCGGGGGGTGAAGCCGGCCTCGTAGTCGCGGTGGGTGGGCGCGTACAGCACGGCCGTCTGCCCGGGGGCGATGCCGAGGCGCTCCCGGGCGGCGCGGACGTCGGCGGCGGTGGCCGTGTAGTAGACGTCGTTGCGCGGGTAGCCGTAGTCCAGCGAGGTGTAGCGGGACGGGTAGGCGCGCTCCCACATGCGGGTGGTGTGGCTGTTGGCGCTGAGGCTGTAGTCCCATTTGTCGACGCGGGCCATCAGCGCGGCGAAGTCCAGGCCCTGGGCGGCGGCCGGGTAGTCCCGCTGGTCCATGCCCATCCGCTTGAGCGGGGTGCCGTGGTGGGTCTGCAGATGGATCGCGTCGGGGCGTTTGACCATCGCGTTGGGGAAGTTGACGTTGTTCGTCAGGTACTTGGCGGTGGCCATGGTCTCCCAGTAGCGGCGGGAGCCGGGGATCACGTGGTCGGTGCCGGGCGGCAGCAGGGCCGCGTTCTTCTTGCTCACCGTCCACACGGGGCGTATGTGCGGGGCGAGTTCGCCGAGCTTGGCGGCGATCGCGGCCGGGTTGCAGGCCACTCCGCGGTTCCAGTAGGCCGCGAACACGGCGAGGTCGGGGTTGACCGGGCGGCTCAGCGCGCGCTGGTACTGCTGTTCGCGGACCTTGGTGCCCAGCTGCCGCTTGCGGGTGCGCAAGGTGGCGCGGGCGGCGCGGCGGGTGCGGTTGGCGGCCTGCAGCGCGCGGTACCGGGTGTAGGCGCCCTCTTCCAGCAGCGCGTGCCGTATGCCGTCCAGGCCGGCCGGGCGCTGGTGGTTCTCGGGGCGCCAGCGGACCGCGGCCAGCGAGGCGCGGCGGAAGAACTCGCGGGCCACCGCGTCGGGCAGGTCCTCGCGGGCGAAGGTGGTGACCAGGTCACGCACCATCAGGTCGTACAGCACCGCGCGGGGGGCGCGGCGGTCCCCGGCGAGCGGGAGCAGCCACTCGTAGCGGTCGATGAGCGCGAACCGGTCCTCGGGGGCGCGCGGCGGCAGGCTCTCCGGACGCGGCAGGCGGCGTTCGTACGCCGCCTGGGTCAGGCAGGCGACCCGGCCGGCGGCCAGCAGGGCGGCGTGGGCGGCGCGCGGCTCGTCGGCTTCGGTGTGCAGCTCCTCGTGGGCCCGCCAGAAAGCGGTGCGCAGGGCGCGGTTGCCGAGCAGCGGGGCGAGCCGAAGCAGGTCGGCGGCCTCGTCCAGGGGCCGGGCGGCCCGGCCGGCGGCGGCCAGCCGGCGGCCGTCGGGGGAGGGTCTGGTGGCGGCCTGCCAGTCGGTGCTGACGTGGTCGAACAGGAGCACGTCGACGGGGTCCGTGCCGTCCGCGGCGGCCGCGGCGTCCAGTTCGGCGGTCCGCTCGGCGATCAGCCGGGGACCGCCGGGCGGGAGGCCGTCCTTGGCGTGGACGAAGTGCAGCCAGTGGCCGGTGGCCCGGGCGGCACCGGCCGCGCGGGCCTCCGCGTCCTTTGTGCCGTCCGGCAGCGGTACGACGGTCGTCCCGGGCGCGTGGCTCTCGGCCGTCTCGCGCGCCCAGTCGCCGACGGCGGCGACGATCACCTCGGTGTCGGGTGGCGGATGGGCCGTCAGGGAGTCCAGTAGGTCCGTCAGATGCCCCTGGGCATTCGGCCCATAGACGATCAGGCTCAACTGGGGCATCGCGGTGGACTCCTTAGGCTGGTGATGGTCCGGCACATCTTCCACAACATCATGTAAGAGACATATAAAAGGGATACGTCGGTGACGACCCCGCCGGAAGGTCGCACCCTACGCCTTCGCGCCCGCCGGCTTCTTCTCGCCGGTGAAGGCCTCGTACTCCTTCATGACCTCCTCCGTGGGCCCGTCCATGCGCAGTTCGCCGCGCTCCAGCCAGAGGACCCGCTCGCAGGTGTCGCGGATCGACTTGTTGTTGTGGCTGACCAGGAACACCGTGCCGGCCCGCTGCCGCAGCTCCCGGATCCGCTCCTCCGAACGCCGCTGGAAGGAGCGGTCGCCGGTGGCCAGCGCCTCGTCGATGAGCAGGACGTCGTGGTCCTTGGCGGCCGCGATGGAGAAGCGCAGTCGCGCGGCCATGCCGGAAGAGTACGTGCGCATGGGCAGGGTGATGAAGTCGCCCTTCTCGTTGATGCCGGAGAAATCGACGATGTCCTGGTAGCGCTCCTTGATCTGCTCCCGGGACATGCCCATGGCCAGACCGCCGAGGAAGACGTTCCGCTCCCCGGTGAGGTCGTTCATCAGGGCCGCGTTCACGCCCAGCAGGGACGGCTGGCCGTCGGTGTAGATGTGTCCGCTCTCCACCGGGAGCAGGCCCGCGACCGCCTTCAACAGGGTCGATTTGCCCGAGCCGTTGGTGCCGATGAGTCCGATCGCCTCGCCCTTGTAGGCGACGAACGACACCTTCTTCACCGCGTGCACCCGGCGCACACCGGCCGCCTTCTCGGCCTGCCCCCGGCGCAGGATGCGGTTGAGGGCGGCGGTGGCCGAACCGCGGCCCGCGCCGGTGCCGTTGACCCGGTAGACGATGTCGACGCGGTCGGCGACGACGGTGGGAACCTTCTCGGAGGGGTGCTCAGCCACGACCGTACGTCTCCTCAGCCTTCCAGAAGTAGATGAAGCCGCCGACCCCGGCGAGCAGGGCCCAGCCGACCGCCGCCGCCCAGACGTGCGGGGGCAGTTGACCGGCGTCGAAGCTGTCGATCAGGGCGAAACGCATCAGGTCGATGTAGACGGCGGCCGGGTTGATCTGTAGCAGAACCGTGACGAGACGCGGCAGATCGTCGTGCTCGGCGATCTTGTCGATGCTCCACATCACGCCGGACACGTACATCCAGGTGCGCAGCACGAAGGGCATCAGCTGGGCGATGTCCGGGGTCTTGGCGCCCAGCCGCGCCATGATCATGGACACGCCCGCGTTGAAGGTGAACTGCAGGACGAGCGCCGGGACGGCCAGCAGCCAGGAGGCGGCGACCGGCACGCCGAAGCAGAGCAGGATGACGGCCAGCGCGCACATCGAGAACAGCAGCTGCTGGAGCTGCTGGAGGGCGAAGGAGATCGGCAGGGCGGCGCGCGGGAAGTGCAGGGCCCGCACCAGGCCGAGGTTGCCGGAGATCGCCCGGGTGCCCGCCATGACCGAGCTCTGCGTGAACGTCCAGACGAAGATGCCGGTGACCAGGAACGGCACGTAGTCCGGCACGTTCTGCTTGGTGCCGAGCAGCACGCCGAAGATGAAGTAGTAGACCGCCGCGTTCAGCAGCGGGGTCATGACCTGCCAGACCTGGCCGAGCTTCGCCTGGCTGTACTGCGCGGTGAGCTTGGCGGTGGCGAAGGCGCCGATGAAGTGGCGGCGGGCCCACAGCTGACGGACGTACTGCGGCAGGGAGGGGCGGGCGCCGCTGACCGACAAGCCGTGCCGGGCCGCGAGCGCCGCGAGATCGTCGCCGGCCGGGGCCCTGGTGGGGGGCGGTGCGTGGAGGACCTGGCTCACATCCGCTGCTTTCGCTCGGGGGAGGGGATGCCGCGCCCGGCTCGCGCCGGGAGCGCCGCGGTGCCCGTCGGCCGGCGTTTCCTTACGTTTCTCTTCACGTGCTCTTACGTCGGGACGGGACCGTATCGTCGCAACGTGAGCGTAGGTCAGCCCACGTCGGAACGCAACCGTTTCGTCGTCACGGCCTATGCTGTGCGGTATGACGACGAACGCCGCCTCCGCCGACGAGCCGCCGGCGCGTCCGCGCCGCCGGGCGCCCGCCGGGGCCGCCGTGCTCCGGGAGGACGTGACCGAGGCCATCCGGACGGCGGTCTTCGAGGAACTGGCCGCCGTCGGCTACGCCCGCGTGTCCATCGAGGGGGTCGCCCGCCGGGCCGGCGTCGGCAAGACGGCGGTGTACCGGCGCTGGCGGTCGAAGCTCCACCTGGTCCTGGACGTGGTCTCGGCGATGGCGGTGACCGGCTTCCCGGCGCCCGACACCGGCTCCCTGGAGGGCGACCTGCGCCTGCTGTACGAGGTCACGTCCCGCGCCCTGCGCCACCCGGTCGCGTCCCAGATCATCCCCGACCTCCAGGCCGAGGCGGCCCGCAACCCCGACCTCGCCCAGGCCTTCCGGAAGGCCCTGCGGGACGGCCAGGAGGGCGTGGCCAGCCGGATCGTGGTGGCGGCGGAAGAGCGGGGCGAACTGCGCGCCGGGGCCGACCCGGACCTGGCCCTCGACCTGATCTCCGGTCCCCTGTACTGGCGCTCGGTGGTGATCCGCGCCCCCAAGCCGCCGAAGGGCTACCTGGAGAAACTGGCACGGACCACGGCGGCGGCCCTCAGGGCGCTGTAACGGGCGCCGGCCGACGACGGGGACCGGCCCGGCCCCGCCGCGCGCCGGAGCCACGACCGGGAAGGCGCCGACCCGGCCACGCGCCCCGCGGCAGCGCACTTCGCCCTCCGGCGCGCCCGGCCGGATATACCGCGGCCCCGGTACGCGGGGGTGCGTGCCCGGGGCTGTGCGGGGGTGGGGCCGGTGTCAGGCCGCGAGGGTCTGGTGGAGGGCTTCCAGGCCCTCGCGGTAGATGCCGGTGAACAGGTCGACGACCTCGTCCTCGGTGGCGCCGGCCGGGTGGAAGCGGCCGGACCACTGGACCTCGGCGGCGTTGTCCTGACCGGGCACCGCGTGGACGCGGATCGTGGAGACGTAGCCGTCGACGGGGAACGGGGCCTGGAGGATGGTGTAGCTGTAGTGGCGCTCGGCGTCGTCGAAGCCGACGAGGCGCTCGATGATGACCTCGCCCTCGGGGTTCTTCAGCCGGCGTACCCGGCCGCCTTCGAGCGCGGTGCTCTCGGGGATGTAGGGGAGCCAGTCGGGCAGGGCGTCGAAGCCCCCGATGAGGCTCCAGACCTTGTCGGGCGAGGCGGGCACTATGCGGCTGACGGAGGTCGAGGCCACGGTCTTACTCCTCGTGCTGGGGTGGGGCAGGGGGGCAGGCGGCGTCGGGCAGCGGGGCGGCGGCGCTTACCAGGCCGGCGGCGCGCAGGTCGTGCCAGAAGGCGGCCGGGATGTCCTCGTTCAGGGCGGAGACGTCCTCGGCGATCCGGCTCGGGCGGGTGGCGCCCGGGATGACCGCGGCGGAGACCGGGTGGGCGAGGGAGAACTGCAGCGCGGCGGCCTTGATGCCGATGCCGTGCTTCTCGGCGAGGGCCTTGAGCCTGCCGACGCGCTCGACGATCTCCGGCGGGGCCTGCTGGTACTCGAAGTGGCTGCCTCCGGCGAGGATGCCGGAGCTGTAGGGACCGCCGACGATCATGTCGACGCCCTGCTCCTGGGCCATGGGCAGCAGCCGCTGCAGAGCGTGCTCGTGGTCGAGGAGGGTGTAACGGCCGGCGAGGAGGAAGCCGTCGGGCCGCGGCTCGTCCAGGGCGAGGGTCAGTTCGATGGGCTCGGTCTTGTTGACGCCCAGGCCCCACGCCTTGATGACTCCCTCGTCGCGCAGGCGGGAGAGCACGCGGAAGGCTCCGGTGCGGGCTTCTTCGAACTTGCCGATCCAGGCGTCGCCGTGGAAGTCCTGGGCGATGTCGTGCACCCAGACGATATCGAGCCGGTCGACGCCCAGGCGCTTCAGGCTGCCCTCGATGGAGCGCTCGGTGGCGTCGGCGGTCCACTCGTGGAGGATCTTGTTGGGGTTGCCGTGCTCGAAGAGGCCGCCCTTCTCGCCGAAGTCGGGGACGTCGGTCTCCGGCTCGTCGAGGATGACCCGGCCCACCTTGGTGGACAGCACGTAGGCGTCGCGGGGCTTGGTGGACAGGACCTGGCCCAGGCGCTCCTCGGCGAGGCCGGCGCCGTAGAAGGGGGCGGTGTCGTAGTAGCGGATGCCCTGGTCCCAGGCGGCCTCGACGGTGGCGCGGGCCTCCTCGTCGGGGATCGCGCGGAACATGTTGCCCAGCGGGGCGGTGCCGAAGCCGAGCCGGCCGGGAAGGAGGTTCTTCAGTGACATGGTGATGCCTTCTCGATCGGTGTCTGCGCGCCGGGGCCGCCCTGGCGCCGGGTGCGCGGCCGCACCCGCCGGAGCGGTTGCGTGGCCCAGTTAATTGCAGACGCGCTTTAACTGCTGACGACAATAATTGCAGGCGCGGGGTAATGCAAATGGGGGCCCGGGTGAAGGGTGCCCGCGTGAAGGGTGCCCCCCTACGACGCGCTCAGTGCCCGGTCCGGGAGGCGGTCGGAGTCGGGCCGGGGCCGTGTCGTGGGCCCGGTCTCGCCGGCCGGCGGGCGCGCGGAGCGCCACAGCCGTACGAAGGACAGCACGGCGGCGGTCGTCAGCAGCCCGTTGCGGGCCAGCATCAGCAGGCAGCCCGCCCAGGTGCCGTCGATCACCTCGCGGTAGTACATCGGGAACGCCACCGTGCTCAGCGCGGACGCCGCCAGGACGAGTACCGCCACCGCCCGCTGGCCGGTGTGCCGCGAGGTCAGGCAGACGGCGGCCAGCCCGATCAGCCAGATCATGTACTGCGGGCTGATCACCCGGCTGGTGACCGTGAACAGCAGCACCGCGCTCAGCGCCGCGTCGAACGGCGTCGCCTCGCTGAAGCGCCGCGCCCGCACCCGCCACAGCACCAGCAGCCCGAAGGAGAGCAGGGTCAGCGTGAGGGAGGCGACGGCAACCGCGCGTACGTACGGGCCGACCAGCTCCACCGCGCCGTACTGGTAGCGGGACCGGCCGGACCAGCCGAAGTGCCGGGCCAGATTGAGCGCCGTACCGCCGAGCGACTCGATCTGCACGCCCCGGCCGCCCTGCTCCCGCAGGAAGGACAAGGGGTGGGTGAAGAAGACCGCGAGCACGGCCAGGCAGCCCGCCCCGGTCCACGCCGCCGACAGCCACGCCGTGCGCGTCGGCCGGCCCCGGGGCGTGCCCAGCAGCACCAGCGCCGGCCACACCTTCACCAGCGCGCCCAGCGCCGCGAACACGCCGCCCGCGCGCGGGGAGCGGGCCGTGGCCAGCAGGGACAGCACGGCCAGGCCGGTGACCTGGACGTCGTAGCGGGCCAGCGGCAGGTGCAGCAGCAGCGGCAGGCCGCCGGTCCACAGGGCCGCGCCGAGCAGGCTGCGGCCGGGCCGGCCGCCGGCGCGCAGCAGCGCCGCCACGGTCAGCGCGTCCACGGCCAGGGTGAGCAGCACGAACGCCTGGAAGTAGGTCAGGCCCGGCAGCAGACCCGGCGCCAGCAGCACCGCACCCGCGCCCGGCGGGTACTGCCACAGCGTGTCGTGCACCGGGAAGGAGCCGTGCGCGAGCACGCCGTACCAGTGGAAGTACAGCCGCCACACCTCCCGGGTCACCGCGCCCCCGCCCAGCAGCCGGGGGCCGCTGTGCGCGGTCAGCCACAGCATCAGGGCACGGGTGAGGACCCACAGGGCGGCGAGGGTGACGATCGGTCCGGGGGTGACACGGAGACGGTTCATCACATGGGAGCCTAAGCGGTGCGGATGGTGTATCCATGCTGATACGCCGTCAAAGGCCGCAAATATTGGCTAATCGCAAGAGATCGGGCCATGGTGAACGTCGGGCTTCCTGTGAAACCGCGATCGCGTCGAGCGGCCGGCACGCCCACGGGCGCACCGACCGGTACAACGAGCCGGCCACCCGACCGGGAACGGCTGCGGCGGGCCGCCGCCTGGGCCGTGCCCGCGCTGGTGATGCTGGTCCTCGGGCTGTGGCGGCTGGACCGGGGCGGCATGTGGCGCGACGAGGCCGTCAGCTTCCAGGTGGGACGCCGTACGGTGCCCCAGATCTGGCATCTGCTGCACGATGTGGACGCGGTGCACGGCCTGTACTACCTGCTGCTGCACGCCGTTCTCGCCGTCCACCCCGGCGAGGTCGTGCTGCGGCTGCCGTCGGTGTGCGCGGCGGCCGGTACGGCGGCGCTGGTGGCCGCGCTCGGCAGCCGGCTGGTCCGGCCGCGGGCCGGACTGTGGGCCGGACTGCTCTACGCCGTCACACCGATGGCCGGGCACTACGCGCAGGAGGGCCGCTCCTACGCCCTGGTCGCGGCCGGTGCCACCGCGGCGACCCTGCTGTTCGTCCGCGCCGTGCCGAGCGGCTCCTGGTGGCCCTACGGCGTGGTCCTCGCCCTCAC
Source organism: Streptomyces nogalater (assembly GCF_039532885.1). NCBI lineage: Bacteria > Bacillati > Actinomycetota > Actinomycetes > Kitasatosporales > Streptomycetaceae > Streptomyces > Streptomyces nogalater. Next base: position 182,974 of record NZ_BAAASM010000069.1, on the reverse strand, counting down.
CTGCTGGCTGCACGAGTTCGCCGTGCTGCTGCTGCTCGCCCACGCGGTGTCGCTGGCGCTGGCCCGGGCCGGGGGGCGGGTGTGGCGGGGCTGGGGGTGCGCGGCGGCGGCGGTCGTCCTCGCGCTGCTGCCGATGGTGCTGGTGTCGCGGGGCCAGTCGGCGCAGCTGGCGTGGCTGCGGGCGCCCACGGCGGAGACGGCCGGGGGGCTGCTGCGGAAGTTCCTGGGACCGGCCGACTCGGTGTACTGGGTGTGTGTCGCGCTCGCTTGCCTGGGGCTGCTGCGACTGGTCGGACGGCGGGGGGAGTTGACGTGTGCGGGGGTGGCGCTGCCGGTGGCGGTGGTGCCGCCGCTGGTGCTGATGCTGGTGTCCCAGGCGTCGCCGTTGTACGTCGACCGGTATGTGCTCTACGCCCTGTCGGGGGCGCCGTTGCTGGTGGCCTGCGGGGCGGAGCGGGTGGCGGGGGCGGTGGAGCGGCTGCGGCCGGGGGGCCGGGGGGCGCGGTGCCGCCTCCCGGACTCCCGCGCCCTCGCCCTGCTCGGGGTCGCCGCCGTCGCGCTCTCGGTGTTCCACCAGTTCCCCCTCCTCCGGGCGGACCGCGAGCCCGGTGCCCGGGCGGACGACCTGGGGGCCGTCTCCCGGGCCGCCGGGCGCCGGCTGGGGGAGGGGGACGCCGTGATGTTCGTGCCGGCGGCCATGCGGAACGTGGCGCTCACCTATCCCCGGCCGTTCCGTGGGACCCGGGACGTGCTGCGGGTGGCGGGGGCGGCAAAGTCCGGGACGCTGTACGGGCGCGAGGCCGGCGTGGCGGAGCTGCGCCGCAGGCTGGCGCGGCTGGACCGGGTGTGGGTCGTCGGGGACCGCCGGCTGCTCGGCGCCCGCTGGGTGCCGCGCGACCCCGTGGAGCGGGCGAAGGTGACCGTGCTCTGGCAGCAGTTCGCCGGCCGTGAGGAGACCGTGCGGGGCGTGGCGACCGTACGGCTCTACGTCCGCCCGGTCAGCGGGTGGCCTCCGTCCGCGCCGCCGCGTCCAGGGCGGCGGTGAGCCGGTCGAGCCGCTCGCGCAGCTCCCCGATCTCCGCCGGGTCGAAGCCGGTGGCCGACATGATCCGGCGCGGCACCTCGAAGGCCCGCTCGCGCAGCGCCGCGCCCTCCCCGGTGAGCCGGACGAGGACCGACCGCTCGTCCTCGGCGCTGCGCTCGCGCCGTACCAGGCCGGCCGCCTCCAGCCGCTTGACCAGCGGGGACAGCGTGCCGGAGTCGAGCCGCAGCCGCTCGCCGAGCTTCTTGACGGGCAGGTCGCCCTCCTCCCACAGCACCAGCATCACCAGGTACTGGGGATAGGTGAGCCCGAGGTCGGCGAGGAGGGGGCGGTAGACGCCGTTGAAGGCGCGGGACGCGGCGTGCAGGGAGAAGCAGATCTGGCGGTCCAGGCGGAGCCACTCCGGTTCGGTCATGCCACCAGGGTAGCTCTGGGCGACATTTAGTTGTGCACAATTTAGTTGTGTGCTCTACTTATGGCCGTAACGAACTCCCGCATCCGAGAGGGATGGTCTCCATGGACGCGCTCTACACCGCCGTCGCCACCGCGACCCACGGCCGCGAGGGCCGTGCCGTCTCCTCCGACGGCCGGATCGACCTCGCCCTGGCGATGCCGGTCGAGCTGGGCGGCGACGGTCAGGGCAGCAACCCCGAGCAGCTCTTCGCCGCCGGGTACGCCGCCTGCTTCGGCAGCGCCCTCGGCCTGGTCGGCCGTCAGGCGAAGGTCGACGTCAGCGACGCCGCCGTGACCGCCGAGGTGGGCATAGGCAAGCAGGGCGAGGGCTTCGGGCTGAAGGTCACCCTGCGCATCGAACTGCCCGACACGGTGGACGAGGCGACCGGCCGCGAGCTGGTCGAGACCGCCCACCAGGTCTGCCCGTACTCCAACGCCACCCGCGGCAACATCGACGTCGACCTCGTCATCGAGTAACCGGGCAACCGCGTGACCGGGTGAGCGGGTGAGCGGGCAGCCGGGTGCTCCGCTACGCCGGGGACAGCGCGTCCCGGGACCCGGACTGGCCCGGGACCCGGGACGCCGGGCCGGACATCGGCTCGCCCAGCAGCAGGGTCCGCACCACCCGCTCGGCGGCCCGCCCGTCCTCGAACTCGCAGAACCGGGCCCGGAACGCCGCGCGCAGCCGCGCCGACTCCTCATCCCGCCAGCCCTCCGAGCCGAACAGCCCGGACAGTTCCCGGCAGGTGCGGGTGACATGGCCCGGCGGCTCGGCGGTGATGTCGAGATAGGTGCCCCGGCTCGCGGTGAACGCGGGCCAGTCGTCGGCGTGGATCACGATCGGCCGGTCCAGGACGGCGTAGTCGAACATGAGGGACGAGTAGTCGGTGACCAGCGCGTCCGCCGCGAGCAGGACGTCCGCCAGGTGCGGTTCGTCGGTGGCGTCGACCACGATCCGGCGCCGGGCCAGTTCCGCCAGGCCCATGCCCCGCGCGGGCCCGTTCGCCAGCGACGGGTGCAGCCGGACCACGAGCGTGTACCCCTCGCCGAGATCGGCCGCGAAGCGGGCCAGGTCGATCCGGTCCACGTGCCCGCCGCGGCGGTAGTCCCGGCGGGTCGGCGCGTACAGCACCACCGTGTGGTCCGCCGGGATGCCGTGCCGCTCCCGGAAACCGCCGGACCCGCCGCGCACCAGCACGTCGTTGCGCGGGCTGCCGGTGCGCACCGAGGTGAAGTGGCAGGGGTAGGCCCGCTCCCACACCAGCTCGGCGTGGCGGCTGGCGACCAGGCTGTAGTCCCAGCGGTCGGCCCGGCGCAGCATCCGCGGTACGTCGAAGCCGAGCCGGGCACCGGGCTTGTCCCGCAGATCGGCGCCCAGGTACTTCAGCGGGGTGCCCTGGTGGGTGTGGATGTGCACGCTGCCGGGCCGCTTGGCCAGGGTGCCGGGCCAGTTCACGTCGTTGACGAAGAACTTCGCGCGCGCGGTGACCTCCCGGTAGCGCCGCGAGCCGACGATCACGTGCTCCACCCCGTCCGGCAGCCCCGCCGCCGTCTCCTGGTCCCGCACCACCCACACCCCGCGCAGGTGCGGCGCGAACTCGCGGGCCGCGTGGTAGACCGCCGCCGGATCGCCGAGCACGCCCCGGTGCGAGGACGCCGAGTACACCACGAGGCCCTCGTCCAGCGGGCGGCGGGCGTGCAGCGCGGCCCAGCCGGCGCCGGCCCGCGCGGCGG
>NZ_BAAASM010000069.1:0-179688 GCF_039532885.1 Streptomyces nogalater | reverse complement strand
CCGCCTCCCGCCCGGCCCGCGCCGACTGCCGCCGCAGCCGGTAGCCGGTCCAGGAGCCGGTCAGCACGGCGACCTCGCCGTCCACCCGGGCGCCCTCGGGCCGGTGGGCGCGGAACATCCGGGCCGTCCGCCGGAAGAACTCGGCCTTGTCGGCGGGCGGCAGGCGGTCCGGCTTGGCCAGGATGTCCAGGCAGTGCTCGCCCATCTTGCGGTGCAGGTACGGCCGCCAGGACGCCAGCTCCGGCCGCCCGGCCAGATACGCGAAGACCCGCTCGTACTGGTCGTGGATGTCGAAGTGCCTGCGGCTGGTGGTGGACAGGATGTTGCCCTGCCGGCGCTGCCGGTAGTGCAGGCAGATCCGGTCCAGGGCGGCGATCCGGCGGGCGGTGAGCATGACCGGGAACGTCCAGGGGGTGTCCTCGTAGTAGCCCGGCGGGAAGGCGAAGCCGTGCTCGGTGACGAAGTCCCGGCGGTAGGCCTTGTTCCAGACCACCATCAGCAGGTCCAGGATCGCCGGGTACTCGGAGGCGGTGAAGACCTCCTCCTTGGCGAGCAGGTGCGCGAGGACGTTGCGCCGGGTGCCGCCCCACCAGTAGGTGCGCGCGTAGTCGAAGACCAGCACGTCCGGGTCGGCGGTCTCGGCGAGCCGGTCGGCAACGGCCCGCAGCGCGCCCGGGGTGAGGGTGTCGTCGCTGTCCAGGAAGAGCAGGTAGTCGCCGGTGGCGTGCGGGAGCCCGGCGTTGCGGGCCATGCCCAGGCCCACGTTCTCCGGCAGGTGCAGCACCTTCACCCGCGCATCGCGCCCGGCGTACTCGTCCAGGATGGCGCCGCAGTCGTCCGGGGAGCGGTCGTCCACGGCGATCAGCTCGAAGTCCCCGAAGGACTGCCCGAGCACCGAGTCCAGGCACTCGCGCAGAAAGCCCTGCACCTGGTAACAGGGCACGATCACACTGAAGCGGGGCACGGCGGGTCAGCTCCTCACGAGGGTCGCGGCGGCGGGGGCGGGGACGCGCTCCGCGAGCGGGATCACGGGCGGCAGTGCCTGAGGTGGCTCGCCGAGCAGCACCCTGCGCACCACCCGCTCGGCGGCCCGCCCGTCGTCGAACTCGCAGAACCGCTCCCGGAACGCGGCCCTCAGCGTTCGGGCCCGGGGACCGGCGTACGAGCCGTCGCGGAACACGGCGGCCAGTTCCCCGGGGGTCCGGGCGACCAGGCCCGGCGGCTCGGCCATCAGGTCGAAGTAGACGCCCCGGGTCTCCCGGTACACCTCCCAGTCGTCGGCGTAGACCACGATCGGCCGGTCCAGGTTGGCGTAGTCGAACATGATGGACGAGTAGTCGGTGATCAGCGCGTCCGCCGCCAGGCACACGTCCTCCGCAGAGCGGTGCGCGGTGACGTCGATGATCCGGCCCGAGCCGCGCGGGCCGCCCCGGTCGTAGAAGTAGTGGGCGCGCAGCAGCACGACGACGTCGTCCCCGGCCGCGCGGCAGAACGCCTCCAGGTCCAGGCCGGGCTCGAAGCCGGTGTGGTGGTCGCGGTGGGTCGGCGCGTACAGCACGGCCGTCCTGCCCTCCGGGACGCCCAGCTCACGGCGGATGCGGGCCACGTCACGGGCGGTCGCCGTGTAGTAGACGTCGTTGCGCGGATAGCCGTACTCCAGCTGTTCGTAGGAGCCCGGGAAGGCGCGTTCCCACATCCGGGTGGAGTGGCGGTTGGACGACAGGTTGAAGTCCCAGCGGTCGACCCGGCCCAGCAGCTTGGTGAAGCTGCCGGACCGGGCCGCCACCACCGGGTACGTCGACTGGTCCACGCCCATCGTCTTCAGCGGGGTGCCGTGCTGGGTCTGCAGGTGCACGCTGCCCGGCCGTTTCACCACGCCCTCGGCGAAGTTGGCGTTGTTGACCAGGTACGTGGCCCGGGCCAGCACCTCCCAGGAGCGGCGGGAACCGAGCACCGCGTACTCGACGCCGTCCGGCATGGTGTGTTCCTGGCCGGCCTCCACCAGGAACACCGAGCGGATGTGCGGGGCCAGTTCCCGGGCCTTGGCGTGGATCGCCGCCGGGTTGCAGGCGTACCCCCGGCCCCAGTACGCGCAGTACACGGCGAGGTCCGGGTCGAGCGGGCGGCGCAGGTCACGGGCGTAGCGCAGCCGGGTGCGGGCGGTGCGCGGGCGCGGCAGCCGGGCGACGGCGCCGCCGGCCGCCCGGTTGGCGCCGCGCAGGGCGCGGAACGCGCCGTACGCGCCCACCGCCAGCAGCCGGTGCTGCACCCCGAGGCGGCCGTCCGGCACCCGGTGGCCGGCCGGCCGGTACAGCCGGTAGAGCCGGGCCGCGCGGCGGAAGAACGCCCGGTGCCCGGAGGGCAGCCGCTCCGGCCGGGACGCCGTCTTCAGCACCACGGCGAACGACTGGTCGAACAGCGGCCCGGTCCGCTCGGCCGGCAGCCCGGCCTCGGCCGCCCGGGCCAGCACCCGCTCCACCTGGTCCAGCAGGGTGTGCTGGTGCGGGCCGGGCAGATTCAGCCGGCTGCCCTGGCGGCGGGACCGGTGCCGTACGACGGCCCGGCGCAGCACGGCGATCCGCCCGGCCGCGACGGTCACCAGCCCGCCCCAGCCCAGGTCGGTGTGGTGCCCGTCCGGAAAGGACAGGTCCCGCTCGGCGAGGAAGGCCCGGCGGTACACCGCGCTCCACGCGGGCAGCTGGACGCCGGTCAGTTCGGGCAGCTCGGCGGGGGCGAAGGCGCCGCGCGGGGCCTTGGCCGGCAGCGGCCCGGCCGGGTTCGCCGGCTCGCCCTCCCACCAGGGGGCGCGCTCGTGCTCGCAGTACAGCACGTCCACCCCGGCGATCTCGGACAGCCGGGCGTCCACCGTCGCCAGCGCCCCCGGCAGCAGCAGGTCGTCGCCGTCCAGGAACAGCACGTACGCGCCGGTCGCCGCCCGCATCCCGGCGTTGCGCGCCCCGCTCAGCCCGGCGGACGGCGGCGAGTGGACGACGGTCACCCGGGAGTCCCGTCCGGCGTACCCGGCGGCGACCTCGGCCGCCGGGGCGTCGGGGGCGTCGCAGACCGGGATCAGCTGAAGCTCGCCGAAGGACTGGCCGAGGACCGAGTCCAGCGCCTGGGCCAGCCGTCCGGCGACCCCATGGGACGGCACGATGATGCTGAAGCGGGGCATTCTGTTCTCTCTGTCGTCGTGCGGACGCGGGGAGGGCCGTCCCGCCGGACGCCAGGTGGACGGCCGGCCCGGGACGGGCCGCGTCCAGCCGAGGGGCATGGGAACTCCCGGAAGGGACAACGGCGTTCAGCGGCTCCCGGTGACGGTGAGGGGCCCGGCGGGTCGCGGCACGGTGGCCGGACGCCGACGCGCCGGGGTGAACGCGTGAGCCGGCGGCGCGGGTCCGCGCTCCCCGGGCGGACCCGCCGGGGCCTGGTACACGGGGACGGTGACACTGAACCGGGGCACGGGACATCCAGGGGTCGCTCGGCGCGGGCGTGGTGGTCCGGGAACGGCCGATGGAGTGAATTGGTTACGGCGGGTACGGCATTCGGGCTACGCCGGCCCGCACACGAAAGGGGGGCGGGCCCGGACGGACCCGCCCCCGAAGAGGCGTGCGTGGAACGCTACTTGACCGCGCCCGCCATCACACCGGTCACGAACTGCCGCTGGAACGCGAAGAACACGGCCAGCGGGATCACCATGGAGAGGAACGCGCCGGGCGCCAGGACGTCGATGTTGTTGCCGAACTGCCGTACCTGCGTCTGCAGGGCGACCGTGACCGGCTGGGTGCCCGACTTGGTGAACACCAGCGCGACCAGCATGTCGTTCCACACCCACAGGAACTGGAAGATGCCGAGGCTGGCGATCGCCGGTCCGCCCAGCGGCATCACCACCCGTGCGAACAGCCGGAGTTCACCGGCGCCGTCCAGGCGGGCCGCCTCCAGCAGTTCGCGCGGGATCTCGGCGAAGAAGTTCCGCAGCAGGAACACCGCGAACGGCAGCCCGAACCCGGTGTGGAACAGGATGACCCCGAGGATGGACCCGAACAGTCCGATCTTCCCGAAGAGTTCGGCGATCGGGATCAGCGCCACCTGCACGGGCACCACCAGCAGGCTCACCACGCCCAGGAACCACCAGTCCCGGCCCGGGAACTCCATCCACGCGAACGCGTATCCGGCCAGCGCCCCGATCACCACGACCAGCAGGGTCGCCGGAACCGTGATCAGCACGGTGTTCACCAGCGAGCTGGTGATGTCGGAGTTCTCCAGCAGCTTCCGGTAGCTGTCCACGGTGAGCTGGGACGGCTCGGTGAACACCGTCCACCAGCCGCTCGCGCTCATGTCCTGCGGCGAGCGCAGCGAGGAGACGAGCAGGCCGATGGTCGGCACCAGCCAGAACAGGCCCACGACGATCAGCACCACGCGGACCAGCCCGCCGCCCAGCTTCTCCACGATCCGGGAGCCGACCGGCCGCCGGGCGGGGGCCGCCCGGACCGGCTCGGTCTTCCGGACGCCCGAGGCGGTCACCGTCATCGCCGCACCTCCCGCCGCAGTCTGCGGATGTTGAACAGCATCACCGGGATCACCAGCAGCAGCAGGAACACCGAGATCGCGCTCGCGACACCCGGCCGCCCTTCGGAGAAGCCCTTGCGGTACAGCTCCAGCGCGAGCACGTTCGCGTCGTCCTGGGAGGAGCCGGGCGCGATGATGAACACCAGGTCGAACACCTTCAGCACATTGATCATCAGCGTGACGACGACGACCGCCAGCACCGGGGCCAGCAGCGGCACGGTGACCTTGCGGAACACCTGCCACTCGGAGGCGCCGTCCACCCGGGCCGCCTCCAGCAGCTCCCGGGGCACGCCCGCGAGCCCGGCCGCGATCAGCACCATCGCGAAGCCCGCCCACATCCACACGTACGCCCCGATGACCGCCGGGGTGACCAGCGCCGGCCCGAGCCAGGAGACCCCGTTGTACGGCTCCCGGAAGTTGTCCGCCGGCAGCCGCAGCCGGGCCCCGTCCGCGGCGGCGGGCAGGGTGAACGTGCCGTCGCCGGACGCCTCGGCGGTGGCCACCACCTTGCCGTCCTTCACCGCCTCGATCCGCATCCCGGCGTACCCCACCTCGGACGGATCCGGGGCGCCGAGCCTGCCGACGCCCTTGCCACGGGTGAAGTCCTGCCAGGTGGTGCCGGTGACCTTGCCCGGCTCCGGCTTCGCGGCGACGGCCTTGCGCACACCGTCGGGCAGCCGGTCGGGGGCCACGCCGACCAGCGGCAGGGCCACCGGCTGCCCGGCCCGCACGGCTTCCTTGGTGACGAAGCCCCCGCCGTCCGGCACGAGCGGCGACTTCCGGCCCGGATGCGCCTTGGGGAACGCCGACGACTGCGCGAACGTGTCGTGCACGCCCACCCACACCGCGTTGGCGACCCCCTTGTCCGGGTCCTGGTCGTACACCAGCCGGAAGATGATCCCGGCGGCCAGCATCGAGATCGCCATCGGCATGAAGACGACCAGCTTGAACGCCGTTCCCCAGCGCACCCGTTCGGTCAGCACCGCGAAGACCAGACCGAGCGCGGTGGCGACCGTGGGCGCGAACACCACCCAGATGACGTTGTTCTTCAGCGCGGTCCGGATGCCGTCGTCGGTGAACAGCGTCTCGTAGTTGTCGAAGCCGACGAAGCCGCCACCGGAGTCGCCCGAGAAACTGCGGACGACCGAGTACCCGATCGGGTAGACCACGAGCGCGCCGAGCAGCACCAGCGCGGGCAGCAGGAACAGCGCTGCCACGGTCTTGCGGGTGCCGGTCACGCTCTTGCGACCGCGAGGCGCGGCGGGGCCCGGTGCGGCCCCGGCCGCCGCTGCCGACGCCATGCCCGGATCAGCCCCCGTTCCCGTACGCCGCCGCAGCGTCCCGCTCCAGCTTCGCCTGGGCGCCCGCGACGTCCCGCGGGTTCTTCAGGAAGTCCTGGAGGGCCTTCCACTCACCCTTGCCGGGCGTGCCGCCGAAGGCCTGCGGGGCCTGGTCGGACATGTCGAAGCGGAAGTCGTCGCCGGCCGCGATCAGCGCCTTGGCGATCTTCTGCTGGACCGCGTTCGGGTACGCCGAGACGGGCACGTTCCTGTTCGGGGAGAGGTAACCGCCGAGCTTCGCCTGGATCGCGGCCGCGTCCGGGGAGGCGAGGAAGGTGGCCAGGGCCTGCGCCGCCTTGGAGTCCTTCAGGATCACCGCCGCGTCGCCGCCGGACACCACCGGCGCGCTGTCGCCGACCGCCGGGAAGGGGAACACCTTCGCGTCCGTGCCCACCTCGGACTTGGTCTCGCCGATGTTCACCTGCACGAAGTCACCCTCGTAGACCATCGCCGACTTCGGCTGGTCGCCGCCGGTGAAGGTCTGGGTGACCGACTGCGGGAACTCGGTCTGGAGCGCGCCGGACTGACCGCCCGCCAGGTACTCCTTCTTCCCCCAGAGCTGGGCGAGGGTGGTCAGCGCCCGCTTCACCGAGGGATCGGTCCACTTGATCTTGTGCTGGGCCAGCTGGTCGTACTTCTGCGGCCCCGCCTGGGACAGATAGATGTTCTCGAACCAGTCGGTCAGCGGCCAGCCGTCCGCGCCGGCCACCGAGAACGGCGTGACCCCCGAGTCGTACACCGCCTGCGAGGCGGTCAGCAGTTCCTGCCAGGTCTTGGGTTCCTTCGCTCCCGCGTTCGCGAAAACCTCGGCGTTGTACCAGATCAGCGACTTGTTGGCGGCCTTGTAGTAGACGCCGTACCGCTTGCCGTCGACCGTGCCGATGTCCTGCCAGCCCGGGGAGTAGTTCTCCTCCAGCTCCTTGAGGGCCTCCGGGCCGAGCGGCTTGGCCCAGCCCTTCTGTACGGCCTGCCTGATGGCGCCGGGCTGCGGCAGCAGCGCGATGTCCGGCGGCTGGCCGCCCGCGATCTTCGAACCGAGGAAGTTGATGATCGGGTCCTGCGCGGGCACGAAGGTGACCGACGCGCCGGTGCGCTTCTCGAACTCGGCGAGCACCTTCTTGAAGTTGGCCTGCTCGCCACCGGTCCAGACGGCGGCCACTTCCAGTGTGGCGCCGTCCAGCTTCGGCAGGGTGACGCCGGAACCCGTGGCCGGGGACGTCTTCTCCCCGGTGTCCGCCTTGTCGTCGTCACCGCCGGAGCAGGCGGAGAGCGCGAGGGCTCCCGCGAGCAGGGCGGCGACCGCGGTGACGGCCCGATGGGCCCGGAATGTGCTGCTCTTGCTGTGCATCACTTCCCCGTTCGTTCGTTCTTCGTTGAACGCGCGCTGAACGTAAGAACTCTGTCCCGTGCGGTCCGGTGTACGCCGGGCCGCTCGGCACGGGCAAGAGCGCCCGGGGTCCACACCCGCGTATCGTGATCGGCTCGTAACCGGGGGCGTATGCGGGGGAGTTGGCGGGGAATCCCGCCGGGGATTCCGCCGGGGACCTCGCGGGAGATTCCGCGGGGGACCTCGCGGGGGATGCGCGGGGACGAGGGCCTAGAGCAGGGACGGGACCTCCGCCGCCGAGACCTCGCGGGCCGCCCGCTCCACCGCGCTCGCCAGCAGGGCCAGATCGGTCGGGCCGTTGCCCAGCTCCCGCACCGGCCGGCGGGCCGGCGGGTCGCCCATGCGCTGCCAGTCCAGCGGGACCACCGTGGGCCGCTGGGTCGCGGTACGCGGGATCCGCCCGGTCACCCGGCCGCCCTGGAAGCCCACGGCCGGCCCGTCCCCGTACGTCAGCCGTCCCCGCCCCGGCGCCGGCTGGTCCGGCCCCGGCTGCGGCGCGTCCAGCACCACCCGCAGGGCCGCCCGGCGGGCCGGCTCGGACTGTGCCGTACGGCCGTCGGCCCCGGCCGCCGCGACCAGGTGCACCCCCAGTCGGTCGCCGTCCCGGGCCACCGCCTCCAGCGCCCTCGTCACCGAGCCGGCGGCGGGCCGGCCCGGCGAGCCGAGCGCCGGGGAGACCAGGGCGTCCAGGTCGTCCACGACCACCACCAGCCGGGGCAACGGCGGTGCCGCGGCGGCGCGTTGACGGGCCGCCGCGCCCGGCCGCAGCCGGATCGTGGAGCTGGGCGGCGCCTCTATGTCACCGGAGGGCGGACCCGCGGCGGAGCCGCGCTGGGTCACCATGCGGCCGGACACCTCCCGGCCCGCGTGCCACCGGGCGAAGTCCGTCCGGCCCAGCAGTTCCGCCCGGCGCTTCAGCTCGGCGCTCAGCGACTGGGCGAACTCCCGCATACGGACGGGGTCGCCCGCGATCAGGTGGGTGGTCACATGGGGGATGTCCGTGCACACGCGCAGGCCCTCGCCCCGCCCGGCACCCGTGCCGACGCCGTCCCGGCCGTCGAGCAGCACCATGGCCAGCCGGTCCGGCCGCTCGGCGGCGGCCAGCGAGGCGACCACGGTCCGCAGCAGCTCGGTACGGCCGCTGCCGGGCGGGCCCTCGACGAGCAGATGCGGCCCGTCCGCCACCAGGTCCACGGTGACCGGGCCGCGCGGCCCGGCGCCGAGCACGGCCCGGGCCCGGCCGCCCGGGGACTCGGTGTCGTCCGCCGCGTCCGCCCAGCGCGCCATCAGCGACGCCGGGGTGGCGCGCGCCAGCCCCAGCTCGTCCAGCAGCCGGGCGGTCCGGGGCAGCGGCACGGCCACGCGCGCGTGCGGCTCGCCGTCCGGGCCGTCCGGGCGCAGCGGCGCCAGCGCCCGCGCGAACCGTTCCGCCCAGGCGGCGGAGACGGCGTCCACGGTCCCGTGCGTACCCGGGCCGACCGGCCCCACCCGCAGCAGTTGCAGCGCGGTGGCGACGTCCCCGCTGAGCAGCGCGACGGCACCGCAGTGCCGGAAGGCGGGCGTCACCGCGCAGGCGGCCTCGTACGTCCGCGCCACGGGGGAGACGGGCGAGGCGGGCTCGGTCTCGGCGAGACACACCAGGTGGATCCCGGCCCGCGGCCCGTCCACGGCCAGCCGCGCGAGGGCGTCCCGCAGGGCGGCACCGCCGGGGTCCCCGTCCACCACGACGACGGTGAACGGTCCCCGGAAGCCACCGGTGACGGCGGAACCGGCCGGCCCGGCGGCCCCGGGAAGAGGGCCGGTGCCGGGGGCGCCCGGGGCGCCGGGAGCGCCGAGGGCATCGCGGCCGGAGGGGCCGGAGGGGCCGGAGAGATCGGTGAGGTCGGAGAGGCCGGAGCCCCGGGTGGGCGCGCCCGGCCCGGATACGGATATCCCGGCCGGTCCGGTCCCCGTGCCGTGGGCCACCACCCCGCTGGGTGCGGCCACCGTTCCGGTGGGTCCTGTCACCGTTCCGGCGGGTCCGGGCATCGCCCCGGCGGGTCCTGTCACCGTTCCGGCGGGTCCGGGCATCGCCCCGGCGGGTCCTGTCACCGTTCCGGCGGGTCCAGGCATCACCCCGGCGGGTCCTGTCACCGTTCCGGCGGGTCCGGGCATCGCCCCGGCGGCTCCGGCCACCATCCCCGACGGTCCGGCCGCCGCCCCGGTGTGGTCCTCCACCCGGCGCAGCAGTTCCTCGGTACGGGCCGCGGCCTGCTCGCGGTCGTAGGCGAGCAGCAGGCGGCAGTCCTGGCCGTGCCCCGGGCGGACGTGCGGGAGCCAGCCCAGCCAGGCCCACTCCGCCGTGCGGTCCGCCACCGGCCGGGAGTGGTCCGCGCTGATCAGCACGATCTCCAGCAGGTCGGGACAGTGCAGCGCGGCCAGCTGGGCCAGCACCGCGCGGGCCAGCCCGGACAGCCGGGGGCGGGGACCGGCCAGGCCCAGCGCGCCGGCCTCGCGCAGCGCGGCGGTCACGGGTACGGCGGGCAGGAGCCCCGAGCCGTCCGGCGCGCTGCGGTCGGCCGTGCCGAGCCGTACGGTCAGCGCCTCCGGGTGGCCCGGCCCGCGCTCCCACAGCCGGGGCCCCGGACCCAGCGCCGTCAGCAGCAGCGCGGCCGGATCCGGCCAGGTGTCCGGGCGCGGTACGCCGCCGGCGGCCGGGCCCCCGCCGGCGGCGGGCCCGGGAACGCCGTCGTACGACACGGCCCCGCCCGCCTGCTCCGCGCGCCCGCCGGCCAGCCGCCGGGCCCAGGCGCCGAAGCCCCGCCGCCGGGCCCCTTGCGGGGCGCCGGCCGAGCGGGAGGGGGCGCCGTCGGCCCCGGCGTCGGCGGAGCGCGCGGGACCGGTTTCCGGCGGGGTGCCGCCGGGTGCCGGGTGGGTGCCCTGGGGCGTGCCGGCCGGCGCGGGGCGGGTGCCGTAGGGTGCGCCGGCGTATCCGGGGTGGTCGCCGTACTGCGTGTAGGTCACGTCGGCGGGTCCGGGGAGGCTGCCTCCTGGCAGGTCCGTGCCCCTGACCGGGGTGCTCTTGCGCCCGCTCGGACGCGGGTCCTCGCCGCCCGGCGCCCCGGCGTACGCCGCCCCGGGCGCCCCGCCCGGACCGCCGGCGACCCCGAAGCGTCCCGCGTGGGTGGCGCCGCCGGGCACCGCGCCCGGCACGCCGGAGCCCGCGCCCCTGCTCTCCACGCTCGGCGCCCCGGCCTGTCCCGGCACCACCGGGGACTGCCCGCGCCGGTGCTCACGGCCCTCACCACCGGCACCCGGGGCGGCGGGGCCGTAGGCGCCGTAGCCGTGCCGTGCCTGCCCGGAGGGGGCGAAACCCCGGCCGCCACCCCCCGCCGGGGACGCACCCGCGCCCCCGCGCACGTCACCGGCCGGGGACGCCCCGCCCGCACAGCCGTCAGGCCCCCCCGCGCCAGGCGTCACGCCCGCACCAACACCACCCGCGGTCGCCGACGGCGCGGAGCCCCCGCCAGGGCCCCCCGCGCCCGGCGCCGGCGGGACGTCCGAAGCCGAACCGGCACGCGTACCCGGAGCCGTCCCCGGCCCGTCACCGCCCACGGCGACCCGTACCCGGCCCTCCCCGTCCGGTACCGCCCGCACCCGTGTCCCGGCCCCGCCCGACGGAGTCACCCGCAGGGCGGACTCCCCGATCCGCAGCAGGCCCCCGGCGGGCACCCGTACCGGCCGGTCCGTCACCCGCGTGCCGTCCAGGGACGTGCCGTTCGTGGAGCCGAGGTCGGCGACCGAGACCCGGCCGTCCGCGCCGACGGTGACCACGCAGTGCAGCCGGGAGACGTCGGGGTCGTCCAGCGGCACGTCGGCGTCGGCGGAGCGGCCCACGGTGATCGGCCCGCCGTGCAGCAGATGGACCCCGCCCGCGTCCGGCCCCGCCACCACGTGCAACTGCGCCGGCGCGGCGTCCAGCTCGGGATGCGGCTCGGGCGCCGCCGGCGCGCCCAGGGTGAGCACGGCGCCGTCGACCAGCGGAGGCTCACCGAGCGTGCACCGGCGCGGATCGAGCCGCTCCGCGCCCGCGTACAGCACCACGGACGCGCCGGCCTCCCGCCCCGCGCCCCCCTCGCCCGCGACCGCCCCGGCCAGCGCCGAGGCGACCGCGCCCAGCTCCGTGCCCACGGGCGCCGTGACCAGCACGTCGCGGCACAGGGCCCGGCCCCGCTGCGGGGGCGGACCGAGCGGGTCTACGACGGTCAGCCGGATCTGCATCGGCGTCAGCGGTCCCTTCTGCGCGGGTCTGCGCGGGCGCGGACTTCCCCCCACCCCACACGAGCACGTCGGCCAGCGGCCGCCGGAACCGTCCCGGCGGACTGCTGGAGGCATCCTCGCACCTGCCGTCGGCAACGCGCCCGGAACCCGATGACAAGTGATCTTGATTGGTCGGCTCTGCCCCCAAAAGTGCCGGACCCGGACCCCGCCGGCGATCAGTTGAGATCGGTCACGTCCGGCCCCGGGCAACCAGAGGACCGCGACCGGCGTCTTCCCGTCGAACCCCGCCCCGAGCGCCCCGAGGATGCCCGGGAACGCGTAGGTGGTGCCCCGTAGCACGGCACTACAGTGGGGCGGAACACCGGGCCACCGGGACCGGAGAGCAAGCGACAGCAACCAGCAGGGAGCGCGTGACGTGCGGCCAGTCGGCAGCAAGTACCTGCTTGAGGAGCCGCTCGGACGCGGCGCCACAGGCACCGTCTGGCGTGCCCGCCAGCGCGAGACGGCGGGCGCCGAGGCCGCCGTGCCCGGACAGCCGGGCGAAACGGTCGCGATCAAGGTCCTCAAGGAGGAGCTGGCGAGCGATCCGGACATCGTGATGCGCTTCCTGCGCGAGCGCTCCGTGCTGCTGCGGCTCACCCACCCGAACATCGTCCGGGTCCGCGACCTGGTCGTGGAGGGCGATCTGCTGGCCCTGGTGATGGACCTGGTCGACGGCCCCGACCTGCACCGCTACCTGCGCGAGAACGGCCCCCTCACCCCGGTCGCCGCGGCCCTGCTGACCGCGCAGATCGCCGACGCCCTCGCCGCGAGCCACGCCGACGGCGTCGTCCACCGCGACCTGAAACCCGCCAACGTGCTGCTCCTGCAGCAGAACGGCGAGATGCACCCGATGCTGACCGACTTCGGCATCGCCCGCCTCGCCGACTCCCCGGGCCTGACCCGGACCCAGGAGTTCGTCGGCACGCCCGCGTACGTCGCCCCGGAGTCCGCCGAGGGCCGCCCGCAGACCTCCGCCGTGGACATCTACGGCGCCGGCATCCTGCTGTACGAGCTGGTCACCGGCCGTCCGCCGTTCGCCGGGTCCACCGCCCTGGAAGTGCTGCACCAGCACCTGAGCGCCGAGCCGCGCCGCCCCTCCACCGTCCCGGACCCGCTGTGGACGGTCATCGAGCGCTGCCTGCGCAAGAACCCGGACGAGCGGCCCGGCGCCGAGAACCTCGCGCGGGCCCTGCGCGTGGTCGCCGAGGGCGTCGGCGTGCACGCGAACGCCGCGCAGATCGCCGCGGCCGACGGCGTCGGCGCGCTCCTCGCCCCCGACCCGGCCCCGACCGCCGTCCCGGACGCGCCCGGCGCCGCCGACCCCACCCAGGTGCTGCCGACGAACGCGCCGACGGGGGCGTACGACCCGAACGGCGCGACCAGCGTGCTGCCGCACACCGGCGGCCCGGCCGGCGCCGCCGACCCCACCGCCGTCCTGCCGAACACGGGCGCGGCGGACCCCACCGCCGTCCTGCCGCCGGTCCCGCCGAACCGGCAGGGACAACAGGGGCAACAGGGGCAACAAGGGGAGTACGGGCAGCAGCCCGAGCAGCCGCACCCCTGGCAGAACCAGCTGCGCGCCGCCCGCGACCGCAACGAGCAGACGCAGATCCAGTACCTGGACCCGGAGGACGACCCGCTGCGCCGCCGCCCCCAGCGGCAGGTCGCCCCCCGGCCGCAGCAGCAGCCGCGCCCGGCCCCCCAGCCCCGCCCGCAGCAGCCCCAGCCGCGCGGCCGGCAGCGCCCGCAGCAGGCGCCCGGCTACGGCTACCCGCAGCAGCAGCCCCAGCGCTACGCCACGCCCCAGCCGCCGCAGCCCCAGCAGCCGCAGCGGTACGCGCCGCCCGCCCCGCCCGAGCCGCAGCGGCCCGCGCGCGAGCCCCGGGCGCCCCGGCAGCGCGGCGCCAACCCGATGAAGATCCCCGGGCTCGGCTGCCTGAAGGGCTGCCTGTTCACGATCGTCATCCTGGTGGTCGTCAGCTGGCTGGTCTGGGAGCTGACCCCGCTCCAGGACTGGATCGGCACCGGCAAGGGCTACTGGGACCAGCTGACCGACTGGGCCGGCAAGGTGGGCGGCTGGATCAACGACCTGGGCGGTTCCTCCGGGAACTGACCGTCAGGTTGGGGATTTGTCGACATCTGCCGGGTGATTTCCGCCTCCGCGGAGAAGGTTGGCTCGCCGGACGCGTACTTTTAACGACAACACGCGTCTGTAGGAGCAGTCTTGGCACGGAAGATCGGCAGCCGGTACACCGCGAACCAGATCCTGGGGCGGGGAAGCGCCGGCACGGTGTGGCTCGGCGAGGGACCGGACGGCCCCGTCGCCATCAAGCTGCTGCGCGAGGACCTCGCCTCCGACCAGGAGCTCGTCGGACGCTTCGTGCAGGAGCGCACCGCGCTGCTCGGCCTGGAGCACCCGCGCATCGTCACCGTGCGGGACCTGGTGGTCGACGGCAACGACCTGGCCCTGGTCATGGACCTGGTGCGCGGCACCGACCTGCGCACCCGGCTGGAACGGGAGCGGCGGCTCGCCCCCGAGGCGGCCGTGGCGATCGTCGCCGACGTCGCCGACGCGCTGGCCGCCGCCCACGCGGCCGGGGTCGTCCACCGGGACGTCAAGCCCGAGAACGTCCTGCTGGACATGCAGGGCCCGCTCGGACCGGGCGGCGCCCACCCCGCGCTGCTCACCGACTTCGGCGTGGCCAAGCTGATCGACTCGCCGAAGCGCACCCGCGCCACGAAGATCATCGGCACCCCGGACTACCTGGCCCCGGAGATCGTGGAGGGCCTCCCGCCGCGCGCCGCCGTGGACATCTACGCCCTGGCGACGGTCCTGTACGAGCTGCTGGCCGGCTTCACGCCCTTCGGCGGCGGGCACCCCGGCGCGGTGCTGCGCCGGCACGTCACCGAGACCGTCGTACCGCTGCCCGGCATCCCCGAGGAGCTGTGGCAGCTGCTCGTCCAGTGCCTGGCCAAGGCCCCCGCCTCCCGGCTGCGCGCCTCGGAGCTGGCGGCGCGGCTGCGCGAGCAGCTGCCCACGCTGGCCGGGCTGCCGCCGCTGGAGGTGGACGAGCCGGGACCGTCCGAGGAGGAGGCCGAGGAGCCCGGACCGGCGGCGGCCCCGGAGGACGAGCCGGTACGGCGGCGCGGCGCGGTGTCCCTGGTCCCCGGCGCCAAGCCGGACTCCAACCGGGACACGCACACGTCGATGCGGGTGCCCGCGCCGGACGAGCTGGCCGGCGGCGCCCACGGGACCGCCCGCGTGCCCCGGGCCGCCGGCGCGCCCCGCCCGGGCTCGGCCCGCCACCGGGCCGCGGTGCGGCGGCGCCGGGTGACCCTGGGCGTGGCCGGGGTGCTGGTCGCGGCCGCCGTGGGCGTCGGCGTGTGGTTCGCCTCCGCCGACGGGGAGGACCAGGCACCACCGGACACCCACAGCACCTCCGCCCCCTGAGACCCGGGGGCGGACGCGGCACGGCCGAGGTCGCTTGCCACAGCCGTTACGCTGGAAGGCGTGGCAGTCGTCGATGTATCCGAAGAGCTGAAATCCCTCTCCTCGACCATGGAGTCGATCGAGGCCGTCCTGGACCTCGACAAGATGAGGGCAGATATCGCCGTGCTTGAGGAGCAGGCGGCGGCCCCGTCCCTGTGGGACAACCCGGACGAGGCGCAGAAGATCACCAGCAAGCTCTCCCACCTCCAGGCCGAGGTCAGGAAGGCGGAGGCGCTGCGTGGCCGGATCGACGACCTCGCGGTCCTCTTCGAGATGGCCGAGGAGGAGGACGACCCCGACACCCGTGCCGAGGCCGAGTCCGAGCTGGTCTCGGTGAAGAAGGCGCTGGACGAGATGGAGGTCCGCACCCTCCTGTCCGGCGAGTACGACTCCCGCGAGGCGCTCGTCAACATCCGCGCCGAGGCCGGCGGCGTCGACGCGGCCGACTTCGCCGAGAAGCTCCAGCGCATGTACCTGCGCTGGGCCGAGCAGCGCGGCTACAAGACGGAGCTGATCGAGACGTCGTACGCCGAAGAGGCCGGCATCAAGTCGACCACCTTCGCCGTGCACTCGCCGTACGCCTACGGCACCCTCTCCGTCGAGCAGGGCACGCACCGCCTGGTGCGCATCTCGCCGTTCGACAACCAGGGCCGCCGCCAGACCTCCTTCGCCGGTGTCGAGGTGCTGCCGGTGGTCGAGCAGTCCGACCACGTCGAGATCGACGAGTCCGAGCTGCGCATCGACGTCTACCGCTCCTCCGGCCCCGGCGGCCAGGGCGTCAACACGACCGACTCCGCGGTCCGCATCACGCACCTGCCCACCGGCATCGTGGTCTCCTGCCAGAACGAGCGGTCGCAGATCCAGAACAAGGCGACCGCGATGAACGTCCTCCAGGCCAAGCTGCTGGAGCGGCGCCGGCAGGAGGAGCAGGCCAAGATGGACGCCCTCAAGGGCGACGGCGGCAACTCCTGGGGCAACCAGATGCGCTCGTACGTGCTGCACCCCTACCAGATGGTCAAGGACCTGCGCACCGAGCACGAGGTGGGCAACCCGGAGGCCGTGTTCAACGGCGAGATCGACGGGTTCCTGGAGGCCGGGATTCGCTGGCGCAAGCAGCAGGAGAAGTAACTTTGTCGACATGACAACTGCCGTCCACAGGGCGGCAGTTGTTGTTTTGTCCAGGTTTTACATCACACTCACAGGCTTCAATTCCCCGTAAACACCGTCCCTTCGGACAATGCGCCCGCAACGCCCTTGACGTTGCTTTGAAAAATCGGAAGGGTGGGGCGGCGGCATGCGTACTCGCGGGGCGCATGTGAACCGGGGGATCGAGTTGACGCACACTTCGTCACCAGCTGCCTCCGTCGATCACGGCACGCCCGCCCCATGCGCCGCCTCATTGACGAACAGCTACTGGGGGTAGCAACCATATGACGAAGAAGACGCGGATCCGGGTCGCGCGGATAGCCGCCGGCGCCGTGATCGCGGCCGGTGCGTCGCTGACCGCGGCGGGCGCGGCTTCCGCCCTGGACCTCGACGTCCAGGCGGGTCCGATCAGCCTCGGCGTGAGCGGTGTCGGCGCCGACGGCGACAACACCGGCGGGGGCGACGGCGACTGCCCGATCGCCATCTGCACCGACGGCGGTACCGACGGCACGGGCGGTGCCGCGGCCGCGGGCGGTGCCGCGGCCTCCGGTGGCGACGCTGCCGCGGGTGGCGCTGCGGCCGCGGGTGGTGCCGCGGCCTCCGGTGGTGCCGCGGCGTCCGGCGGTGACGCTGCCGCGGGTGGTGCCGCGGCCTCCGGCGGCGACGCGGCGTCCGGCGGTGCTGCGGCCGCGGGTGGTGCCGCTGCCTCGGGTGGCGACGCCTCCACCAGCGGTAACGCGACCATCGGCGGTGTCATCGGCGGCGACAGCGGCAACGGCAACTCCGGTGGCAACGGCAACTCGGGCGGCAACGGCAACGGCAACTCGGGCGGCAACGGCGGCGACAGCGGCACCGACGGCGGGAACGGCAACTCCGGCGGTAACGGCGGCAACAGCTCCGGTGGCGACAGCGGCACCAGCGGCTCCGTCGGCGGCGGCTCGACCGACGGCGGTTCCACCGACGGCGGCACCGGCACCACCGGCACCACGGGCGGCTCCGGCTCCACCGGCGGTTCCACCGACGGCGGCACCGGCACCGGCGGCAACAACAACACGCCCAACGGCGGCGGCAACAACACCGTCCCGCAGGACGCCGGCTCCTCGGCGCTGACCGACACCGGCTCCGACACCGTGGCCCAGGGCGGCGACAAGCAGCTCGCCGAGACCGGCGCCGGGCACACCGCGTTCCTGCTCGTCGGCGCCGCGACCATGATCGCCGGCGGTATCGGCTTCCGTATGCTGCCGCGCCTGGTCAACGGCCGGGGCGGCGTCGCGGCCTGAGCGTAGTCCCACGCTCACCCAGCGCACGCGCAGCGCACACGTAAGGGCCCGGAGCTCGGCGCTCCGGGCCCTTACGGCGCTCTCACGCCGTCTGGTGCGCCAGCAGCGCCACCGCGGCGATCAGCACCGCCAGCAGCGCGATCAACGCCATCGGGTTCAGCCCGTTCAGGCCCCCGAAGAAGCCCTCCTGCTGCAGTCGCTCGCGGTTGGCACGGCACACCGGGCACCGGCCCTCGCTCACGGGCGCCGCGCAGTTCGCGCACACCAACCGGTCGTACGTCATGCGCTCGCCCTCCTTGCACCGGCCATCACATGTCCAACGCTCACGGGAGCGGGAACGTTCCCCGGCGTTCCCGGCGCTCTCGGCGCTCCCGTCGTACTTCGTCTTCCTTCCACTGTGCCAGGTTCCCGCCGACCGTGCGCGGGGCCCGCACGCGGGGGGAGTCGGGGGGTACGCACACCGGGAGGTACAAAAACGTACAAGTCTTGCCCAACCTCAACCTGCGCCTGCGCTTGCGCACCCGGTTCGCGTATGGTCACGCTCATCTACCCCCGGCGACCCGTGGTGCATCCGTGATCCGATTCGACAACGTCTCCAAGGTCTACCCCAAGCAGACCCGCCCCGCACTCAGGGATGTCTCCCTGGAGGTGGAGAAGGGCGAGTTCGTCTTCCTCGTGGGGTCCTCCGGCTCCGGAAAGTCCACCTTCCTGCGGCTCATCCTCCGCGAGGAGCGGTGCAGCCACGGCCAGGTGCACGTGCTCGGCAAGGACCTCGCGCGCCTGTCCAACTGGAAGGTGCCGCAGATGCGCCGCCAGCTGGGCACCGTCTTCCAGGACTTCCGGCTGCTGCCGAACAAGACGGTCGCGGAGAACGTGGCCTTCGCCCAGGAGGTGATCGGCAAGTCCCGCGGCGAGATCCGCAAGTCCGTGCCGCAGGTGCTCGACCTCGTCGGACTCGGCGGCAAGGAGGACCGCAGGCCCGGCGAGCTGTCCGGCGGTGAACAGCAGCGTGTCGCCATCGCGCGCGCGTTCGTCAACCGGCCCAAGCTGCTCATCGCCGACGAGCCCACCGGCAACCTCGACCCGCAGACCTCCGTCGGCATCATGAAGCTGCTCGACCGGATCAACCGGACGGGCACCACCGTCATCATGGCGACACACGACCAGAACATCGTGGACCAGATGCGCAAGCGCGTCATCGAGCTGGAGAAGGGCCGCCTCGTCCGCGACCAGGCCCGCGGCGTCTACGGCTACCAGCACTGACCGCACCCAGTTCCCGAAAGGCCTGAAGAAGTAGCCATGCGCGCCCAGTTCGTCCTGTCGGAGATCGGTGTCGGTCTCCGCCGCAATCTGACGATGACCTTCGCCGTCATCGTCTCCGTCGCCCTGTCCCTGGCCCTGTTCGGCGGCTCGCTGCTGATGAGCGACCAGGTCAGCACCATGAAGGGCTACTGGTACGACAAGGTCAACGTCTCCATCTTCCTGTGCAACAAGCACGACGCGGAGAACGACGTGCACTGCGCCAAGGGGGCGGTCACCGAGGACCAGAAGAAGCAGATCCTCGTGGACCTCAAGCGGATGCCGGTCGTCGAGAAGGTGACCTACGAGTCCCAGGACGAGGCGTACAAGCACTACAAGGAGCAGTTCGGCAACTCCCCGCTGGCCGGCTCGCTGACGCCGGACCAGATGCAGGAGTCGTACCGGATCAAGCTCAAGGACCCGCAGAAGTACCAGGTGATCGCGAGCGCGTTCAACGGGCGGGACGGCGTGCAGTCGGTGCAGGACCAGAAGGGCATCCTGGACAACCTCTTCCAGTTGCTGAACCTGATGAACCGGGGCGCGCTCGGCGTGATGGCGATGATGCTGATCGTCGCCCTGCTGCTGATCGTCAACACCGTGCGCGTCTCGGCGTTCAGCCGCCGGCGTGAGACCGGCATCATGCGCCTGGTCGGTGCCTCGGGCTTCTACATCCAGGCGCCGTTCATCGCCGAGGCCGCGGTCGCCGGACTCATCGGCGGGGGCCTGGCCTGTGTGGCCCTCGTGCTCGGCCGGTACTTCACCATCGACCACGGCATGGACCTGTCCCACAAGCTGACCCTCATCAACTTCGTGGGCTGGGACGCGGTGTTGACCAAGCTGCCGCTGATCCTGGCGACCAGCGTGCTGATGCCGTCCCTGGCGGCGTTCTTCGCCCTGCGCAAGTATCTGAAGGTGTGACACATGCCAAGAAGGGCCGTACGGGCAACCGTCCGTACGGCCCTTGCCGTTGTCCTAGACTCACCGCCATGTCAGGCCGTGATCCCCTCTGTAGTCCCCGCCGCGTCCGCCGCGGCGCCGCCCTGACACTGGTCTTCGCCGGCGTGCTGGTGACCGGCGCCGCCACCGGCGCCTTCCCGGGGCCGGGCGCCCCCCAGCGCAGGGCCGTCGCCGCACCGGCCGACCCGGCGGGCCCGGCCGTCCGGCCGGAGGCCGTGCGGGAGGCCGCCGCCGAGGCGATGGCCGCCGGCAAGTCCCCGACGGAGGCCGCCGAACGGGCCGTCAGCCGCAGCGGCGACCGCTGGGCCGCGGTCTACTCCGAGGGCGAGTACGCGGAGTTCCAGGACGCGCTCGACGGCCGCTACACGGGCGTCGGCCTGTGGGCGCGGCAGGAGCCGGACGGCCGGATCGAGGTCACCCGGGTGCGGCCCGGCTCGCCCGCCGCCGACGCCGGGATCCGGGCCGGCGACCGGCTGCGCAGCGTCGACGGCCACCGGACCGACGGCCGGCCGGTCACCGAGGTGATCGCCCTGCTGCGCGGCGCCACCCCCGGCGACGGCACGGCGGACGCCCCGGCCGGCACGACGGTCACCCTCGGCCTGGAGCGCGGCACGCGCGCGTGGACGAGGACCTTGCGCCGGGCCCGGCTGTCCACCGACCCCGTGACCGTGCGCCGGCTGTCCGGCGGGGTCACCGTCGTGAAGGTCTCCGCGTTCACCAAGGGCTCCGCCGGCGCGGTCCGCGCGGCCCTGCGCGCCGCCCCCGCCGACGGTCGCACCGTCCTCGACCTGCGCGGCAACTCCGGCGGCCTGGTCACCGAGGCCGTGGCCACCGCCTCCGCCTTCCTGGACGGCGGCCTGGTCGCCACCTACGACGTCGACGGCGCCCAGCGCGCCCTGCACGCCGACCCGGGCGGCGACACCGCCCGCCCCCTGGTCGTCCTCGTCGACGGCGGCACCATGAGCGCGGCCGAGCTGCTCACCGGCGCCCTCCAGGACCGGGGCCGCGCGGTGGTGATCGGCTCGCGCACCTTCGGCAAGGGCTCCGTCCAGATGCCGGTGAAGCTGCCCGACGGCTCGGTGGCCGAGCTGACCGTCGGCCACTACCGCACCCCGTCCGGCCGCACGGTCGACGGCCGGGGCATCACCCCGGACCTGGAGGCGAGGCCCGAGCAGGCCCTGCCGCGGGCGAGGACGGTCCTCACCGGGCTCGGCGACCCGTCGTAGCCCCGCCGTGCGCCCCCGCGTAATCGGCTGTACTCACCACCCCTGTGTGGTGCGAAAATGGGCGGCACTATGAGCAAGGGAATGTACGTACCGAAGGAGTCCCAGCCCAAGCAGGGCGGCGGGGCCGCCAAGGCCAGGGACGGCGAGAAGGGCGGCAAGCGCAAGATCGTCGCCCAGAACAAGAAGGCCCGGCACGACTACGCGATCATCGACACCTACGAGGCCGGGCTCGTGCTCATGGGCACCGAGGTCAAGTCGCTGCGCGAGGGCCGGACCTCGCTGACGGACGGGTTCGTCCAGATCGACGGGGGCGAGGCGTGGCTGCACAACGCCCACATCCCCGAGTACCACCAGGGCAGCTGGACCAACCACTCCGCGCGCCGCAAGCGCAAGCTGCTCCTGCACCGCGAGGAGATCGCCAAGCTGGAGTCGAAGTCCCAGGAGACGGGACACACGATCGTGCCCCTCGCCATCTACTTCAAGGACGGCCGGGCGAAGGCCGAGATCGCCCTCGCGCGGGGCAAGAAGGAGTACGACAAGCGGCAGACGCTGCGGGAGCAGCAGGACCGGCGGGAGGCGGCCCGGGCGATCGCGGCGGCGAAGCGCAGGCAGCGCGGCGCCTAGCCGGCCGGCCGACGGGAATAGGCTGGCATCGTCGGGCGTTGGTCACGTACGATGGCCGTGCACTCCACAGAGGGTGCGTGAACCCTCCACGGAGGGGATTGAAAAATCAACATGGGGATGATCGGTTTCGACAGCGGCTGTCGAAGCAGGGGAAGCGTGTCGAGGAAGCGGCAATGATCTCGTAAACCATATGTCGCAAAAAATAATCGCCAACACCAAGCGCGATTCCTTCGCCCTCGCTGCCTAAGTAGCGACTTGCGAAGTGTCAGCCCGGGGCTGTTCCCGACCCGGATCCTGGCATCAGCTAGGGAACTAAACCTCTAGACCCGGTCACGGGGTATAGAGGGAAATCAAACAGTGACTGAGCCCGTCGGAGACTTGTCCGCGTGATCTCCGGGGCCGAGAAAATCGCAGCGGACTGCACACGGAGAAGCCCTGATTCCGCACCGTTGGACGCGGGTTCGATTCCCGCCATCTCCACGAGGCCCCCGAGGGGGCCGACCCCATGTGGGCGAAGGCCCCGCCGCTCCGCGCGGCGGGGCCTTCGTCATGCCCGCTCCCGGCCGCCCGCCACACCGGCCGCCAGGGCCAGGAAGGCCGCCGCGGCCGGTACGGCGAAGGCGGCGACGGGGGAGAGGTGCTCGGTCGCCCAGCCGCCCGTCGCCGAACCGCAGGCGATCCCGGCGAGCAGCCCGGTCACCATCAGGCTCATGCCCTCGTTCAGCCGGTCGGCCGGGGTGCGCCGCTGCACCAGCGCCATCGCCGTCACCATGGTCGGCGCGGTCGCCATGCCCGCGACCAGCAGCGCACCGGCGAGCACCACGAGCGAGCCGGTACCGGCCGCCGCCCAGGGCAGCACCATCAGGACGGCCGTCGCCGCCAGGCACCGCACGAGCCGGGGACCGGCCGGCCGCACCGCCCCGTACGCCAGCCCCGCCGCGCACGAGCCCGCCGCCTGGAGCGCGAGCACGGCTCCGGCCGCAGCGCGCTGTCCCCGCGCGTCGGCGTAGGCGATCGTGGCGACCTCCATGGCACCGAACACCGCCCCGGTCGCGAGGAAACAGACCAGCAACGGCGGGATGCCCGGGCTGCGCAGCGGCGACGGCGCCTGCGAACGGGCCGTCGTCGGCGGCTCGGTCGCCCGCTGGGCGGTGAACAGCAGCATCCCGGTGAGCAGCAGCACCGCCCCCGTGAGCGTGCCCGCCTCCGGGAAGAACGTCCCGGCCAGGAAGGACGCGAGGACCGGCCCGAGCATGAAGCACAGCTCGTCCGCGGCCTGCTCGAACGCGTTCGCCGTGTGCAGCGCGTCGGGTTCGTCGCGCAGCAGATGGGCCCAGCGGGCGCGGGAGAGGCCGCCGATGTTCGGGGTGGTCGCGGTGGAGGCGTAGGCCGCGAAGAGGGTCCAGTCCGGGGCGTCGTAGCGGACGCACAGCAGCAGCGCGAGACTGCCGAGCACGGAGACGACCGTGGCCGGCAGCGCGACCCGGGCCTGCCCGTGCCGGTCCACCAGCCGGGCGACCCAGGGCCCGGCCAGCGCGGTCGCCGCGAGTCCGGTCGCGGTGACGGCTCCGGCGAGGGCGTACGAGCCCCGGGAACCGGCGATCATCACGACCGCGCTCACGCTGAACATGCCCATCGGAAGGCGGGCGAGGAGATTGCCGGCGGTGAAGGCACCGGCTCCGGGAAGCCCGAACAGCCGTCGGTACCCGGAGAGTCGGCTCGGTCTCTTCCGTATCCGGCGGTCTTGGGCGGTCGGTGGAGGCATGACCCCACGGTCGCCCGGAGTGGATCACCGGGTCCAACACCTGCCGGGCGCCGATTGACGCACCCGCGTTGTAGATTCGCTCCGTGCCCGTTTCCATAGACCCGCGTCTGCTGCGCGCCTTCGTGGCCGTGGCGGAGGACCTGCACTTCACCCGGGCCGCGGCCCGCCTCTACGTCGCCCAGCAGGCACTCAGCCGCGATGTGCGGCGCCTGGAACGGGAGTTGGGCGCGGAGCTGTTCGTACGCACCACCCGGCAGGTCACCCTCACGCCCGACGGTGAACGCCTGCTGCCGCACGCGCGGCGGGTCCTCGCCGCCCAGGACGACCTGCTCGCCGCGTTCGCGGCCGGCCAGGCCCGCCCGCTGCTGGTCGACCTGAACTCGGCGGGCCTGGCCACCGGCCGCCGGGTGCTGTACCGGGCCCGCGAACTGGCCCCCGACTGCGAGCTGATGGCCCGCTACGAGAGCGGTCTCACCGGCGCCGCCGCCGATCTGCTGGCCGGCCGCCTGGACGCCTCCTTCGGCCGCTTCGCCGGACTCGACCCGGCACTCCGCTCGGCCCTGGCGCAGCAGCCGGTGCGGTACGAGCCGATGGCCGTCGTACTGCCCGAGCGGCATCCGCTGGCGTCCCTGCCCGAGGTCCCGGTGTCCGCGCTGGCCGGGGAGACGGTGTACGCCGGCGCGGGCAACCCGCGCACCCGGGAGTGGACCGACCTGGCCCTGCGCCTGTTCGAGGGCCGGGGCATCCGGCTCGCCCCGCCGCTGCCGATGGCCGTCGGCGACGAGGAGTTCGCCCGCGTCATGGCGAAGACCGGGAACCCGGTCCTGGCGGTGGTGGACTTCCCGTCCATGCCCGGCGCGGTCCGCCGGCCCCTCGTGGCCCCCGTCCCGCTGTCCCCCGTCTCCCTGGTCTGGCGCAAGGGCCTGGTCCACCCCGGCCTGACGGCGCTCAGACGGGCGGCGGCAAAGACGGCTCGCTCGGAGGGCTGGCTGCGCCGCCCGGCCGACGCGTGGCTCCCGGCGGAGGACGAGGCGACCATGGGGGCCGGTCCTACGCCGGATGCGCGACCGCGTCGCGCTGCAGCTGGACGGCCGCGAGCAGGCTCAGGTCCGGCTCGGCCTGGCGCAGCGCCTTGATCGCGGCGACGGAGCCGAGGTCCCCGGCGAACCCGACCCCGGCGAGCCGCTCGCGCACCCACGCGGCCCGCAGCGGCCCCTCGTCCGCCCCGGCGACACCCCTGACCACCGCGACGGCCCGCTCCAGCCCGGCCCGCTCCTCGGCCGGGGCCTCACCCAGAGCCTCCCGCAACGCCTCCAGCACGACATCCGAGTCCCGGATGACGAGCACACAGTCCTGCTTCCTGCCGAATCCCGCGAGTCCCTTCATGTGGATCATGCTGGCTCCCACGGACGGCGCCCTCCAAACCACTTGAGCAGGTCCAGAGGGTTGTCCGGGTTTCCCCGCCCAGGAGTGGCCGGGATCACCCCCCGGTCGCCGCATCTCTTCGCCCGGCCGCCGAGTCACACCAGCGGACCGGAATTCCAAAGGAGTGGCAAAGATGACCAAAAGTACTCTTCTGGCTGCGGCGGCCCTGTGCGCGACGGCGGCCGTGACGCTCACCGCGTGCGGCGGCGACGACAAGAAGGACGACGGCAAGGAGAAGGGCAGCTCGGCGTCCGCCTCCGCCACGGCGTCGCCCGCGAAGCCGTTCGAAGGGCTGACCGGGGACCAGATCTCCGAGAAGTCCCGCGTGGCCATGACCAAGCTGAAGTCGTTCAAGGTCAAGGGCGACATGACCATCGACGGCACGGCCATGAGATTCGACTTCGCCGTCGCCGCCAAGGGCGACTGCGAGGGGACCTTCACCCGCGGCGACGGGTCCGCCGAGATCCGGAAGGCCGACGGCGTGATGTACATGAAGGGCGACGAGAAGTTCTGGCAGCAGTCGGGCGAGGAGGACGGCTCGTCGCCCGAGGAGACGAAGGCCTTCACCCAGCTGGTCAAGGGACGCTGGTTCAAGCTGGGCTCGGGCGCGGAGGCGAACGAGGAGTTCCCCTTCTGCGACGCCGGCGTGATGTTCGAGAAGGACAAGGACGACACCCGTCTGACCAGGGGCCCGGAAACCGAGGTCGACGGCACGCGCGCCGTGGCGCTCACGGGCAAGAAGGGCGCCGAGAAGCAGACGCTCCTCGTGGCCGCCGAGGGACAGCCCTACGCGCTGAAGATGAGCACCGAGGGCGGCAAGGAGCCGGGCTCGCTGGAGTACTCGGCGTTCGACAAGCCCGTGACCGTCGCGGCCCCGCCGGCCGGCGAGGTCATCGACGCGAACGAACTCAAGGGATGACACCGGTCCCGCTGCCGTGACCTGACCCCGGCGTAGCCGAACGGCCGGCCCGCGCCGGGGGCGGGAAGCCGTCCGCTCCCGCGACGCCGGGATACGTCTTCGCCGGGGTCCGGGACCGTCACCCCCGTACTCCCGCGCCCTTCGGGGAGCAGCCCCGGGGCCGGGTGCCACCGCCCCGGCGGACGGCGGAAACGGGCGCGGGCCGGGGCTCGCACCGCGCTACGCCGACGCGCGGGGACGGTGGCCCGTCGGGGACGGCCCGCCGACCGGGGCGCGGGGAAGCCGCCGCGGTGCGAGGCCGGCGGGGACCGTGCCGGCGGCTCGGGGGCCTCACCGGGGGCCCGCCGTCCGAGTGAGAGCAACGTTCCCTTCCGGTCACCCGCTGCCACAGGGCGGAAACGCGCCCTTTCTACCTTCGGACCGAGTCAACCGAGTCAGTGGTCGGCAGACCGAGCAGCCGGAGCACCGTGGAGGCGTGATGACAGCCCCAGCCCCAACCCGTCGTGGCCGCTGGATCGAGCGCTGGGATCCGGAGGACGAGGCGTTCTGGAACGCGACCGGGGAGCGGATCGCCCGCCGGAACCTGTGGTTCTCCGTGCTCTCGGAGCACATCGGGTTCTCCGTGTGGACCCTGTGGTCCGTGCTGGTGCTGTTCATGGGACCCGAGTACGGACTGACCCCCGCCGACAAGTTCCTGCTGACCTCGGTGGTCACGCTGGTCGGCGCGGTCGTCCGGGTGCCGTACACCTTCGCCGTGGCCGTCTTCGGCGGCCGGAACTGGACGGTCGTCTCGGCGAGTCTGCTGCTCGTCCCGACCATCGCCGCCTTCGCGGTGATGAAGCCGGGCACCTCCTTCTCCACCTTCCTCCTGGTGGGCCTGCTGGCCGGCATCGGCGGCGGCAACTTCGCCTCCTCCATGACCAACATCAACGCCTTCTTCCCCCTGCGGAGGAAGGGATGGGCGCTCGGGCTCAACGCGGGCGGCGGCAACATCGGCGTCCCCGTCATCCAGCTCGCCGCGCTCGCCATCATCGGCGCGAGCGGCGGCCCGCGCGTGCTGCTCGGCATCTACATCCCGCTGATCGTCGTGGCCGCCGTGCTCGCCGCGCTGTTCATGGACAACCTGGCCTCCGTCAGGAACGACACCGGCGCGGCCAAGGACGCCGCCCGGGACGGCCACACCTGGATCATGGCCGTGCTCTACATCGGCACCTTCGGCTCGTTCATCGGCTACAGCTTCGCCTTCGGCCAGGTGCTGACCATCCAGTTCGGCCGGACCCCGCTCCAGGCGGCCTACCTCACCTTCATCGGCCCGCTGCTCGGCTCGCTCATCCGTCCCCTCGGCGGCCGGCTCGCCGACCGCTACGGCGGCGCCCGGATCACCCTGTGGAACTATGTCGGCATGGCCGCCGCCACCGCCGTCCTCATCGTCGCCGGCATGCAGAAGTCGCTGCCGCTGTTCGTGTCGGTGTTCGTCGTCCTGTTCGTGCTCAGCGGCCTCGGCAACGGATCGACGTTCAAGATGATCCCCGGCATCTTCCAGGCCAAGGCGCTGGCCAAGGGGCTCAGGGGCGAGGCGGCCGTCGCCCACGGCCGGCGGCTGTCCGGCGCGTCCATGGGGCTGATCGGCGCGGTCGGCGCGCTCGGCGGGGTCGGCATCAACCTCGCCTTCCGGCAGTCCTTCCTCGCGTACGGCTCCGGGACCGGCGCGTTCGTCGCGTTCCTCGCCTACTACGGCCTCTGCTTCGCGATCACCTGGGCCGTATACCTTCGCCGCCCGATCGGGCAGGTTCCGGCCACGGCGTCCGCGTCCGAGGAGAAGGCCCAGCTCAGCTATGCCGAGGTGTGACGTAACACCGGTGACATCAAGCCGAACCGAGCCTGTCACGCAGTGTTGACAGGCTCGTCCGGCGCGCCGGTCAGCTAGGAGAGCCCATGTACGACGAAGAGCAGCAACCCGAGCACGGACCCCTCGCCGGATTCACCGTGGGCGTCACCGCCGCGCGCCGGGCCGAGGAGCTGGGCGCCCTGCTCCAGCGGCGCGGCGCCACCGTCCTGCACGCTCCCGCGCTGCGGATCGTGCCGCTCGCCGACGACAGCGAACTGCTCGCCGCCACGAAGGAGATCATCGACCGGGTGCCGAACGTCGTCGTGGCCACCACCGCGATCGGCTTCCGGGGCTGGGTCGAGGCCGCCGACGGCTGGGGCCTCGGCGAACAGCTGGTGGGCCGGCTGCGCGGGGTACGGCTGCTGGCGCGCGGCCCGAAGGTCAAGGGCGCCATCCGGGCGGCCGGACTCACCGAGGAGTGGTCGCCCACCTCGGAATCCCTGGCCGAGGTGCTCGACCGGCTCCTGGAGGAGGGCGTCGACGGCAGCCGGGTCGCCGTACAGCTGCACGGCGAGCCCCTGCCCGGCTTCGTGGAGTCGCTGCGGGCCGCCGGGGCGGAGGTGCTCCCGGTGCCGGTGTACCGCTGGCTGCCCCCGGAGGACACCGGCCCGCTGGACCGCCTGCTGGACGCGGCCGTCGGCCGCGGCCTGGACGCCCTCACCTTCACCAGCGCCCCCGCCGCGGCCTCCCTGCTCTCCCGCGCGCAGGACCGCGGCCTGCTGGAGGAGCTGCTGTCGGCGCTGGCCCACGACGTCCTGCCCGCCTGCGTCGGCCCGGTCACCGCGCTGCCCCTCCAGGCCCACGGGGTGGACACGGTCCAGCCGGAACGCTTCCGCCTGGGCCCCCTGGTGCAGCTGCTCTGCCAGGAACTCCCGGCCCGCGCCCGCGTGTTGCCCGTCGCCGGGCACCGGGTGGAGATCCGCGGCCACGCGGTCCTGGTCGACGGCGAACTCAAGCCGGTCCCGCCGGCCGGGATGTCCCTGCTGCGCGCCCTGTCCCGCCGCCCCGGCTGGGTGGTCCCCCGCGCGGACCTGCTCAAGGCCCTGCCCGGCGCGGGCCGCGACGAACACGCCGTCGAGACGGCCATGGCCCGCCTGCGCACGGCCCTCGGCACCCCGAAGCTGATCCAGACGGTGGTGAAGCGGGGCTACCGGCTGGCCCTCGACCCGGCGGCGGACACCAAGTACGCGGACACCTAGGACGACCGGCCCCACCACACCGGCTCCGGGGGGCGGCCCGGCGGCGCCGGATTCCGCCATGGCCGCGCGGAACCCCGAACCGTGGCGGGCGACCCGTTCCCCGCACGGGGGCTTCCGGCCCGACCCCCCGCCGGGCACTGTGGAGGAGGCGGGGCGTGGTGGCCCCGTATGCCGTCCGTGCGCGGGGCGTCACGCTCCCGCGCGGTTTCTGCCTAGGCGGTGACTGGCACATGGCACTCGGTGGAGGCACGCCCGCGTACCCGCCGCGGTTCGATGCCGGGCGGGTGTGCCTGGACCTGCTCGCCACCCTGCATCCGGACGAACGCCTGGACGGGGTACGGGCGTTGTGCGGGTGGATCACCGGTGCCGGGCTGGTGCCGGACGGGACCCCGCTCGGGCACGCGGACGCCTCCTGGCCGGCCGCCTTCCGTGAACTGCGGGCGGACGTCGCGTCCTTGGTGCGCGGCCTGCTGGGCGGGGAGGCGCCCGGGAACGGGGGCGCGCTCGGGCGGGTCAACCAGGCCGCCCGGGCCGTGCCGCCCGCCCCCGTCGCCGTACCCGGCGAAGACGGGATCCTGGTGCGGGAGTTGGCGGGGCCGCCCGGGTGTGCCGGGCTGCTCGCCGTCGTCGCCCGGGACGCCGTGGAACTGCTCACCGACCCCGTCGCACGGGCCTCGCTGCGGCAGTGCGCGGGGGACGACTGCCCCCTCGTGTACCTCGACACCTCCCGGGGGCGGCGCCGGCGCTGGTGTTCCAGCGAGGTGTGCGGCAACCGGGAACGGGTCGCCCGGCACCGGCGGCGGGCCGCGCTCGCCCGCGCCTGACCGTGAGACGCGGGTGAAGATCCCGCGGTGGAAATGTGCGGGCATGTCCCGGTCCGCTGCGCGCCTTCGGGAAATCCGTGCCTCCGCTTTGAACGCCCCACCGCCCCGCTGCGTACGGGTGGGCGAGCGACCGACTGGGGGATCCCCCGGACACCGGAGGTGGGCGTGCGCAAGGATGCGGCCGTGGCCAAGGACCGTGGAACAAGGGCCCGACATCGCCTGGCCTCACACCCCTCGGAACCCCGCGTGCCCGCACCGTCCGCCGAGCCGGACGAGGAGTTGATGCGCGCGCTGTACCGGGAGCACGCCGGTCCGCTGCTCGCCTACGTCCTGCGGCTGGTCGCCGGTGACCGGCAGCGCGCCGAGGACGTCGTGCAGGAAACGCTCATCCGTGCCTGGAAGAACGCCGGTCGGCTCAATCGGGCGACCGGTTCGGTACGCCCCTGGCTGGTGACGGTCGCGCGCCGCATCGTCATCGACGGCCACCGCAGCCGGCAGGCCCGGCCGCAGGAGGTCGATCCGTCGCCGCTGGAGGTCATCCCCGCGGAGGACGAGATCGACAAGGCGCTGTGGCTGATGACGCTGTCGGACGCGCTCGACGACCTGACCCCGGCCCACCGGGAGGTACTTGTCGAGACGTACTTCAAAGGGCGTACCGTCAACGAGGCGGCCCGGACACTGGGCATACCCAGCGGAACCGTCCGTTCCCGGGTGTTCTACGCCCTGCGGTCGATGAAGCTGGCACTGGAGGAGCGGGGGGTGACGGCGTGATGAGCAGCGGGTACGGGGCAGAGCGGGGATTCGGACCGGGTGGTCCGGGTATGTCTGGGGCCATGAACCCCAGCCAGGGATCTTCGGTGCCGAGCGAACACGAGACCGTGGGCGCCTACGCCCTCGGGATCCTCGACGACGCCGAGGCAACCGCTTTCGAGGCGCACCTCGCCGGCTGCGAGTGGTGCGCCCGGCAACTGGACGAGCTGGCCGGGATGGAGCCGATGCTCGCCGCGCTGGCCGACCTGCCGGGCTCCGGCGGCACACCCGCGATCGGCGAGTCGCTGGCCGCCCGGCCCGGCCCCCGGCTGGTGGAGAACCTGGTGGACGAGGTCGCCGAGCAGCGCGCCCGCAAGCGCCGCCGCGGCTTCTACATGATCGCCGCCGCGGCGGCCCTGGTCATCGCGGGCCCGCTGGCCGCGGTCGCGGCCGGCGGCGGCTCGGACGGGGACGGACAGGTCGCCGCGCCACCGGCCCAGTCCGCGTTCCGCACCATGTCCGACCGCAGGTCCGCCACGGACGCCTCGACGCACGTCAGCGCGACCGTCGCCATGACCGGCAAGGACTGGGGCACCCAGGCGGTGCTGGAGCTGAAGAACGTCAAGGGCCCGCTGAAGTGCTCCCTGGTGCTCGTCGCCAAGAACGGCCAGCGCGTGACCATGTCGTCGTGGACGGTGCCCGACCGGGGGTACGGCATCCCGGACGCGACGGCCGAGACCGCACGGAAACCGCTTTACATCGGCGGGGCGGCGGCCTTCCGGCCCGACGAGATCGACCACTTCGAGGTGGTGACGTTCGAGGGGCGGAAGCTGGTGGAGGTCGACGCGTAGCCCGGGCGCGCCCCCGGGTGACCGCCCCGTAGCTTCGACGGGTCCCCTTCGCGTACGGTTGACGGCTGCCCAGCACGTCAGAAGGGGGCCAGGTGGCCGCTCAGGTTCAGCAGTCCGCGGTCGGCTCGGTACACGAGACACACGATTCCGTCCGTGACCGGGAGATCAGCGTCGAACAGGAACACCTGGACCGGGTGTACCGGCGGCTTGAGGAGAAGATCCACGAAGCCGAGTTCCTGATGCGCGACGCGGCCCAGCGCGGCCAGGTCGGCACCCCGGGCGCGCTCGCCGAACGGGACGCCCAGGTCTTCCGGGCCGGTGTCCACCTCAACCGGCTCAACAACGAGTTCGAGGACTTCCTCTTCGGACGGATCGACCTGCTGCTCGGCAAGGACGGCAAGAAGGGGCCCGACGGCGCCTACACGGCCGTCGAGCCCGCCGAGGGCGCCGTGCGCGAGGACAACACCGCCGACATCGCCGAAACGCTGCACATCGGCCGTATCGGCGTCCTCGACGAGGACTACTCCCCGCTGGTCATCGACTGGCGGGCGCCGGCCGCCGCGCCCTTCTACCGGGCCACGCCGGTGGAGCCCGGACGGGTGGTGCGGCGCCGGGTCATCCGGTCCAAGGGGCGCCGGGTGCTCGGCGTCGAGGACGACCTGATGCGGCCGGAGCTGACGGCCTGCCTGGACGGCCGGGAGCTGCCCGTCATCGGCGACGGTGCCCTGATGGCCGCCCTCGGCCAGGCCCGCGGCCACACCATGCGGGACATCGTCTCCTCCATCCAGGCCGAGCAGGACCTGGTCATCCGGGCCCCCGCCGCCTCCATCACCTACGTGGAGGGCGGCCCGGGCACCGGGAAGACCGCCGTCGCCCTGCACCGCGCCGCCTACCTGCTCTACCAGGACCGCAGGCGCTACGCGGGCGGCATCCTGATCGTCTCGCCGACCCCGCTGCTGGTCGCCTACACCGAGGGCGTGCTGCCCTCGCTCGGCGAGGAGGGCCAGGTCGCCATCCGCGCCATCGGCTCCCTGGTCGACGGCGCCGAGGCCACCGTCTACGACTCCCCGGCCGTGGCCCGCGCCAAGGGCTCCGCCCGGATGCTGAAGGTGCTGCGCAAGGCCGCCCGGGGCGCCCTGGAACTGGGCCCGGCCGCCCCCGCCGACGCCGAGGACGACGAGCGCCGGCCCGCCGACGGCCCGCCCTCCCGGTTGCGTGTCGTGGCCTTCGGGCGCCGGATCGAACTGGAGGCCGACGAGCTGGAACGTATCCGCCGCACCGCGCTCGGCGGCACCGCGCCGGTCAACCTGCTCCGCCCGCGCGCCCGCAAGCTGCTGCTGGACGCCCTGTGGGCCCGCTCCGGCGGCGCCGCCCGGCACACCGACCCCGAGCTGGCCGCCGAGCTGCGCTCCTCCTTCGACGAGGACGTCACCGGCGAGGACTCCTTCCTGGCGTTCCTCGACGCCTGGTGGCCCGAACTGACCCCGAAGGCCGTGCTCGCCGCCATGGCCGACGAGAAGCGCCTCGGCCGCTGGGCCCGGCGCGTGCTCAACCCCGGCGAGGTCCGCAAGGTCGCCCGCTCGCTCAGGCGGGACGGCCTGTCCGTGCACGACATCGCCCTGCTCGACGAGCTCCAGGCGATCCTCGGCGCCCCGGCCCGGCCCCGCAAGAAGCGCGAACTGGACCCGCTGGACCAGCTCACCGGCCTGGAGGAGCTGATGCCGGTGCGCGAGGAGACCCAGCGCGAGCGGGCCGAGCGGCTGGCGCAGGAGCGCACCGAGTACGCGCACGTCATCGTGGACGAGGCGCAGGACCTGACGCCGATGCAGTGGCGCATGGTCGGCCGCCGCGGCCGGCAGGCCACCTGGACGGTCGTCGGGGACCCGGCGCAGTCCTCCTGGTCCGACCCGGACGAGGCGGCCGAGGCCCGCGACGAGGCGCTGGGCACCCGGCCCAGGCGCCGCTTCCAGCTCACCGTGAACTACCGCAACCCGGCCGAGATCGCCGAGCTGGCCGCGAAGGTGCTCGCGCTCGCCATGCCCGGCGCCGAGGCGCCCTCCGCCGTGCGGTCCACCGGGGTGGAGCCGCGCTTCACCGTCGTGGCGGACTCCCTGGAGCGGACGGTGCGCGCGGAGGCCGAGCGGCTGCTGGGCCTGGTGGACGGCACGGTCGGCGTGGTGGTGGCGATGGGCCGGCGCGAGGAGGCCCGGCGCTGGCTGGCCGGGCTGGGCGACCGGGTGGTGGCCCTCGGCAGTCTGGAGGCCAAGGGTCTGGAGTACGACGCGACGGTCGTCGTATCGCCCGCGGAGATCGCCGACGAGTCACCGGCCGGCCTGCGCGTGCTGTACGTGGCGCTGACCCGGGCCACCCAGCAGCTGACGGTGGTCTCGGGCCAGCGGGACGAACCGAACACGGCGGGCGTACCGGACCTGCTCAGGGACTGAGGGGCGGGGGCCGGACCGCCCCCAGCCCTGCCCCGGGGCCTGCCGGGCGGGCACCGGGCCCGCCCGGAGAGCACCGGCGGGGCTGTCCGCCCAGGAACCGGCGGGCGGGGGTCCGGCACGGGACGAATGGGCGGGGCGGGTCTGCTCAGGGACTGAGGGGCGGGGGACCGGACTGCTCCCAGGGCCTGCCGGGCGAGGCCGGGCATGGTCTGTTGGGCGGGTACCGGGCCTGCTCGGAGACTGCCGGCGGGGTTGTCCGTCCAGGGGCCGGCGGGCGGAGTCGGGCATGGGAGTGCCGGGCGGGTCGGGCTGCCCGGGCGGCGTTCCGGGGCTGCTCGCGGGAGGATTTCGGGGAATCCCGTGCAGGGGGAATGGCCCTGGGCGAGGGTTTGTTAGCCTTGGTGTGGCACCGGCCCGATCCAAGCCCCCGGGCCCAACCTTCGTCGCTACGAGCGACCACTTGCCGCGAGGCGAGCATGGCGGGTCGGTGTCATAAGCGTGGAGGCCCACGTCACGGATGTGACGTGGGCCTCTTTCTTTGCCCCGGCGGCCTCTTTCCACGCCCGATCGTTTCTCGTATGGTGGAAGTAGTTTTCCGAAACCACGTATCCCGCAGGGAATGTCGCGTGAACAAAACGTCCGTAATCCAGGGCGACTACCACGTACTGAGTGGTAGGTGCGACGATCGGACGGCACAACTCGCGACACGGTGAAAGCAGAGGAAGTCGGCCATGGCAACGGCGCCCAGCGTCTCCTACTCGATGACGATCCGGCTGGAGGTGCCCGCGAGCGGAACGGCCGTCTCGCAGCTCACCACCGCCGTGGAGTCCTCCGGGGGCTCGGTGACCGGCCTCGACGTCACCGCGTCCGGCCACGAGAAGCTCCGTATCGACGTCACCATCGCGGCCACCTCCACGGCGCACGCCGAGGAGATCGTCGAGAAGCTGCGCGGCATCGAGGGCGTCACGCTCGGCAAGGTCTCCGACCGTACGTTCCTGATGCACCTCGGCGGCAAGATCGAGATGGCGTCGAAGCACCCCATCCGCAACCGTGACGACCTCTCCATGGTCTACACGCCCGGCGTGGCCCGCGTCTGCATGGCCATCGCCGAGAACCCCGAGGACGCCCGCCGCCTCACCATCAAGCGCAACTCCGTTGCGGTCGTGACGGACGGTTCCGCCGTACTGGGCCTCGGCAACATCGGCCCCAAGGCCGCGCTGCCCGTCATGGAGGGCAAGGCGGCCCTCTTCAAGCGCTTCGCGGGCATCGACGCCTGGCCGCTCTGCCTGGACACCCAGGACACCGACGCGATCGTGGAGATCGTCAAGGCGATCGCCCCGGGCTTCGCCGGCATCAACCTGGAGGACATCTCCGCGCCGCGCTGCTTCGAGATCGAGGCCCGGCTGCGCGAGGCCCTGGACATCCCGGTGTTCCACGACGACCAGCACGGCACCGCCATCGTCGTGCTCGCCGCCCTGACCAACGCGCTGCGCGTGACGGACAAGGCGATCCAGAACATCCGGGTCGTCATGTCCGGTGCCGGCGCGGCCGGTACGGCCATCCTCAAGCTGCTGCTGGCGGCCGGCGTGAAGAACGCCGTCGTCGCCGACATCCACGGCGTCGTGCACGCCGGCCGCGAGGACCTGGTGAACGCCCCGGCCGACTCGCCGCTGCGCTGGATCGCCGACAACACCAACCCCGAGGGCCTGACCGGCACCCTGAAGGAGGCCGTGCGCGGCGCCGACGTCTTCATCGGCGTCTCCGCCCCGAACGTGCTGGACGGCACCGACGTGGCCGCCATGGCCGAGGGTGCCATCGTGTTCGCGCTCGCGAACCCCGACCCCGAGGTGGACCCGGCGATCGCCCGGCAGACCGCGGCCGTCGTGGCCACCGGCCGCTCCGACTTCCCGAACCAGATCAACAACGTGCTGGTCTTCCCGGGCGTCTTCCGCGGCCTGCTGGACGCGCAGTCCCGCACCGTCAACACGGAGATGATGCTCGCCGCCGCCAAGGCCCTGGCCGACGTGGTGAGCGAGGACGAGCTGAACCCGAACTACATCATCCCCAGCGTCTTCAACGACAAGGTCGCCGGCGCCGTGGCCGGGGCGGTCCGGGAGGCCGCCAAGGCGGCCGGTGCGACGGCCTGACCATGGCGTGACGTACTGTGCAGGGGGCTGTGAGTATCACCACGGCGGCCCCCCGCACCGGCGCGTCGTGGAACCACCGGATGCCGGGCGCGCTCTAGGGTGACGGCCGAGCAGGCGCTTTTCGTGTGACTCCCCAGGGTGTTCTCACGACTCCTACGGGTGCCGGATTGGCTTTCCCGCCGCAGGTAGGGGCAGGATGCTCCCCCAGGGACTACGTCCCCCGGGGGCACCCCCAAGGGCGCGAGCGCATCGGCATCGCAGTGCCTCGGGCGGCAACGCCGCGTGGCACACCCCAACGGCAAGAAAAATACGGGAGTAACAACATGAACCGCAGTGAGCTGGTGGCCGCGCTGGCCGACCGCGCCGAGGTGACCCGCAAGGACGCCGACGCCGTGCTGGCCGCGTTCGCCGAGACCGTCGGCGAGATCGTCGCCAAGGGCGACGAGAAGGTCACCATCCCTGGCTTCCTGACCTTCGAGCGCACCCACCGTGCCGCTCGCACCGCGCGCAACCCGCAGACCGGCGAGCCCATCAACATCCCGGCCGGCTACAGCGTGAAGGTCACCGCGGGCAGCAAGCTCAAGGAAGCCGCCAAGGGCAAGTAATCGCTCCGCTCTGAGCGCCGGCCCACGTAGCGCCGTTCGACGGAGCGCCGTGGGTGACTGCGGGTCCGCTGTGGCTGGTCGCGCTCCGCGACGGAGCCGCAGATCGCCACGGCCCCGCGCCCCTCTGGGGCACGGCTCAGCCGAGTACGTCAAAGGGGCGGCCCTCCTTCGCAGGAGGGCCGCCCCTTCGGCATACCCGGACCGTCAGCCCAGTGCCTTGCCCGGGAGTTCCACCTTCGCGCCGAGCTCGACGAGCTTGTCCATGAAGTTCTCGTAGCCGCGGTTGATCAGCTCGATGCCGTGGACGCGGGACGTGCCCTCGGCGGCGAGGGCCGCGATGAGGTACGAGAAGCCGCCGCGCAGGTCGGGGATGACCAGATCGGCGCCCTGGAGCCTGGTGGGGCCGGAGACGACCGCGGAGTGCAGGAAGTTGCGGGCGCCGAAGCGGCAGGCGGAGCCGCCCAGGCACTCGCGGTAGAGCTGGATGTGCGCGCCCATCTGGTTCAGCGCGGAGGTGAAGCCGAGCCGGGACTCGTAGACCGTCTCGTGGATGATGGACAGGCCCGTGGCCTGGGTCAGGGCCACCACCAGCGGCTGCTGCCAGTCCGTCTGGAAACCGGGGTGCACGTCCGTCTCCAGGGCGATGGACTTCAACTGTCCGCCGGGGTGCCAGAAACGGATGCCCTCGTCGTCGATCCGGAAGGCGCCGCCCACCTTGCGGTAGGTGTTCAGGAACGTCATCATCGAGCGCTGCTGGGCGCCGCGGACGTAGATGTCGCCGTTGGTCGCGAGCGCCGCCGAA
Organism: Streptomyces nogalater; assembly: GCF_039532885.1. Taxonomy (NCBI): domain Bacteria; kingdom Bacillati; phylum Actinomycetota; class Actinomycetes; order Kitasatosporales; family Streptomycetaceae; genus Streptomyces; species Streptomyces nogalater. The sequence goes on along the minus strand of NZ_BAAASM010000069.1, from coordinate 142,452 downwards.
GCCCAGGAGGCGGCCTCCAGGCGGTCCGGCAGGGCGCGGTGGGTGTAGCCGGACAGCTTGTCCACACCGGTGATGCGGATCGTGCGGTCGGTGTCCATCGCGATGATCGCGCCCATCTTCTGCAGCACGCAGATGAGGTCCTCGATCTCCGGCTCGACGGCCGCGTTGGACAACTCCGTGACGCCCTCGGCCAGTACGGCCGTCAGCAGCACCTGCTCGGTCGCGCCGACGGACGGGTACGGCAGTCGTATCTTCGTGCCGCGCAGCCGCTGCGGAGCCTCCAGGTACTGCCCGTCGGCCCGCTTCTCGATCGTCGCGCCGAACTGCCGCAGCACGTCGAAGTGGAAGTCGATGGGCCGGCCGCCGATGTCGCAGCCGCCGAGACCGGGGATGAACGCGTGGCCGAGACGGTGCAGCAGCGGGCCGCAGAAGAGGATCGGGATGCGGCTGGAACCCGCGTGGGCGTCGATGTCGGCCACGTTGGCGCTCTCGACCCGCGTCGGGTCCAGCACCAGTTCGCCCGGCTCCTCGCCCGGACGGACCGTCACCCCGTGCAGCTGGAGCAGGCCGCGGACGACACGCACGTCACGGATGTCCGGAACGTTGCGCAGTCGGCTCGGCTCGCTGCCCAGCAGGGCGGCGACCATGGCCTTCGGCACGAGGTTCTTCGCACCGCGGACACGGATCTCGCCCTCCAGCGGGGTTCCGCCGTGGACAAGCAGGACATCGTCGTTGACGGTCATGAATCTCGCGTTCCGATGAGTTGGTCAGGGGCCGGCCGATCACTGTGCGCAGGGGCCGGGAAGACAGGGTAATCGCCGATTACCCCCCTCCCGTAAGCCCAGTACCCGGCCAGTCCGTCATAGCTGTGTCACAACACGAACCGTTCCCTTTCGGGCACATGGGGTCACCGGTGTCCCGGGTGCGCGCCGGGGGCGTGTACCGGTCCCCACCTGCTTCACCTGCGTGCCCCCGATTGGCTCCCCACACCGGGGGAAGATGCGGGATCATGTCTGGCATGACCGAGGTGTCCTCGCTCACAGGGCGGCTGCTCGTGGCCACTCCCGCCCTGGCGGACCCGAACTTCGACCGTGCGGTGGTGCTCCTCCTCGACCACGACGAGGAGGGTTCCCTCGGTGTCGTCCTGAACCGTCCCACCCCCGTGGTCGTCGGCGACATCCTGGAGGGCTGGGCCGACCTGGCCGGCGAGCCCGGTGTGGTCTTCCAGGGCGGCCCGGTGTCGCTGGACTCGGCGCTGGGCGTGGCGGTCATCCCGGGCGGCGCCGACGGCGACCGGGCGCCGCTCGGCTGGCGGAGGGTCTACGGCGCGATCGGCCTGGTGGACCTGGAGGCCCCGCCGGAGCTGCTGGCCTCGGCCGTGGGCAGCCTGCGGATCTTCGCCGGGTACGCGGGCTGGGGTCCCGGCCAGCTGGAGGACGAGCTGGTGGAGGGCGCCTGGTACGTCGTGGAGTCCGAGCCGGGCGACGTGTCCTCGCCGGCCCCGGAACGGCTGTGGCGCGAGGTGCTGCGCCGCCAGCGCAGCGAGCTGGCGATGGTGGCCACGTATCCGGACGACCCTTCGCTCAACTGATGCGTGTGACCTTCAGTACCCTGGCTGTTATGAGCACTCTCGAGCCCGAGCGCGGGACTGGTACGGGGACCCTCGTAGAGCCGACGCCGCAGGTGTCCCACGGTGACGGTGACCACGAGCGCTTCGCCCACTACGTCCAGAAGGACAAGATCATGGCGAGCGCCCTCGACGGCACCCCCGTCGTGGCGCTGTGCGGCAAGGTCTGGGTGCCGGGCCGCGACCCGAAGAAGTACCCCGTCTGCCCGATGTGCAAGGAGATCTACGAGTCCATGGGCAGCGGCGGCGACGACAAGGGCAAGGGCAAGGGCGGCGACAAGTAGTCCCCGGCCCGGCCGGAGGCGGTGAGGTCCCCGGGGCGCGCGGGTGGCGCGTCCCGGGGATCTTCGTGTTTTCCGGCCGCCGACTGGTCCAGACCTCTTGTGGGGGGCCCGGCGCAGTGCCTAGCCTTCGAGGTGCCGCTTTGTGCAACGACCGTTGCGCATATTGCAACGACCTCTTCAGGGGGCTGAGGACGTGGAACTGATTCCGGCACCGCGCGCCGTCGAGGAGCCCACCGGACCGGGGGTGCCGCTCGGCCCGGACACCACCCTGTGGGCCGCCCCGGGCACCGAACGCACCGAGCGCTGGCTGCGCGCCGCCCTCGGCGCGGCCCTGGGCCTGCCGCTGCGCCCCGGCCCGCCGGACGCCCCCGACGGCGTACGGCTGCTCCTGGACGACTCCCTGCCCCCCGAGGCGTACCGGCTGGCCGCCGGCGCCGGGGACGGCGTGGAGATCCGCGGCGGCGGGCCGGCCGGCGTGTTCTGGGGCGCCCAGACCCTGCGCCAGCTGCTCGGCGCCGACGCCTTCCGCCGCGCCCCCCTGCGCCCGGCCGCGGCCCTCTCCGTGCCTCCCGGGGTCGTCGAGGACGCCCCCCGGTTCCGCTGGCGCGGTCTGCTCCTCGACGTCGCCCGGCACTTCATGCCCAAGGAGGGCGTGCTGCGCTATCTGGACCTGATGGCCGCGCACAAACTCAACGTCCTGCACCTGCATCTGACGGACGATCAGGGCTGGCGGATCGAGATCAGGCGTTATCCGAAACTGACCGAAATCGCCTCTTGGCGCTCGCGGACCAAATTCGGCCACCGGGCCTCACCGCTGTGGGACGACAAACCGCACGGCGGTTACTACACCCAGGACGACATCCGGGAGATCGTCGCCTACGCCGCCGAACGGCATATCAGCGTCGTCCCCGAGATCGACGTGCCGGGCCACTCGCAGGCCGCCATCGCCGCGTACCCCGAACTCGGCAACACCGACGTCATCGACACCACCGCCCTCTCCGTCTGGGACACCTGGGGCATCTCGTCCAACGTACTCGCCCCCACCGACACCACCCTGCGCTTCTACGAAGGGGTGTTCGAGGAAGTCCTGGAGCTGTTCCCCGCCGACGCCGCCGAGTTCTCCGCGTTCGTGCACGTCGGCGGCGACGAGTGCCGCAAGGAGCAGTGGACCGAGTCCGTCACCGCCAAGACCCGCATCGCCGACCTCGGCCTCACCGACGAGGACGCGCTCCAGTCCTGGTTCATCGGGCACTTCGACGCCTGGCTCGCCGCGCGCGGGCGCCGCCTCATCGGCTGGGACGAGATCCTGGAGGGCGGGCTCGCGCCGGGCGCGGCCGTCGCCTCCTGGCGCGGTTACGCGGGCGGCATCGCCGCCGCGCGGGCCGGCCACGACGTCGTCATGTGCCCGGAGCAGTACGTCTACCTGGACCACCGGCAGGCCCCCGGCGACGACGAACCGGTGCCGATCGGCTTCGTGCGCACCCTGGAGGACGTCTACCGGTTCGAACCGGTACCGGCCGGGCTCACCGAGCAGGAGGCCCGGCATGTGCTGGGCACCCAGGCCAACGTGTGGAGCGAGGTGCTGGAGGACTCCGCGCGCGTGGACTACCAGGCCTTCCCCCGCCTCGCCGCGTTCGCCGAGGTCGCCTGGAGCCCGCTGCCCGCCCCCGCCGACCGGGACTACGCGGACTTCGAACGCCGGATGACCGCCCACTACCGGCGACTTGACGCCCTCGGCGTCGCCTACCGGCCACCCACCGGGCCCCGCCCGTGGCAGCGCCGCCCCGGCGTACCCGGCCGCCCGATCGAGGGACCGCCCCCGAACCGCTGACCGTACGAACCCCCGGCCCGCCCCGCCCCGCCGTGCCCCGTCCCCCGAACAAGTACCGGAAAAACCCCGGCAGGATCACCGAAGAGTGGCAATCCGCGCGCACCGGTGATGCCGTGCCAAACCGGATCAACCCCCCGGTGAGGTGGGCGAAAGCCTCCTAGCGGACCCCCGCGTTCGGGCGTTGCGAAGATGTGCCAGAGTTGCGTCGTCCGCCCTGTCAGCACGTACCGTACGGCAACACAGGCGGGGACCAGGTGGGGCAGCGGGAAGGGGCAGCCGGTTTGACCACGCACGCACCGCGGACGGCGCAGGCCGTCACGTTGCCCACGACGCTGGACGAGGCGGTGGCGGCCCTCGCGGCCATGCCCACCGCCGTCCCCGTGGCGGGCGGCACCGACCTGATGGCCGCCGTCAACTCCGGTCAGCTCCGGCCCTCCGCCCTGGTGGGACTGGGCCGCATCAGCGAGATCCGCGGCTGGCAGTACCAGGACGGCCACGCGCTGCTCGGCGCGGGCCTCACCCACGCGCGCATGGGCCGCCCCGACTTCGCGGCCCTCATCCCGGCGCTCGCCGCCGCCGCGCGCGCCGCCGGCCCGCCGCACATCCGCAACGCGGGCACCCTGGGCGGCAACATCGCCTCGGCCGCCCCCACCGGCGACGCGCTGCCGGTGCTGGCCGCCCTGGAAGCGACGCTGATCATCGCGGGCCCGGGCGGAGCCCGCCGGGAGATCCCGGTGTCGCACCTGCTGGCCGGCGTGGAGATGCTGCGCGGCGGCGAACTCATCGGCTACGTACGCGTACCGCTGCTGCACGCCCCGCAGGTCTTCCTGAAGGCCACCGGACGCACCGGCCCGGGCCGCGCGCTGGCCTCCGTGGCCCTCGTCCTCGACCCCGCCCGGCGCGGCGTGCGCTGCGCCGTCGGCGCCATAGCGCCGATGCCGCTGAGGCCCCTGGAGGCCGAACAGTGGATCGCGGGTCTCATCGACTGGGACAACGACCGCGCCCTCGTCCCGGAGGCGCTGCACGCCTTCGGCGAGTACGTCGCCGCGGCCTGCATCCCCGACGCGGCACCCGAGCCCGACGGCACGGTGGTCCCGCTTCCGCCCGCCGTACTGCACCTGCGGCGCACCGTCGCCGCGCTGGCCCGACGAGCACTGGGGAGGGCGCTGTCGTGACCGACGACCAGCACGGAGAGGGCACGCCCCAGGGCGGCGGACGCTGGAACCCGCTGCCCCAGGGCGACTACGACGACGGCGCCACCGCCTTCGTCCAGCTCCCCGAAGGGGGCATCGACGCCCTGCTGTCCGGCGACAGCCCGCTGGCCGCGCCGGGCCACGGCTATGTGCCGCCGCCGATCGCCCCGCACACCGACGCCACGGCCGGCTGGCCGGTGCCCGAGGGCGGCCAGTGGCCCGACCCGAACGCCGTACCGGCCCCGTCGCATGCCGCGGACGACCGGTTCACCTACGAGCCCGGCGCCACCCAGCAGTGGACCTTCGAGGAGCCCGCGGCACCGGCCGCCCCGGGTCACGACGTCACCGGGCAGTGGTCCATTCCCGTCGCCGGGGGCGACCTTCCGGACGAGTCGGGCGAGTACACCACGTCCTCGCTGGTCGAACAGTGGGGCGGCGCCCCGCCCGCCACCCTGCCCGGCGGCGCCCCCGCCCCCTGGGCCACACCGGACACGCCACGCCCGTGGGACACCCCCGACCACACCGGCTCCCACCCGTCGGGCCCGGGCCCGGAGGCGTACGGCCCCGGAACCGGGTACGGACACCCACCCGCGGCACCCGGCGAGGGCTACACGGACGGCCACGGGTCCGGCTACCCGGCCACCGGACACGCCGAGCACGGCCACGAGGGCTCCGGGCATGCCGGCGCGGGTTATCCGGATGAGGGTTCCGGGCACGCCGGTGCGGGTTATCCGGATGCCGGGCATGTGGAGGGCGATCACGGGGAGGCCGGTTACTCCGAGGGCGGGCACGAGGGCTCCGGGCACGCCGGTACCGGTTATCCGCATGCCGGGCCTGTCCAAGCCGGTCATGAGGGCGCCGGGTCGGCGAGCGCGGGGTACTCCGACACCGGGCATGTCGAGGCTGCTGCCGGGCATGCCGGCGTGGGCTATCCGGACGCCGGGCGTGCCGAGGGCGAGTACGTCGGTGCCGGTTCCGGCGAGGCGGGGGAGGCCGAGGGCGGTCACCCGGGCGCCGGGCACGCCGACGGCGGCCACGCGGACGCGGCTCACGCCGGGCGCGCCCTGCCGGATGCCGGGCACGCCGACGGCGGCCGGATGGGCGCCGGTCCCGTCGAGGCGGAGGACGCCGAGCACGGTCGCGTAGCCGGGCACCTTCACACCGAACACCCCGAACACCCCGAACACCCCGAACACACCGAACACACCGAATACGCCGACGCGACCGACGGCGACACGCCCGGCGGTACGGTCGCGCACGGCGGCGCGGTCACGTCCGCCGCGCCCGGCGAACCGGCGGCTCGGCCGGCCGGCCACGGCACCGCGCCGGAGGCGGCCGCCCACGGCCCCGCCGAAGCCCCGGAGCGCCCCGCGGAAGCCCCGGCGGGCCACGAACGGCCCACCGGCCCGGCCACCGCGTCCACGCCCGCCACAGCGGCGGACACGGCCTCCGAGGAGACCCCCGGGGACCCGGTGACGACGGCCCACCCGGCGGCGCCCGACGACCCGGCTCCCGCGGCCCACCCGACCGAGTCGGCAGACGCGGCAGTCCCGACGGATCCGGCGGACCCGGCCGACGCGTCCGGCACCGTGCGGCCCGCAGCGCCCACGGCTGCGCACTCCGCCGCGGAACCGGCCATAGCCGCGCATCCCGTCGCCGACCCGGCCGTAGCGCCGCATGCGGCCGACGATCCCGCCGTGGCCCCGGAACCCGCCGCCGATCCCGCCGAGACCGCCGGCCCCGCCGACCCCGAGGAGACCGCGGAGCCGGCCGGGGCCGCCGTAGCCGAGGCCGCCGCGCCCTCGGTCCCCGCGGAGACCGCCGAGGCGCCCGCCGGCACGGAGCCGTCCGAGGACGAGGGCGCCACCGAGGACGCCCCGCCGGCCGGCGAACCGGGCGACAGCCGGGAATCCGAGCCCGCTCAGGAAACCCACGGAACCACCGAGGCCCACGAAACCCGGGAACCCGTACCCGACGGCGCCGAAGAGCCCCCCGCGCCCCTGCCGCCGCACGACGACCACCCCCTCGCCTCCTACGTCCTGCGGGTCAACGGCACCGACCGGCCCGTCACGGATGCCTGGATCGGCGAGTCGCTGCTGTACGTGCTGCGCGAACGGCTCGGTCTGGCGGGGGCCAAGGACGGCTGCTCGCAGGGCGAGTGCGGGGCCTGCAACGTCCAGGTGGACGGCCGGCTGGTGGCGTCCTGCCTGGTCCCGGCGGTCACCACGGCCGGCAGCGAGGTCCGCACGGTCGAGGGCCTGGCCGTGGACGGGCAGCCCTCCGACGTCCAGCGCGCACTGGCCCGCTGCGGCGCCGTGCAGTGCGGCTTCTGCGTGCCCGGCATGGCGATGACCGTGCACGACCTGCTGGAGGGCAACCCGGCCCCCACCGAGCTGGAGACCCGGCAGGCCCTGTGCGGCAACCTGTGCCGCTGCTCGGGCTACCGGGGCGTCCTGGAGGCCGTCAAGGAGGTCGTCGCCGAGCGCGAGGCGTCCCACGCCGGCCCCGAGACGGACGGGGACGAGGCACGTATCCCGCACCAGGCGGCCCCCGGCTCCGGCGGCGTCCACCCGTCGGCCTTCGAGGCCCCCGGCGCGTTCGCCGCCCCCCGGCCCCCGGAGCAGTACGACACGCCGGACCCGTACGGCACCACGCCCCCGGGCCCGCAGGACCAGCAGCACTACGGCCAGGACGGAGGCCAGGCGTGAGCAACGAAGCCGGCATCGCGACCACCGCCCCGGAACCCGCCCCCGAGGCCGAGCCGTCGCCGCTCGGCCTCGGCGTCTCCCTGCCGCACGCCGACGCCCGCGCCAAGACCGAGGGCACCTTCCCGTACGCCGCCGACCTGTGGGCCGAGGGCCTGCTGTGGGCGGCCGTACTGCGCTCCCCGCACGCACGCGCGCGCATCGTGTCGATCGACACCACGCACGCGCGCGAGATGCCCGGCGTCCGTGCCGTCATCACCCACGAGGACGTACCCGGCACCCCCCGCCACGGCCGCGGCACGCCCGACCGGCCGGTGTTCGCCTCGGACGTCGTACGCCACCACGGCGAGCCCATCGCGGCCGTGGCCGCCGACCACCCGGACACCGCGCGGATGGCCGCCGCCGCCGTCATCGTCGAGTACGAGGTCCTCGACCCCGTCACCGACCCGGAACAGGCCTTCGAGGCCGAGCCGTTGCACCCCGACGGCAACCTGATCCGGCACATCCCGCTGCGCCACGGCGACCCGGAGGCGGTCGGCGAGGTCGTGGTCGAGGGCCTGTACCGCATCGGCCGCCAGGACCCGGCCCCCATCGGCGCCGAGGCCGGTCTGGCCGTGCCGCGCCCGGACGGCGGGGTGGAGCTGTACCTGGCCTCCACCGACCCGCACACCGACCGCAACACGGCCGCCGCCTGCTACGGCCTGTCACCCGACCGGGTGAAGATCGTCGTCACCGGGGTTCCCGGCGCCACGGCGGACCGCGAGGACCAGGGCTTCCAGCTGCCGCTCGGCCTGCTCGCGCTGCGGACCGGCTGCCCGGTGAAGCTGACGGCGACCCGCGAGGAGTCCTTCCTCGGCCACGCCCACCGCCACCCCACCCTGCTGCGCTACCGGCACCACGCCGACGCCGAGGGCAGGCTGGTCAAGGTCGAGGCGCAGATCCTGCTGGACGCGGGCGCGTACGCCGACACCTCCGCCGACGCCCTGGCCGCCGCCGTCTCCTTCGCGTGCGGCCCCTACGTCGTCCCGAACGCGTTCATCGAGGGCTGGGCCGTCCGCACCAACAACCCGCCCTCCGGCCACGTACGCGGCGAGGGCGCCATGCAGGTGTGCGCCGCCTACGAGGCCCAGATGGACAAACTGGCGCGGAAACTGGGCCTGGACCCGGCCGAGCTGCGGCTGCGCAACGTCTTGGCGACCGGGGACGTCCTGCCGATCGGCCAGACCGTGACCTGCCCGGCACCCGTCGCCGAACTCCTCCAGGCGGTACGGGACTTCCCGCTGCCCGCCCTGCCGAAGGACACGCCCGAGGAGGAGTGGCTGCTGCCCGGCGGACCCGAGGGCGCGGGCGAACCGGGTGCGGTGCGCCGGGGCGTCGGCTACGGCCTGGGCATGGTGCACATGCTGGGCGCGGAGGGCGCCGACGAGGTGTCCACGGCCACGGTCAAGGTCCACGACGGGGTGGCCACCGTGCTGTGCGCCGCCGTGGAGACCGGCCAGGGCTTCACCACGCTGGCCCGGCAGATCGTCCAGGACACCCTCGGCATCGAGGAGGTCCACGTCGCGCCCGTCGACACCGACCAGCCGCCGGCCGGCGCGGGCTGCCGGGGACGGCACACCTGGGTGTCGGGCGGCGCGGTGGAGCGCGCGGCGAAGATGGTCCGCACCCAGCTCCTCCAGCCGCTCGCGCACAAGTTCGGCATGTCGACGGAGTTGCTCCAGATCACCGACGGGAAGATCACCTCGTACGACGGGGTGCTGTCGACCACCGTCACGGAGGCACTGGAGGGCAAGGAGCTGTGGGCCACGGCCCAGTGCCGCCCGCATCCGACCGAGCCGCTGAACGCCTCCGGGCAGGGCGACGCCTTCGTGGGCCTCGCGTTCTGCGCGGTCCGCGCGGTGGTGGACGTGGACGTCGAGCTGGGCTCGGTGCGGGTGGTGGAGCTGGCGGTCGCCCAGGACGTCGGCCGGGTCCTCAACCCGGCCCAGCTGGCGGCCCGGATCGAGGCCGGTGTCACCCAGGGGGTGGGCATCGCCCTCACCGAGCACCTGCGCACGCCCCGCGGCCTGGTCCGTCACCCCGACCTGACCGGTTACGCCCTCCCGACCGCCCTGGACGCGCCGGACATCCGGATCGTCAAGCTGGTCGAGGAACGGGACGTGGTCGCCCCCTTCGGCGCCAAGTCGGTCAGCGCGGTCCCGGTGGTGACGGCCCCGGCGGCGATCGCCTCCGCGGTACGCGCCGCCACCGGCCGCCCGGTCAACCGCCTCCCGATCCGCCCGCAGGCGGCGGTGGCCGCGGACCGGTGAGCACACCGCTGAACACACCGCCGGTCACTCCGGACGACCCGCGTCACGCTCCCTCGCCCGGGCCGGGAGGCCGGCTCTGTGGATCCCGCTGTTCGCCGTGGCGGCACCGGCCGTTGACCTCGGTGGGGTCTACTGCACCTGAGCCGGGCTGCTGAGCCGGACGGTTGAACCGGGCCGCTGATCCGGGCGGTCGAACCGGGCGGTCGAACCGGACGGTGTGGGGCCCCCGGACGCCGATCTCGGCCGGGCAGGCAACGTGCCCGGCCCGGCCGGCGTCCTGCCTGATGGCGGCCGTTGTCAGTGGTGCGGCGTAGGCTGCGAAGCGGTGGGGGCACCTGCCCGGGGCGCGTACGACGGTGTGCGCGGGCCCGTCACGCACGGGGAAGATCGCGGGGGAGCGATGAGCACGACCGACGCCGGGGTTCCGGCGATCACGCTGACCGAGGCGGAACTGGACCGCTACGTCACACACGCGCCGACGCGCGGCCTGCTCGCGGGCACCGGCCTGCCCGCGGTGACCGACCTGCTGACCTTCTCCCCCCTGCGCACGCACGGCCTGCGCACCCTCGCCGACGCCGCCGACGGCCCCCTGCGTCTGGCGGAGGAGCTGCGCGGCCGGCTCGTCATAGGCGAACTGCTCACCCCGGCCGGGATGGAGCGCGAGTCGATCCTGCTCGACGGCGCCACGGGCGAGCTGACCACGGCCTTCCTGCGCGACCCGTACGACGCGCGCCCCTTAGCGTCGTCCCTGCACACGCTGCTGCGCTTCGCGGCGGTCACCGAGGAACTGGCGGGCCTGCGCGGCCGGTTCGCGTCCCTGACGGGCCAGTACGGCCCGCAGACCGTGACCGAGGCATCCCGCCGTCTCCTCACCCTCTTCGAGGAGGGCTCGGACGGCGAGGTCCCGCCGTACTGGAAGGCGGCGGCCCTGATCCGCCCCCTCGCCCTGGTCGCCGGGCCCGGTACGGCCTCGGGGCTCACCCTGGACGTGCCCGCGCGCGTGCTGGACCAGGAGTTCGGGCACGGCAGGGTGACCCGCTTCGAGGAGGTCGACTTCCCGCCGACGCTCACCCACGAGCCGACGCGCCGCTTCCTGCGCGAGACGGGACTGCCGGAGTCGGCGCTCCTGTACTACACCGACACGGACGTCCCGCTGCCCACGCTCCGGGAGTACTTCGCCGAGGAACACCCCGACCGCCCCGTCAGCGACCTCCCGGCCCACTGCGACCACCTGATCCGCCTCGGCCGCCTCAGGGAGGAGACCAGCCTGGTGGTGGACGGCAGAACGGGCACGGTCCTGACCTTCAGCGAGCCGGACGCGACGCTCCACCCCCTCAACACCGACGTCTCCACGCTGGCGTTCACCCTGTGGCTCATCCACCACGAGCGCGTGATCGACACCCACCTGGGCCACGAACTGGCCACCCACGCCTACGACCACCTGGCCGCCCTCATGCTCCACACCCTGGAGTCCATAGACCCCACAGCCACCCTCCCGGAAACGACCTGGCACTACTGGACCCACCTGCTCCAGGACGAGACGGACGGCGTGCACTGACCCGAGGCCCGGTCAGGCCTCCCCGCCCGTGAGCGTGCCGACCATATCGACACCGCCCATCTCGTGGAGGGCGGTCGGCGGCCCCAAAGTCCCGCATCGATTACCCGGACTGCCGACGGGCGGGGCGACACCGCCCCTCCGGCGACCGCTCCCTGTCGTACGGGCGGCCGTATGAGGCAACGGACCTACCCCGGCCCGCCGGTCGATCTACCGCGGGACGAGTGGCTGTACGAGGCCAGGCAACAATCCAACGGCGACTACCGGAGTACCACCACTCGGTCTGTCGCTCAGCCACAGGTCTCTGGCCGGTGGCGCAGTGTTGGCCTGCGTCACTGTGTCAGCGAGTCCTCATGCCTCAGCCGCGGACCGCAGGACGGTCACTGCCTCGTCCGGGATGAGGGGCCCGTTGCTGGCCATAGCGGCGGACGTTCACAGGAAGGGCGATCGGATCCGGTGCTGCGCCGTTACGCTGCGATGACCATGCAGGTGCTGGGGTTCCGGAGGGGCGATGCAGGCTGGCGACGTCAAGCTTGGGAAGGTTTTCGCGAACGACCACCAGAGCGTGATCCCGATCTTCCAGAGGCCCTATGTATGGGATCAGGAGGACAACTGGGAGCCCTTGTGGATGGACGTCCGGACGGCGGCGGAGGAAGTGGAGGCGGAGACGGAGCCCGAGAGTGGTACGGGGCAGTCGAAGCCGCGCACCTACTTCCTGGGCGCCGTGGTCGTACAGGAGCGGTACCGGCCGCCCCGGCGTCTCAGTTCGTCCCACATCATCGACGGCCAGCAACGTATGACCACGCTGCAGGTCCTCTTCGCGGCAGCTCGGGCTGTCGCCCACGACATCGCCGCCGACAGCGTCGTCGGGCGTTTCACGAGTCTGCTGGAGAACCGGGCGGAGACGGTCCACGAGGCGTTCCCGGACGACCGCTACAAGGTCTGGCCGCTGCCTCAGGACCGTGCGGCATTCCTCTGGGCCGTACGCGGGAGCGACGACAACGGTACGGCGCCCGCCCCCGACCACCGGCTGGTCCGTGCCCGCGTGTGGTTCGAGCAGGAGATCCGCGATTGGGCCAAGGCCGCACTCAACCCGGCCCAGCGGCTCGACGACCTGTTCTACACGCTTCAAGAGCGCATGCAGCTCGTCGAGATCGTGCTGGACGCGGGTGACGACCCGCAGGTGATCTTCGAGGCGCTGAACCATCGTGGAGTGCGCCTCGACGCCGCGGACCTCGTGAAGAACCTGCTCTTCCAGACCGTCGAGTCGCAGGGGGAGCACCAGCACTCCGAAGAGCTGTTGATGAACGCCTGGCTGCCTCTGGATGCCGAACCCTGGCGCGGTCAGGTCACCACCGGACGCATCAGGCGTGCCCTGATTGACCTGCTCCTGGCTTATTGGCTGACTGTTCAAAAGCGTCAAGACGTCCTGGTGGAGCACCTGTTCGCCGACTTCAAGAAGTGGCTGCCGGAAAGTGGCCGGCAGGCTTCGGACGTGATCCGGGACATCAGGCATTATGCCGAGACGTATCAGCGGGTTCGGGAATTACCGCTGACCGATCCGACTGGCCGGTTGCTCGACCGCATGCAGACCATGACGACGACGCCGTGGCCGGTGCTGCTCTATCTGCACGCGACAGACGACGTACCGAGCGACCAGCGAGCGATCGCGGCCCGCGCCATCGACTCCTTTCTCATGCGGCGAGCCGTGTGCCTGATGACGACGAAGGACTACAACCGACTCTTCGTCCAGGTACTGGCCGATGCTCAGCAGAGCGACCCCGCTCGGGCAGGTCACGCCGTCGTGCGCAGCCTCCTGAATCAAACGGCCGACGCCCGGCTGTGGCCTGACGACCGGACGTTCCTTGCCGCCCTGATCGCCAACGATCTCTACCGTCGTTCCTACCGTGCCCGGTTGAAGGCCCTGCTGGTTGGACTGGAGAATCACCTGCGGACACCGAAGACCGAGCACGCGCCGGCACTTTCCAGTGCGGACCCCCGGCTGAACATCGAGCATATTCTGCCGCAGAAATGGGAGACGCATTGGCCGCTGAACGACGGTGACAGCGAGGAGGGCTTGAAGAGACGGCATGAGGCGGTCCATCAACTCGGCAATCTCACGCTCACCACCACGAAGCTCAATCCGTCGTTGAGTAACCGGGAATGGCCTCATAAGAAGGACAGCCTGGGCGCTCACAGCCTTTTGCGGCTGACGACCTCGTCAGTTCTCTCCGCGCCGGAAGAGCTTCGGGACAAGTGGAGCAACGAGCGTTGGGCCGAGTGCTGGGACGAGGACCGGATTCAGCTGCGTACCTTGTGGCTTGCCCGTATCGCCCTACAGGCATGGCCGAAGCCCAAGGACGACACCGACTGATGACCCGGCGCTGGCGGAGGAGCTCAAGCGCCAGGGTGGCCCCACTTCCTTCAAGGCCAGGACTCAGACCATCGCCACCGAGACGCACAGCCGGAAGGACGGCACCCCGCCGGGGTGTCGCCCTTCCGTTTCTCCTGGTCAGACAGGTAGAGGCCGTGGCGGGAATCGAACCCGCGTAACTCGCTTTGCAGGCGAGTCCCTAAACCACTCGGGCACACGGCCGTGTTGGTGAGATGAAGGTATGGGGCGGGGTGGACGGGGCTCAAGGGATTCGTCGGGGCCGCAACGCGACTGCCATACGCCGTTCATGAAAGCGGTGGTGGCGTACGACCAAGGGACCAGGGGAGGCGGGGCTCCTGACAGGGGTCATAGTCGGTTGTGGGCCTTACCCTGACGTGCATGAGCGCCCTCGAATCCCACGACCCCGCTGTCCTTGATCCCCCGGCCGACCAGGCGACCGGCGTGCTGAGCCGGGCCTATCGAGCGCTCAGTATCGGGATCGTGTCCGTCGTCGTACTGATCGCGTTCGAGGCGACCGCCGTGGGGACGGCGATGCCGGTCGCCGCGCGGGAACTGGACGGCGTGGCGCTGTACGCGTTCGCCTTCTCCGGGTACTTCACGACCAGCCTCTTCGGCATGGTGCTCGCCGGGCAGTGGTCCGACCGGCGCGGCCCGCTCTCCGCGCTGACCAGCGGCATCGCGGCCTTCGCCGCGGGGCTCGTCGTCGCCGGGACCGCGCAGGCCATGTGGGTGTTCATCCTCGGCCGGGCCGTGCAGGGACTGGGCGGCGGGCTGGTCATCGTCGCGTTGTACGTCGTCGTGGGCCGGGCCTACCCCGAACGGCTGCGGCCCGCGATCATGGCCGCGTTCGCCGCGGGGTGGGTCGTACCGTCCATCGTCGGCCCCCTCGCCTCCGGTGCCGTCACCGAGCAGCTCGGCTGGCGCTGGGTGTTCCTCGGCATCCCGGTCCTCGTCGTGCTCCCGCTCGCCCTCGCCCTGCCCCAGATACGCCGGCGGGCGGCGGGCCCGGTGGACGAGCGGGCCGGGGCCGGCGCCTTCGACCGGCGGCGGATCCGGCTCGCGCTCGGGATCTCCCTCGGCGCCGGACTGCTCCAGTACGCCGCCCAGGACCTGCGGCTCCTCTCCCTGCTCCCCGGGCTGGCCGGGGCCGCTCTGCTGGTGCCCGCCGTCCTCGGGCTGCTGCCCCGGGGTACCTACCGGGCCGCCCGCGGCCTGCCCTCCGTCGTGCTGCTGCGCGGGCTGGCGGCGGGGGCCTTCATCGCCGCCGAGTCCTTCGTCCCGCTGATGCTGGTCACCCAGCGCGGCCTGTCGCCGACCCTCGCCGGGTTCTCGCTCGCGGCCGGCGGCATCACCTGGGCGCTGGGCTCGTTCGTGCAGTCCCGGCCGCGCGTGACGCCGTACCGGGAACGGCTGATGACCCTGGGCATGGTGCTGGTCGCCGCCGCGATCGTGACCGCGCCCGGCGTGCTGATCCCCTCCGTGCCCGTGTGGACCGTCGCCGTCGCGTGGGGCGTCGGCTGCTTCGGCATGGGCCTGGTGATCTCCTCCACCAGCGTGCTGCTGCTGAAGCTGTCCGCTCCGGCGGAGGCCGGCACCAACTCCGCCGCGCTCCAGATCTCCGACGCCCTGTCCAACGTCGTCCTGCTGGCGGCGGCCGGCGCGGCCTTCGCGGCCCTGGGCGGCGGCAGCACCGCCGCCACCACGGCCGGCGAGGGCGGCCATCCCGCCGCCTTCGCCGCCGTCTTCCTGCCGATGGCCGCGGTGGCGCTGGTGGGGTCCTGGGTGACCACGCGGCTGCGGGAACGCACCGCGCGCCCCGAGTGACCGGTGGTGGTCAGGGGGCCGCTGTGATGTCGCTCCCACCCGGGGGCGACCCCGCCTCGTTCACGCCGTGCGCGCGGGGCGGCGCCGGTAGGGTGGCCCGGTTGTCGTACGTAGCCGCCCGACCCTGATCCACGGAGACCGTGACTACCACCGCCGCATCCTCCGCCGCCTCCGCTTCCTCCCATCACCTCTCGCCCGCCTTCCCGGGCCGGGCCCCCTGGGGTACCGCCAGCAAGCTGCGTGCCTGGCAGCAGGGAGCGATGGAGAAGTACATCCAGGAGCAGCCGCGCGACTTCCTCGCCGTCGCCACCCCCGGCGCCGGCAAGACGACCTTCGCGCTGACCCTGGCCTCCTGGTTGCTGCACCACCACGTCGTGCAGCAGGTCACCGTGGTCGCCCCCACCGAGCACCTGAAGAAGCAGTGGGCCGAGGCCGCGGGCCGGATCGGGATCAGACTCGACCCGGAGTACAGCGCGGGGCCGCTCGGCAGGGAGTACGACGGCGTCGCCGTGACGTACGCCGGTGTGGGTGTCCGCCCGATGCTGCACCGCAACCGGGTCGAGCAGCGCAAGACCCTGGTGATCCTGGACGAGATCCACCACGCCGGTGACTCCAAGTCCTGGGGTGAGGCCTGCCTGGAGGCCTTCGAGCCGGCCACCCGGCGCCTCGCGCTGACCGGTACGCCGTTCCGCTCCGACACCAACCCGATCCCCTTCGTGACCTACGAGGAGGACAACGCGGGCATCCGGCGCTCCGCCGCCGACTACACCTACGGCTACGGCTCCGCGCTGGCGGACGGCGTCGTCCGGCCGGTGATCTTCCTTTCCTACAGCGGCAACATGCGCTGGCGCACCAAGGCCGGTGACGAGGTCGCCGCCCGGCTCGGCGAGCCGATGACCAAGGACGCGGTCAGCCAGGCCTGGCGTACGGCCCTCGACCCGCGCGGCGACTGGATGCCGAGCGTGCTGCGCGCCGCCGACCAGCGGCTGACCGAGGTCCGCAAGGCCATCCCGGACGCGGGCGCGCTCGTCATCGCCTCCGACCAGGACTCCGCGCGGGCGTACGCCAAGCTCATCCGGGAGATCACGGGCACGAAGGCGACGCTTGTGCTCTCCGACGACGCCGGCGCCTCGAAGAAGATCGACGAGTTCAGCGCGAGCGACGACCGGTGGATGGTCGCCGTACGCATGGTGTCCGAGGGCGTCGACGTGCCGCGGCTCGCGGTCGGGGTGTACGCCACGACGATTTCGACGCCGCTGTTCTTCGCGCAGGCCGTCGGGCGTTTCGTACGGTCCCGGCGGCGTGGCGAGACCGCGTCCGTGTTCCTGCCGACCGTGCCCGACCTGCTGACCTTCGCCAACGAGATGGAGAAGGAACGGGACCACGCCCTCGACAAGCCGAAGAAGGAGGGCGAGGAGGACCCGTACGCCGAATCCGAGAAGGAGATGGAGGAGGCGAACAAGCAGCAGGACGAGGACACCGGCGAGCAGGACATGCTGCCGTTCGAGGCGCTGGAGTCCGACGCCGTGTTCGACCGGGTGCTGTACGACGGCGCCGAGTTCGGCATGCAGGCCCACCCCGGGAGCGAGGAGGAGCAGGACTACCTGGGGATTCCGGGGCTGCTGGAGCCCGAGCAGGTGCAGTTGCTGCTCCAGAAGCGGCAGGCCCGGCAGATCGCGCACAGCCGGAAGAAGCCGGACACGGAGGCCGACCTGCTGGAGCTGCCGGCCGAGCGGCGGCCGGTGGTGACGCACAAGGAGCTGATGGAGCTGCGGAAGCGGCTGAACACGATGGTCAGCGCGTATGTGCACCAGAGCGGGAAGCCGCACGGGGTGATCCACACCGAGCTGCGGCGGGTGTGCGGGGGGCCGCCGAGTGCGGAGGCCACGGCGGGACAGTTGCGGCAGCGCATCGCCAAGGTGCAGGAGTGGGCGACCCGGATGAAGTGACGGTGGGTGGGCGGCGGTGTGGGAAGAGAGAGGGTCGGCACGGCCGACCCGCCCCCGTGTCTCCCGTCCGTCCGTTCGAGGCCTCTCCCGTTCGCGTTTGTTTCGATGGTGCCGCGGTGTGCGTATCCGGACGAATGCAGCCAGGCCGGATCTGGCCTTGCCCGGATTCTGGACTGAGACTTCCGCTCAGCGAACCCGCTTCGCTACTGTCCGGCTACGCACACGCCCCGTGGCAGCGCCGCCGCGGAGCGCAGCCGTGAAGCGACAGGGCCTGGAGCCGCCGGGCCGTCCTGCCGATCGGCGGCCTCTGAAGCGCGTCGCCGACGGGACTCGGTGACGCATCCGCCGCTCAGGGACCCGCCGACCTCACCGCCGAAGGAGTGGGCGTCGTGACCGCGGAGACCTCTCAGACGCTCGACCGGGGACTGCGCGTCCTCAAGCTGCTGGCCGACACGGACCATGGGCTGACCGTCACCGAATTGTCCACCAGACTGGGCGTGAACCGCACCGTCGTATACCGGTTGCTCGCCACCCTCGAACAACACGCGCTCGTCCGGCGGGACTTGGGCGGCCGGGCCCGGGTCGGCCTCGGAGTGCTGCGGCTCGGCCGGCAGGTGCACCCCCTGGTACGCGAGGCCGCGCTGCCCGCGCTGCGGTCCCTCGCCGAGGACATCGGGGCGACCGCGCACCTGACGCTGGTGGACGGCTCGGAGGCGCTCGCCGTCGCCGTGGTGGAACCGACCTGGACCGACTACCACGTGGCGTACCGGCCCGGTTTCCGGCACCCCCTCGACCGGGGAGCCGCGGGCAGGGCCATCCTGGCCGCGCGCAAGTCGCCGTGCGCCGACCCCGGCTACACCCTCACCCACGGTGAACTGGAGGCCGGCGCGAGCGGGGCCGCCGCGCCCCTGGTCGGGGTCACGGGCGTCGAGGGCAGCGTGGGCGTGGTGATGCTGGCCGACGCCGTACCGGACCGGGTCGGCCAGAGGGTGGTCGAAGCGGCCCGCGAGGTCGCCGAAGCGCTGCGCTGACCGCGGCACCCGGACACGGCAAGGGCCCCCGGGGCGCTCACGTTAGATTGATTCCGTGCTCTCACGTCTCACACGCCCCCAGGCCCTCGCCGTCAGCGCGCTGCCCGTCGTGGCCCTGCTCGCCACGGCCGTGTTCGCGCCGCTGCCGTTCTCCGTGGCACAGCCCGGCTCGACGGCGAACGTGCTCGGCGTCAACCAGGGCACCCCGGTGATCACCGTCTCCGGCGCACCGACCCGGAAGACCAGCGGTCAGCTGCGGATGACCACGATCGTGGCGACCGGACCGGACGCCCGGATCTCCCTCGGTGACGTGATCGGCAACTGGTTCCGCACCGACCGGGCCGTCATGCCGCGCGACGCGGTCTACCCGGCGGGGGACACCGTCAAGGAGATCGAGAAGCACAACCTGGCGCAGATGCGCGAGTCCCAGGACTCGGCCACCCAGGCGGCGCTGAAGCACCTCGGGCTCAGCGCGGACAAGGTCGAGGTCACGCTGCGCCTCGCCGACGTGGGCGGGCCCAGCGCGGGTCTGCTGTTCAGCCTCGGCATCATCGACAAGCTGGACGGCGACGGCAGCGGCGGCGACCTCACGGGCGGCCGCACCATCGCCGGTACGGGCACGATCGACGGCTCCGGCAAGGTCGGCGCGGTCGGCGGGGTCGCCCTGAAGACGCAGGCCGCGCGCCGGGACGGGGCGACCGTGTTCCTGGTACCGAAGGCGGAGTGCGGTGAGGCCGAGGCCGAACTGCCCAAGGGGCTGCGCCTGGTGCCGGTGACCACGCTCAAGGGTGCCGTCGACGCCCTGGTGGCACTGGAGAAGGGCAAGGGCCCGGTCCCGAGCTGCTGACCCCCCGCCCCTCCCCGCCCCCCATCAAGCCCCCGGGCACCTCGCCAGGCCCCGCCCCGCCCCCGTCCCCGTCCCCGCCCGCTCACCTCCCCTCCCGTGCCGCCTGTTCCACCAGGGGGATCACCCGGAGCGGTACCGGTGTCTCCATCACGATCGTCGTGGAGGCGCGGACGATGCCGTCGAAGCCCACCACCCGGTCGATCACCCGTTGCAGATCGGCGTTCGAGCGGGCCACCAGCCGGCACAGCATGTCCCCGCTGCCGGTGGTGGTCAGCAGTTCCAGCACCTCCGGCACGGTCGCCAGGTGCGCGCGGACGTCGGCGCCCTGGCCCTGGCGGATCTGGAGGGTGGCGAACGCGGTGACCGGGTAGCCGAGGGCCGCCGGGTCCACCTGCGGGCCGAAGCCGCGGATGACCCCGTTCGACCGCAGCCGGTCCAGCCGGGCCTGCACGGTGCCCCGCGCCACCCCCAGCCGCCGGGACATCTCCAGCACGCCGATGCGCGGTTCCTCGGCCAGCAGCACGATGATCCGCCCGTCCAGATGATCGATCGCCACGGGACCCCCTGAGATGGTCAGCCTGTACAGAAAGACCGGGTGAACGGTCGTAGTACTGAGCACATTGCCCAGCGGATTCGCGAACTATTGCGCACCTTGCAGAGCGGGGCCACCCTTCCGGTATGACGCAGACCACACACCACACTCCCGACACGACCGCCCGGCAGGACGACCCCTTCCCGGTCAAGGGAATGGACGCGGTCGTCTTCGCCGTGGGCAACGCCAAGCAGGCGGCGCACTTCTACTCCACCGCCTTCGGCATGCGGCTGGTCGCCTACTCCGGACCGGAGAACGGCAGCCGCGAGACCGCCAGTTACGTGCTGGAGAACGGCTCCGCCCGGTTCGTCCTCACCTCGGTGATCAAGCCGACCAGCGCCTGGGGCCGGTTCCTGGCCCGGCACGTCGCCGAGCACGGCGACGGCGTCATCGACCTGGCCATCGAGGTCCCGGACGCGCGCGCCGCCTACGCGTACGCCGTCGAGAACGGCGCCCGGGGCGTCACCGAGCCGTACGAGGTGAAGGACGAGCACGGCACGGTCGTCCTCGCCGCGATCGCCACCTACGGCGAGACCCGCCACACCCTCGTCGACCGCTCCGGCTACGACGGCCCCTACCTGCCCGGCTACACGGCGGCCGAGCCGCTGGTCGAGCCGCCCGCCGTGCGCACCTTCCAGGCCATCGACCACTGCGTGGGCAACGTCGAACTCGGCAGGATGAACGAGTGGGTGGCCTTCTACAACAAGGTGCTCGGCTTCACGAACATGAAGGAGTTCGTGGGCGACGACATCGCCACCGAGTACAGCGCGCTGATGTCGAAGGTGGTCGCGGACGGCACCCTCAAGGTCAAGTTCCCGATCAACGAGCCCGCCATCGCCAAGAAGAAGTCCCAGATCGACGAGTACCTGGAGTTCTACGGCGGCGCCGGCGTCCAGCACATCGCGCTCAACACCAACGACATCGTGCAGACGGTCCGCACCATGCGCGCGGCCGGCGTCGAGTTCCTCGACACCCCGGACTCCTACTACGACACCCTCGGCGAGTGGGTCGGCGACACCCGCGTGCCGGTCGACACCCTGCGCGAGCTGAAGATCCTCGCCGACCGCGACGAGGACGGCTATCTGCTCCAGATCTTCACCAAGCCGGTCCAGGACCGGCCGACGGTGTTCTTCGAACTCATCGAGCGGCACGGCTCGATGGGCTTCGGCAAGGGCAACTTCAAGGCCCTGTTCGAGGCGATCGAGCGCGAGCAGGCCAAGCGGGGCAACCTGTAACGGCGGGCCCTACTCGCTGGGCGGCGGCTCGTCGGGTACGTCGCCCAGCTCCCGCAGCGCCTCCTGCGCCAACGGCACCCGCAGCGGCGAGAAGTACGGATTGATCCTGAGCGCCTCCTCAAGGTGCCGCCGCGCGGGGCCGGTCCGCTCCAGCTCCGCCTCGATCACCCCCAGGTGGTACGCGTACAGCGCGCTGCGCACCCCGCCGCCCTTCGCCTTGTCCGTCGCGACGGTCGCGTACGTCAGCGCCTCCTGGTCCTCGCCGGCGCGGTGCAACGCCCAGCCCAGCGCGTCGGCCACCTCGATGCCCGGCTGCCGCCGCCACTCCTCCTCCAGCCGCTCCACGGCCTCCCACGGGTCCCCGTGGTCCGCCTCGAACCGGCCGATCAGCAGTTCCTCGTCCACCCCGCCGGCCACCGAGAGCCGTACCGCCTCCCGCATCCGCGCGTAAGCGTCCTCGGCGGCGTCCGGCTGCCCCAGCGTCTCGTACAGCTCGCCCAGCTCCAGCAGGTCCTCCGGGCGCGGCCGGCTCGCGACGGCGGCCCGGTACGCGGCCAGCGCCTCCGAGGTGCGGCCCAGCGCCGCCAGCGTCCGCGCCCGCCCCGCCGGTGCCGCCCGCTGGTCCGGGTCGAGCCGCAGCGCCGCCTCGAAGTGCCGCAGCGCCTCCGGCAGGTCCCCTCGCTCCCAGGCCAGCTGCCCCACCCCGGCCAGCCAGGCGGCCTGCTCCGCCGGGGTGCGCGCGGCGGCCGCCGCGTCGGTCAGCTGCGCCACCGCGTCCTCGCGCCAGCCCCGGTCCCGGTACACCGCCGCCGCCCGCGCCATCACGGCCGGCCGCACCGCCGCGTCGGTGCGCAGCGCCAGCAGCTTGTCCAGGGCGGAGCGGGCCTTCTCGTAGTCGCCGAGCCCGGTGTAGGCGTCGATCAGTGCCGGGTACGCCGACCACCGCTTCGGCGCCGCCTGGTGCGCCTGCTCGGCGTACCGTTTCGCCGCCGGGAAGTCCCGGCGCGCCAGCGCCAGCGCGGCCAGCCCGTCCAGCGCCTCGGTGTTCCGCGTGCCCCGCGCCTCCAGCGAGGCCTTGAGCGCCCGTTCGGCGCGCGGATAGTCGGCCGCGTCACCCGCCCGGCGGCCCCGCTCCACATACGCCGACCCCAGCACCGCCCAGGCCAGGGCGTCCTTCGGCCGCCGGCTCACCCGCTGCTCCTGCCGCCCGATCAGCGCCGTCAGCCCGGGCAGCGCGGCCGGCACGCCGTAGGTCACCGCCGTCAGCGCCTGCTCCCGCGGCCGGGACTGCGGGCCGGCGGCGGGCGGCCGGGCCGGCCGGTGCCGCTGCGGCTCCCCGGGCAGCAGGACCAGTACCGCGCCCGTGGCCAGGCTGCCCGCCAGCGCGGCGAGCAGCAGCCGCCGCACCACCCGCCGCCGGCGCGGCGCCGGCGGCTCGGAGATCAGGGACGTACCCACGCACTGCCGGTTGTCCATGGCGCTCACTGTGCGTCAATATGACGAGCACATCCGGGTGGCCCAAGGACGGCGCGGGCGGGGTTCACACCGATGGCCGCGAGTGCCACGCTGTGATCATGAGCCGCATCGAAGCGCCGCGCGACGCGCACACCGGTAACCTCGCCGACCGGCTCCTGGCCGGCCTGCCGCCCGAGGCCGTCCTGACCGACCCCGACGTCACCGCCTCCTACGCCCACGACATGGCGAGCTTCTGCCCGGCCGGCCGGCCCGCCGCCGTCGTCCTGCCGCGCACCGTCGAGCAGGTCCAGCACGTCTTGCGCACCGCCACCGAACTGCGCGTCCCGGTCGTCCCGCAGGGCGCCCGCACCGGCCTGTCCGGCGGCGCGAACGCCACCGACGGCTGCATCGCGCTGTCGCTGACCAAGATGGACCGCATCCTGGAGATCAGCCCCGTCGACCGGATCGCGGTGGTGGAACCGGGCGTGATCAACGCGACCCTCTCCCGCGCGGTCGAGGAACACGGCCTGTACTACCCGCCGGACCCCTCCAGCTGGGAGATGTGCACCATCGGCGGCAACATCGGCACCGCCTCCGGCGGCCTGTGCTGCGTCAAGTACGGCGTCACCGCCGAGTACGTCCTCGGCCTGGACGTCGTCCTCGCCGACGGCCGCCTGATGTCCACCGGCCGCCGCACCGCCAAGGGCGTCGCGGGCTACGACCTCACCCGCCTCTTCGTCGGCTCCGAGGGCTCCCTCGGCATCGTCGTCCGGGCGGTCCTGGCGCTGAAGCCGAAACCGCCCCGTCAACTGGTGCTGGCCGCCGAGTTCGCCTCGGCGACCGCCGCCTGCGACGCGGTGTGCCGCATCATGGAAGGCGGGCACGTCCCGTCCCTCCTCGAACTGATGGACCGTACGACGGTCAAGGCGGTCAACGACCTCGCGCACATGGGCCTGCCGGAGACCACCGAGGCGCTGCTGCTGGCCGCCTTCGACACCCCGGACCCGGCCGCCGACCTGGCCGCCGTCGCCGCCCTGTGCCAGGCCGCCGGCGCCACCGAGGTCGTGCCGGCGGAGGACGCGGCCGAGTCCGACATGCTGCTCCAGGCCCGGCGGCTCTCGCTGACCGCGCTGGAGGCGGTCAAGGGCACGACGATGATCGACGACGTGTGCGTGCCCCGCTCCCGGCTCGGCGAGATGCTGGCCGGCGTCGAGCGGATCGCCGCCGAGTACGGCCTCACGATCGGCGTGTGCGCGCACGCGGGCGACGGCAACACCCACCCCACCGTCTGCTTCGACGCCCGCGACCCCGAGGAGTCCCGCCGGGCCCGCGAGTCCTTCGACCGGATCATGGCCCTCGGGCTGGAGCTGGGTGGCACGATCACCGGGGAACACGGGGTCGGCGTGCTGAAGAAGGAGTGGCTGGCCCGGGAGCTGGGCCCGGTCGGGGTGGAGATGCAGCGGGCGGTGAAGCAGGCCTTCGACCCGCTGGGCATCCTCAACCCCGGCAAGCTGTTCTGACACCCCGTGCCCCGGCGCCCGGCTCACCGTGCGAGGAGCTGGTCGAGCGCGTCGTCGAGGCCCGGCTGACCGCCTTCCGTGCCCGGCGGCACCGCCCGCAGCGTGCGCTCCAGCCACGCCGAGACCTGCCCGACGGGCGCCTGGAGCAGCGCGTCGCCGTCCGGCGCGCTCAGCGCCATCAGGACCACTCCGCGACCCTCCGACTTCCCCGGCCACACCCGCACGTCCCCGTGCCCGCACGGCCGGAACACCCCCTCCACCAGCAGCTCGCGGGCGAACGTCCAGTGCACCGGGTGCTCGGAGTTGATGTGGAACGCGATGTGGACGGCGTAGGGGTCGTCGGAGCGGTACGTCAGCCGGGCCGGGACCGGGACGCTGTCCTCCGGCGACAGAACCAGCCTCAGCTCCAGCTCCCGCTCCACCACGGTGTGCCGCATGACGGTGTCTCCCTTCTGCTCGGGGCCGCTCGGACCGGGCCCGTACCAGGGGAGAGCGGGCGGGGGCCGGACCATTACGCGGGTCCGGGGAACTTTTTTTCGCGGGCCCCGGGAAGCCGGTGCGGCGTTGCCCGGAAAGGGGTGGGTCCTGCGGGACTGGCGCTGCGGACTGCCCCGGTCTGATAGATGTGGAGGCCCCCATCCCACCCCCGAGCAGATACGGGACGACGGACATGAGCGCCCCAACCCCGGCACCCGGCGACGACAGGCCCCGCGAGGGCTACTACCCGGACCCGTCCATCCCCGGCTACGTCCGGTACTGGAACGGCGCTTCCTGGGTGCCCGGCACCAGCCGTCCGGCGCCGAAGGACGGCGAGCCGCTCATCCCGCCTCCCGGCGCCCGCCCGGCCACCCCGACCGTGGAGGAAACGGGCCCCCACTTCTTCGACGAGGACCCGCCCGCCGCAGTGGACACCGGCCAGGGGGATCCGCTCGGCCAGGGCGGTCCGCTCGGCCAGGGCGGTCCGCTCGGTCAGGGTGGCCCGCTCGGTCAGGGCGGACAGGCTGATCAGTGGGCCCAGGCCGGTCAGCCAGGTCAGCTCGGCGCCCCCGGCGGACTCGGCGCATCCGGTCAGCCGGGAGCAACCGGCCGGGGTGACGCCGCTGTTCAGCCCGGAGTTCCTGGTCGGTCCGGCGGACCCGGTATGCCGGGCGCCCCCGTTCAGCCCGGCGGGCCTGCCCGGCCCGGAGTGCCTGCCCAGTCCGGCGGACCCGGTCTCCCCGGCACCCCCGCTCAGCCCGGCACCCCCGCTCAGCCCGGCACCCCCGCTCAGCCCGGTACCCCCAACGTCCCCGGTACCCCCGGGCTCCCCGGGCAGCGGGACCGGTCGGCCGGGTTTGGCGGGGATGGCGGGCGCGGTGGGGGCCGGGGGGTCGATCCGCGGGTGCCGATGGACTCCCCGGCCGGCTCCGGCGGGCAGGGCGCCGCCCGTGCCGACGGCACCGCGACGGTGCCCCCGGCCGAGGTCGGCGAGGCGCCGGACCCCGGCACGTTCGTCTTCCGGCGCCCGGTGCCCGGCCCGGCGGCGGCCCGCACCGACGACGGCACGATGACCATCCGCCCGGTGCCCTCCGACCCGCCGGGGCCCGACGCCGCCCCGGCCGGTTTCGGCACCCAGGGGCCCGCCGGCGCCCCCGCCGCCTCCGGCTTCGGTGCCGGAAAGGCCGCCGCCCAGGCCGCTGCCGCCGCCCAGACACCCCCGGCGGCCGCCCAGGCACCCCAGTCCGCCGTGGCACCCCCCGTGCCGCAGCAGTCCGGGCCCGCTCCCGTCGCCACCCCCGTGACCAGCGGGCCCGGCGGCGGGCAGGCGTCCTGGGCGCAGCAGGTGCACCAGCTGGCCGGGGGCGGGGACGAGCCGTCCGTCGCACCGTGGAAGCCACCGGTGGAGGACCTCTTCCAGGCCGCCGCGCGCCGGCAGGCCGCCGCCCGCCCCGCCGGGCTCGGCAGACGGCTCGCGGCGCGGCTGATCGACCTGGCCGTGGTGGGCGCCGTGACGGCCGCCGCGGCGGTGCCGCTCGGCATCCGGGCCGTGGACCACGTCCAGCAGAAGATCGACGCGGCCCGGCTGTCCGGCCACCAGGTCACCGTGTGGCTGATCGACGGCACGACCGGCACCAGCCTCGGCATCGTCCTGGCCGTCCTGCTGCTCGCCGGCGTCCTGTACGAGGTGCTGCCCACCGCCCGCTGGGGTCGCACCCTGGGCAAGAGGCTGTGCGGTTTGGAGGTGCGGGACATCGAGGGGCACGAGCCGCCGGCGTTCGGTCCCGCGCTGCGCCGCTGGCTGGTGTTCAGCGTGCCGGGGCTGCTGGTCGTCGGTGTCGTGGGCGTGCTGTGGTGTCTGTTCGACCGGCCGTGGCGCCAGTGCTGGCACGACAAGGCGGCGCACACGTTCGTCGCGGGCTGAGCCGGGGGAGGGGCCGGGGCAGCGGCCGGGCACGGGCCGGGTACTCCGTCCGGCCGTCTGCCGGATGCGCGGCGGCGTCCTCCGGGTTCCACTCGGGCCATGAGCAGCGAACCGCCCCCCGGCTCCGGAGAGCAGCCCCCCGAGGACGACCCCTTCAGGAAGCGGCCCCCGTCGGACCAGGGGCCGGGCTCGCCGTACGACACCCCGCCCCCGTACGGCGGCGGTCAGCCCCCGCCCCCCGGCGGCCCCTATGGCGGCGGCCCTTACGGTGGAGGCCCCTACGGCGGCGGGCCGTACGGATCCGGGGCCGGCGGCTATCCCGCCGATCCGCTGGCCGGCATGCCCCCGCTCGCCGACAGCGGCAAGCGGACGCTCGCGCGGATCATCGACATGATCCTGGTCGGCATCGTCGTCTGGCTGCTCACCTGGCCGTTCGGTGTGCGCGAGTACTCCATCGACGGCGACCGGATCGAGGTCGGCCGGTCCGTCGCCCAGTCCTTCATCGCGGCCGTGGTCTATGTCGCCTACGACACCTTCATGATCAGCAGATCGGGTCAGACGCTGGGCAAGAAGTGGCTCGACCTGCGGGTGGCCAACCTGGACAACGGCGCCACCCCGTCCGTGGCGACCTCGCTGACCCGCGCCCTGGTGCTGTGGGTGCCGTTCGCCTTCTGCTGCGCGTGTGTCTGGACGGCCGTCTCGGGCGGCTGGAGCTTCTTCGACAAGCCGTACAAACAGGGCCTGCACGACAAGGCGGCCAAGACGGTGGTGGTCACCACCCGTTGAGCGGCATGCCGCCGGGGCCGGACACCGGGCCGCCCGTGCCTGATTCATAGGCGAGCAGGCGAGCAGGCCAGTAGGCGAACAGGCGAGTTGTGGTTCACCGGGCGTCCTCGCTCCGAGCGGGACGCCCGTCAGGCGTGCCCTGGCCCAGGGTGCCGGTGCACGGGGGGCGCACGGAGTCACCGGCCCGTCGGGCGGACGGGTACGGCCCCCTGACCGGCACGCCGACGCCTGTCCGTAAAGCGGACTCCACCTCCGCATAGTGCACTTGTCCTGCTCAAGTCAAGGTCTGTCTTTTCTGCCAAACCTCTAGTCAAATGTCGTCACTTGACTACACGCGTTGATCTTGCGCGCACGGATTCCTCCATGCCCGGAACCCCCTGTCCGTGTGCGCGGCGCGGGGGAGGAACTCAAGTGACCAGCAGATCCTGGACGTTCAGAGCGGCCGCCATCGGCGTGACCCTCGCGGCGGCGTCCGCCTCGTTCGCGACGTTCGCCGTCGCCGAGGCCAGCCCCGAGACCCGGCCCGCCGCCGTCGACCGGCACGACCCGGCGCCGGAGAAGCAGCACGAGCACGACCTGGACGGCCCGCTGAGCAAGACCCAGGACGCCCAGCGTGAAGAGGCCCTGAACCAGCTCATATCCGGCAAGGCCACCGCGCAGGAGCGCAACGGCTCGAAGGTCGTCAAGCTCAAGAGCCGCAAGGGCGAGAGCAAGTACGTCGAGCTGAGCCGTGAGAAGACCGACAAGATCTTCACCATCCTGGTGGAATTCGGGGACAAGACCGACCCCAAGTTCGGCGGCACGCCCGGCCCGCTGCACAACCAGATCGCCGCGCCGGACCGCACCAAGGACAACTCCACGGCCTGGCAGCAGGACTACGACCGCAAGCACTACCAGGACCTCTACTTCGGCACCGGCAAGAACACCGAGTCGTTGAAGAAGTACTACGAGAAGCAGTCCTCGGGCCGCTACTCCGTCTCCGGTGAGGTCACCGACTGGGTCAAGGTCCCCTACAACGAAGCCCGTTACGGCAACAACGCGTGCGGTTCCACCAACTGCCCGAGCGTGTGGAACATCGTCAGCGACGGCCTGGGCGCCTGGGTCGCCCAGCAGAAGGCGGCCGGCCGCACCGACGCCGACATCAAGAAGGACCTCGCCCAGTACGACCAGTGGGACCGCTACGACTACGACGGCGACGGCGACTTCAACGAGGCGGACGGCTACGTCGACCACTTCCAGATCGTGCACGCCGGTGAGGACGAGTCCGCGGGCGGCGGCGCCCAGGGCACGGACGCGATCTGGGCCCACCGCTGGTACGCCTTCGGCACCGACGCCGGCGCCACCGGCCCGCAGAACAACAAGCTCGGCGGCACCCAGGTCGGCGACACCGGCATCTGGGTCGGCGACTACACCATCCAGCCGGAGAACGGCGGCCTCGGTGTCTTCGCCCACGAGTACGGCCACGACCTCGGCCTGCCGGACGAGTACGACACCGCCGGCGGCGACAACTCCACCGGCTTCTGGACCCTGATGTCCTCCGGTTCCTGGCTCGGCCGGGGCAAGGACTCCATCGGCGACCTGCCCGGCGACATGAACGCCTGGGACAAGCTCCAGCTGGGCTGGCTGAACTACGACACCGCCACGGCCGGCAAGCAGTCCACGCACAAGCTGGGCCCGGCCGAGTACAACACCTTCGACAAGCAGGCCCTCGTGGTCAACCTGCCCGACAAGGCGGTCACCACCACGATCGTCGAGCCCGCCCAGGGCTCGACCCAGTGGTGGAGCGGCAGCGGCAACGACCTGAAGAACACGCTGACCCGGTCCGTGGACCTGACCGGCAAGACCTCGGCGAGCCTCACCCTGGACGGCTGGTGGGCCACCGAACAGGGCTACGACTACGTCTACACCGAGGTGTCCACCGACGGCGGCGCCAACTGGACCGCGCTGGACGGCACCGCGGACGGCCAGGCCCTGCCGAAGGACGCCGGCGGCAAGCCGGCGCTGAGCGGCTCCTCCGAGACGCACAAGAAGCTGTCGTTCCCGCTCGACGCCTACGCGGGCAAGAAGATCGACCTGCGCTTCCGCTACGCCACCGACAGCGGTGTCGCGGAGAACGGCTTCACCGCCGACGAGATCACCGTGACCGCCGACGGCGCCCCGCTGTTCTCGGACGACGCCGAGAAGGCGGACGCCGGCTGGACCGCGAACGGCTTCTCCCGCATCGGCGCGTCCTTCACCAAGGACTACAAGCAGTACTACATCGCCGAGAACCGGCAGTACGTGTCGTACGACAAGACGCTGAAGACGGGCCCGTACAACTTCGGCTTCGCGTCGCGTCCGGACTGGGTCGAGCACTACCCGTACCAGAACGGCCTGCTGATCTGGAAGTGGGACACCTCCCAGGCGGACAACAACACCAACAGCACCAACGGTCACCCGGGCACCGGTCTGATCCTCCCCGTCGACTCGCACCCGACGGCGCTGAAGTGGGCCGACGGCACGCTGCTGCGCAACCGTGTCCAGGCCTACGACTCGCCGTTCAGCCTGTACGCCACGGACGGCATCACGCTGCACAAGGCGGACGTCGCGCTGAAGATCAAGGGCTCGAAGGGCGTGCCGGTCTTCAACGACCACACCAGCACCTACTACGACCCCTCGAACCCGACCGGTGGCGTGAAGGTCACTGACACCAACACCAAGATCACGATCGTCAAGGAGGCCAAGGACGGCTCGACGATCTCCCTCAAGGTCGGTCCCGCGGTGAAGTAATCCGCATCACCGCAGGCCATTACGCGTATCGGCGGCAACCCCTGGCGGGTTGCCGCCGATCGTGTTTAGGTGCGTCCTGTGGACCCCTTATTGACACCGACCGGAACGGGGATGTGACCGCATGACCGCTGGAGGCTTCAGCAAGCTGCCGAACGGCACGGTGGTGGTGGCGCTCGACCTGCCGTACGGCTCCGCCGGGGTGCGGGTGCTGGTGCACGCCGCCAACCGCACACGCGCCCTGACCAGGCTCCGCAACCTGGGCCTGCGGGCGG
The DNA here is from genome assembly GCF_039532885.1 of Streptomyces nogalater. Lineage (NCBI taxonomy): Bacteria > Bacillati > Actinomycetota > Actinomycetes > Kitasatosporales > Streptomycetaceae > Streptomyces > Streptomyces nogalater. Next base: position 111,872 of record NZ_BAAASM010000069.1, on the reverse strand, counting down.
TGTACCTCCGCGGCAACGCATCGCCTCCGACCCCGGACGAGATCACGGCGGTCCTGCATCACCCCGACGGCCTGGTCTGGCGCACGGCACCCACGGCCCCCACGGCGGCCGGCGGCGTCATGGCGACGGAACTGTGGCACCCCATCCGGGCACTGCTCCGGGGGCCGGCGGTGGCGGGCTGAGGGCCGACGGGCCGGGGGTGAGGGCTGAGGGTGACGGGCTGAGGGTGACGTACCCGGCCCGCTCAGCCGCCGACCACCGGCTTGCCCGTCAGTTCGACCCCCGCCGCCCGCAGCTCCTCCAGGGCCCGCTCGGTCGTCTCCGGGGCGACCCCGGCCGTGAGGTCCAGCAGGACCTGGGTGCGGAAGCCCTCGCGGGCCGCGTCCAGGGCCGTGGCCCGTACGCAGTGGTCCGTGGCGATACCCACCACGTCCACCTCCGTGACCTCCCGGGAGCGCAGCCAGTCGGCCAGGGACACGCCGTGTTCGTCGGTGCCCTCGAAACCGCTGTACGCCGCCGAGTACGCCCCCTTGTCGAACACGGCGTCCACCGCGCCGGAGGCGACCGCGGGGGCGAAGTTCGGGTGGAAGCCCACGCCTTCCGTGCCCGCCACACAGTGCGCGGGCCAGGACTGGACGTAGTCGGGGTCGTCCGCGAAGTGACCGCCGGGCGCGATGTGGTGGTCCCGGGTGGCCACCACATGCCGGTACCCGGTGCCCGCCGCCTCGCCGATCAGCTCGGTGACGGCCGCGGCCACGTCCGCTCCCCCGGCCACCGCGAGGCTGCCCCCCTCGCAGAAGTCGTTCTGCACATCTACGACGATCAAGGCGCGGCGCATGGTGGGTGTCCTTCGACTGAGAGTGAAGTAACTGAGCCTAGAGACTTCCGGGCCCGTGCGGGAGGGGTGGGAAGGGGCGGACGGCGGTCGCGCTTTAGCTACCCGAGCGCCCGTGTACGTACTCCGTCGGGATGACGGGTTCCCCGCGCGAGAGCTGGGTAGCGGACAGCGGCAGATTCCCGCGCGCCGCGATGTGCCGGTCCCGGGGCACGTCCAGCGGTTCCCGGGCCACCACCGTCCCGCCGCGCACCAGCGGCACCAGCAGTTGCCGGTCGGCCAGCTCGGCCGGCACCGGCCCGGTGCCGACGACCTCGGCCTCGGCGATCCCGTCCGCGTCCAGCCGGCGCGCCGCCCACTTGCGGCCCCCGACCGACATCTTGCCGCCGCTGGACTTCTTCGCGACCGGCACCAGCGGCGCCTTCGGGTCGGCGGAGTCGGCGCGGGCGACCAGCTTGTAGACCATGGAGCTGGTGGGATGCCCGGAGCCGGTCACCAGCTGGGTGCCGACGCCGTAGGCGTCCACGGGCGCGGCGGCCAGCGAGGCGATGGCGTACTCGTCCAGGTCGGAGGTCACGATGATCTTCGTGTCGGTCGCGCCCAGCTCGTCCAGTTGCTGCCGCACCCGGTGGGCCACCAGCAGCAGGTCGCCGGAGTCGATGCGGACCGCGCCCAGCTCGGGGCCGGCCACCTCCACCGCCGTGCGGACGGCCTCGGCGACGTCGTAGGTGTCCACCAGCAGGGTGGTGCCCCGGCCCAGGGTCTCCACCTGGGCCTGGAAGGCGTCCCGCTCGCGGTCGTGCAGCAGGGTGAAGGCGTGGGCGGAGGTGCCCACGGTGGGGATGCCGTAGCGGAACCCGGCCGCGAGGTCGGAGGTGGTGGCGAAGCCGCCGACGTAGGCGGCGCGGGCGGCGGCCACCGCGGCCAGCTCGTGGGTGCGCCGGGCGCCCATCTCGATCAGCGGCCGGTCACCGGCGGCGGAGGCCATCCGGGAGGCGGCGGCGGCGATCGCGGAGTCGTGGTTGAGGATGGACAGGATCACCGTCTCCAGCAGGACGCACTCGGCGAAGCTGCCCTCGACCCGCATGATCGGCGAGCCGGGGAAGTACACCTCGCCCTCGGGATAACCCCATATGTCCCCGCTGAAGCGGTAGTCGGCGAGCCACTTCAGGGTCTCCTCGTCGACGATCCGCCGCTCGCGCAGGAAGCCGAGGACGCCCGGGTCGAAGCGGAAGTTCTCCACCGCGTCCAGGACCCGCCCGGTCCCGGCCACCACGCCGTAGCGGCGCCCGTTCGGCAGCCGCCGGGTGAAGACCTCGAACACGCTCCGCCGTTCAGCCGTACCGGCCTTCAGCGCGGCGCGCAGCATCGTCAGCTCGTACTGGTCCGTGAAGAGCGCCGTCGAGGGAACGTCCACCGGCAGCCCAAGGTCCGCTGTGTTCATGGCGTGGAATCGTACTCCCTTTTCGTCGGTGTGACGATTTATGGAGGCCGTGGCAGCATGGTCAGTGTGACGTCACCCGCGCCCGTAGAGATCGAACGCACCGAGACGGTGGAGGAGGTCTCCGCCGTACCCGAGCCCGACGTCCCCTGGGTCACCATCGTCCACAACGACCCGGTCAATCTCATGAGCTACGTCACCTACGTCTTCCAGACGTACTTCGGCTACTCCAAGGACAAGGCCACCAAGCTCATGCTCGACGTCCACCACAAGGGCCGGGCGGTCGTCTCCAGCGGCAGCCGCGAGGAGATGGAACGCGACGTGCAGGCGATGCACGGCTACGGACTGTGGGCCACCCTCCAGCAGGACCGGAAGTAAACGCCGCAGATGCCCGGACACTTCGAACCGCTCCCCGGCGGCGGCGCGGCCGTCGCGCTCGACGACGTCGAGATCTCCATCATCCGGTCGCTGGCCGTCCAGCTCCTGGAGCTCATCGGTCCCGGTCCCGGCGCCGACGCGCCCGAGGACCCGCTGGCCGAGCTGTTCGCCGAGGGCCCGAGCGAGCCGCCGGCCGACCCGGTCCTCAGGAGGCTCTTCCCGGACGCCTACGGCGACCCCGAGCAGGCTCCCGCCTCGCCGGCCGAGGCCGAGGAGCGGCGGGCGCACTCCGCCGAGTTCCGCCGCTACACCGAGAACGACCTGCGCGCGGGCAAGCGGGAGAGCGCGCTCGGCGTGATCCGCTCCCTGGACGCGCTCACCCCGGCCGGGGAGGGCGGGGCGGTGCTGAAACTGACGCCGCAGGAGTCCCGGCAGTGGCTCGGCGCCCTCAACGACCTCCGGCTGGCGATCGGTGCCCGGCTGGAGATCACCGACGAGGACGACACGGATCTGCTCTACCGGCTGCCGGACGAGGACCCGCGCAAACCGATGGTGCTGGCGTACCTCTGGCTGGGCGGGCTCCAGGAGACCTTGGTGTCGACCTTGATGCCGTGATGCGGACTGGCTGATTCCAGTCGGTGTTCGCTCAGGGAAGCCTCAAACCGGGATAACGATCCGATTACCATCCCGGTCATTTTTGCTACTTTCGGACCATGTTTGTCCGCTTTTACCTGTGCAGTGCCTCACACCGCCCGTCTGTGATCAGTATTGCGCCCGTGATAAATCTTCACGACCGCCCGGCCAACACCACCCATGTTCGGCCGGGTGCGCCACCGAGCCGACGACCGTCGGCCAGGCAACAGCTCCAGCATTCCGGGGGGATCGAGATCCGATCCGAGGCCGACGACAGGCCCGGATCGGCATGGAGAAAGGCGCACCACACATGACCTCAGCGCAGGTCGACCAGCATCACGACGGCAATGAGGCCGTGGGCGAGGGCGGCGAGGGGTATCAGCGCGGGCTCGGAGCCCGGCAAGTCCAGATGATCGCCATCGGCGGGGCCATCGGCACCGGCCTGTTCCTCGGCGCGGGCAAGGGCATTTCCAAGGCCGGCCCCAGCCTGATCCTGGCGTACGCCGTCGCGGGCCTCGTCATCTTCCTGATCATGCGGGCACTCGGCGAACTGCTGATGTACCGCCCGGTGTCGGGTTCGTTCTCCGATTACGCGCGCGAGTTCATCGGCCCGTTCGCCGGTTTCGTGACCGGATGGACGTACTGGCTGTTCTGGGTGGTCACGGGCATCACCGAGGTCACCGCCGCGGCGAAGTACATCACGTACTGGACCGACATCCCGCAGTGGCTGTCGGCCCTGGTGTTCACCGTCATCCTCTACGGCGCCAACCTGATCTCCGTGAAGCTCTTCGGTGAACTGGAGTTCTGGTTCTCCATGGTCAAGGTCACCGCCATCATCGGCATGATCCTGATCTGCGTCGGCATCCTCACCCTCGGCTTCTCCGACGCCGGCGACACCGCCACCGTCTCCCACCTGTGGAACCAGGGCGGCTTCTTCCCGCACGGCGTCGACGACACGCTGATGACCCTGCAGATGGTGATGTTCGCCTTCCTCGCCGTCGAGCTGGTCGGTGTGACCGCGGGCGAGTCCAAGGACCCCAAGACCGTGCTGCCCAAGGCGATCAACACCGTGCCGTGGCGCATCGCCGTCTTCTACGTCGGCGCGCTGATCATGATCCTGTCGGTCGTGCCGTGGACCAGCTTCAGCGCGGGCAACAGCCCCTTCGTGGTCGCCTTCGAGCGGATGGGCCTCCCGGCCGGCGCGGGCATCGTCAACTTCGTCGTGCTCACCGCCGCGCTGTCGTCCTGCAACTCCGGCATGTACTCCACCGGCCGCATGCTGCGCGACCTGGCGCTCAACAGCCAGGGGCCGAAGGCGTTCACCAAGCTGACGTCGAGCGGTACCCCGCTCATCGGCACCACGTTCTCCGCCGCGCTGATGCTGGTCGGCGTCTGGATCAACTACCAGTGGCCGGGCAAGGCGTTCGACTACGTGGTGTCCTTCGCGACCATCTCCGGCATGTGGGCGTGGATCGTCATCCTGATCTGCCAGATCCGCTACCGGGCCAAGGCCGACCGCGGCGAACTGCCCCGCTCGGAGTTCCGCGCCCCGGGCGCGCCGTGGACCAGCGCGTTCGCGCTCGCCTTCATCGGCATGGTGATCGTGCTGATGGGCATCGACAAGGACGCCCGGGTCTCGCTGTACTGCGCGCCGGTGTGGGGCCTGGTCCTCGCCGTCACCTACCTGGTGCTCCGGCGCCGCAACCCGGAGGCCGCGGCCTTCCACAAGCGCTGACCGGACCCGGACCTTCCGGAAAAGGGACGTCCGGCCGCCGGGAGCTCTCGTGGCGCCCCCGTCGGCCGCCGCTCAGGACGTCCGGCATGTGGGCCGTTCCGTACCACCCATCGGTACGGAGCGGCCCTCTGCTTATCCTGACCCCCATGCTGACCATCACCCAGGCCCTGTACGACCAGATCGTCGCCCACGCGCGCAAGGACCACCCCGACGAGGCGTGCGGCGTGGTGGCGGGCCCGGCGGGCTCGGACCGCCCCGAGCGCTTCATCCCCATGCTGAACGCGGCGATGTCGCCCACCTTCTACGAGTTCGACTCCGGCGACCTCCTCAAGCTCTACCGCGAGATGGACGACCGCGACGAGGAGCCGGTGGTCGTCTACCACTCCCACACCGCCACCGAGGCCTACCCCTCGCGCACCGACATCTCCTACGCCAACGAGCCCGGCGCCCACTACGTCCTGGTCTCCACCGCCGACACCGACGGCCTCGGCGACTTCCAGTTCCGCTCCTTCCGGATCGTGGACGGCCAGGTCACCGAGGAGGAGGTCAGGGTCGTGACGGCCTACTGATCTCGCCTGCCGGACCAAAACCGTCCGGCATACGGAATCACACTCCGGGCGGCGGGCCGGGAATCGATACGATGAGCCCATGGTTCTTCTCGACGTGGGCGACAGGGCGCCGGGCACGCTGCTCGTGGCGCGGCTGCACGTCGACCTGTGCAGGCTGAACAGCGCCCTCTGTTGACCCACGCCGCTGCCGCCGTACGGCCCTCGGCCGCGGCGGGCCGCCGCCGCGCGCCTGACCGAACCGACGACACCTTCCGACAGGAGCCCTGAGCCATGGCCATCGAGGTCCGCATCCCGACCATCCTCCGCCAGTACACCGACGGTCAGAAGGCGGTGGAGGGCAGCGGCACGACCCTCGCCGAGCTGTTCGCCGACCTCGAAACCCGGCACGCCGGGATCCAGGCCCGCATCGTGGACGGCGACCAGCTGCGCCGCTTCGTCAACGTGTACCTGAACGACGAGGACGTCCGCTTCCTGGACGGCATCAAGACCCCGCTGTCCGACGGCGACAACGTCACGATCCTGCCGGCCGTGGCCGGCGGCATGCGCTGACCGGCCCACGAGCAGCGATGCGCTACGACTCCCCGCTGGCCGCGGTGGGCAACACCCCCCTGGTGCGCCTGCCGCGGCTGTCGCCGTCCCCCGACGTGCGGATCTGGGCCAAGCTGGAGGACCGCAACCCCACCGGCTCGGTCAAGGACCGCCCCGCGCTGCACATGATCGAGCAGGCGGAGAAGGACGGCCGGCTCACCCCCGGCTGCACGATCCTCGAACCCACCTCCGGCAACACCGGCATCTCCCTCGCCATGGCCGCCAAGCTCAAGGGCTACCGGATGGTGTGCGTGATGCCGGAGAACACCTCGCAGGAACGCCGGGACCTGCTCGGCATGTGGGGCGCCGAGATCATCTCCTCGCCCGCCGCCGGCGGCTCCAACACCGCGGTGCGCGTGGCCAAGGAGCTGGCCGCCGAGCACCCCGACTGGGTGATGCTCTACCAGTACGGCAACCCGGACAACGCGGGCGCCCACTACGCGACCACCGGCCCGGAGATCCTCGCCGACCTGCCCTCGGTCACCCATTTCGTGGCGGGCCTCGGCACCACCGGCACCCTGATGGGCGTGGGCCGCTACCTGCGCGAGCACAAGCCGGACGTGAAGATCGTCGCCGCCGAACCGCGCTACGACGACCTGGTCTACGGCCTGCGCAACCTCGACGAGGGCTTCGTCCCCGAGCTGTACGACGCCTCCGTGCTCACCACCCGCTTCTCGGTCGGCTCGGCCGAAGCGGTCACCCGCACCCGCGAACTCCTCCAGCAGGAGGGCATCTTCGCGGGCGTCTCCACCGGCGCCGCCCTGCACGCGGCGATCGGCGTCGGGACCAAGGCGGTCAAGGCGGGGGAGAGCGCCGACATCGTCTTCGTCGTGGCCGACGGCGGCTGGAAGTACCTGTCCACGGGCGTCTACACGGCGGCCACCACCGAGGAGGCCATCGCGACCCTCCAGGGACAGCTCTGGGCGTAGCGGGGATCCGGACGCGCCGATGGTACGTCACATCCGCACCAGTACTCCTGCGGAAAGGCGGACCCCATGCGCCGTACCACGCCCCTCGTCCTCGCGGCGGCCGTGCTGCTCCTGGCCGGCTGCGGCTCCCGGCAGGACACCGGGAGCGGCGGCCGGGCACCGGCGCCGTCCGGCACCGGCTCGCCGTCGGCCGGCCGGGACGCCGGTGACTGCACCGGCCAGGCGAACCTGACGGCCGCCGACCGGCACCGCAGTGTCTGCCTGGCCGAGGGCGGCGAACTCCGGCTCACCCTGGACGGCACCAAGGACCGCCCCTGGAAGCCGGTCACCGCCGACGGCACCGCACTGGAGGCGATCAACGCGGGGTTCGTCCTCCGGCCGGGCGACGCCACGGCCGCGTACCGCGCGGTGGCCGCCGGCACGGTGCGGCTCACCTCCTCCCGCCCCCTGTGCCCCGAGCCCACCGCACCGGACCAGGTCTCCTGCAAGGGCGTGGAGGAGTGGACGGTCACCGTCCGGGTCGGCTAACCGGCGAGGTGCCGTACCTGGTCCCACAGGACCGGGTCGACCACGCCCACCCGGCGGCAAAAGCGCTCCACCGGGACCTCGCGCAGCTCGTCGGTCTCCAGGAAGCTGGGGCGGCCCTGGGTGTCGCCGACCGCGCCGGGCGGCAGCGGGATCACCCCGCTGCGCTCGTCGTGGTACCTGCTGGTGATCTTCGCGACCGTCGCCCGGTCGCCGCGCACGGCCAGCACCAGACACGGCCGGTCCTTGTGCCCCGGCCGGTCCTCGAACGGCACGTGCGCCCACCAGATGTCCCCGGGGGACGGCCGCGGCGCGTGCCCGGTGCGCGCGCCCGCCCGGCCCGGCGGCCGCAGGCGCCGCCCGGCGGGCCGCCGGGCCCGGCCCCAGCCGTCGACGAGCGTGGCCACCAGCGCGAGCAGCACCACCGCCGCGAGCGCCAGCCACCAGGACGTGTCCATACGACGACGTTACCGGCGTGCGCCGCACATCGCGCGCCCTCCAGGGAACCCGGTGCGCCCCCGGTCCAGCCGAACCGGTGACAGCGCAGGTGAGTTCGCCCACAACGGCCCCTGGCGGAGGAGCGACCCGCGCCGTCGCGCCTTACGCTCGACAAACCGCACGACCCCCGACAGCCCTCTTCCCGAGTGGCCCCCCATCCCTGCCCACCGCTTTTTCCGCCAACGGAGGTTTCTGCTTCATGAAGCTCACCGTCGTCGGCTGCTCGGGGTCGTTCCCGTCCGCGGAATCGGCCTGTTCGAGCTACCTCGTCGAGGCCGACGGCTTCCGGCTGCTCCTCGACATGGGCAACGGCGCCCTGGGCGAGCTGCAGCGCCACTGCGGTCTCTACGACCTCGACGCTATCTTCCTCAGCCACCTGCACGCCGATCACTGCATCGACATGTGCGCGTACTTCGTGGCCCGCTACTACCGCCACGAGGGCGGCCGGTGCGAGCCTCTGCCGGTCTACGGCCCCGAGGGCACCGAACACCGCCTGACCACGGCCTACGCGGACACCCCCTCCGCCTCCTCCATGAGCGAGGTCTTCGACTTCCACACGGTGAAGCCCTCCACCTTCGAGATCGGCCCGTTCACCGTGCACACCGAGCGGGTCCGCCACCCCGTGGAGGCGTACGGCATCCGCGTCGAGCACGGCGGGAAGTCCCTGACGTACTCCGGCGACACGGGTGTCACCGAGGCACTGGACGAGCTGGCCCGGGACACCGACCTGTTCCTGTGCGAGGCCGCGTTCACGCACGGCAAGGAGAGCATCCCCGACCTGCACCTCAACGGCCGCGAGGCGGGCGAGACGGCGGCCCGCGCGGGCGCCCGCAGGCTGCTCCTGACCCACATCCCGCCGTGGACGGACCCGGAGGTCAACCTGCGGCACGCGCGCGAGGCGTTCCCCGGACCGGTGGAGCTGGCCGCGCCGCGGCGGACGTACGAGATCTGAGACGAGGAGAACGCGAAGGGCCCCGGAGCCATCGGCTCCGGGGCCCTTCGTCACCCCTCGCTCACGCCTTGGTGAGGTCCTCGACCTCCTCCTCGGGCTCGCGGCCCGGGGTCTTCAGGTCGAACTTGAGGATCGCGAACCGGAAGACCACGTAGTAGACGGCCGCGAACACCAGGCCGACCGGGATGATCAGCCAGGGCTTGGTCGCCAGGTTCCAGTTCAGCAGGTAGTCGATCGCGCCGGCCGAGAAGTTGAAGCCCGCGTGGACGCCCAGCCCCCAGGTGACCGCCATGGACACGGCCGTCAGCACCGCGTGGATGACGTAGAGGACCGGGGCGATGAACATGAAGGTGAACTCGATGGGCTCGGTCACACCGGTCACGAAGGAGGTCAGAGCCAGGGAGACCATCATGCCCATCACGGCCTTGCGGCGCTCGGGGCGGGCACAGTGCGCGATGGCGATCGCGGCGGCCGGCAGACCGAACATCATGATCGGGAAGAAGCCGGTCTGGAAGAGGCCGGCGGACGAGTCGCCCGCCAGGAACCGGGTGATGTCGCCGTGCACGATCTCACCGGTGGCGTTCTTGAAGTCGCCGAGCTGGAACCACGCCACGGTGTTCACGAACTGGTGCATGCCGACCGGGATCAGACCGCGGTTGACCAGGCCGAACAGGGCGGCGCCGCCGGAGCCGAGGCCGGTCATCCACTCGCCGAAGCTGGTGATGCCCTCGCCGATGGGCTCCCAGACCAGGCTGAAGAGGACGCCGACCAGCGTGCCGACGAAGGCCATCAGGATCGGCACCAGCCGGCGGCCGTTGAAGAAGCCGAGCCAGTCCACCAGCTTGGTGCGGTGGAACCGCTGCCACATCACGGCCGCGAGCAGACCCATGATGATGCCGCCGAGCACACCAGGGTCGTTGTACGTCGCGGCGACGATCTTGCCCTTCTCGATGTGCTCCTCGGTCACCGGGAAGGCCTGCAGCACCTTGTCGTAGACGAGGAAGCCGACCAGCGCGGCGAGCGCGGTGGAGCCGTCCGCCTTCTTGGCGAAGCCGATGGCCACACCGATGCAGAACAGGATGGGGAGGCTGGTGGTGATGGCACCGCCCGCGGCGCTGAAGACGGTCGCGACCTTGTCCCAGCCGAGGCCGTCCTTGCCGAAGATGTCGTTCTGGCCGAGCCGGACCATGATGCCCGCCGCCGGCAGGACGGCGATCGGGAGCTGCAGGCTGCGGCCGACCTTCTGCAGGCCCTGGAGCAGGCCCGCGCCCCTCTTTTTCGCCGGCTTCGCAGCCGGGGCCGCCGACTCGGTGGCGGTGGTCATACTTCCTCCATCGGGCAGGGCGCCGCCCGGGAACCATGGAAGGGGACGGCAGCGTCTCTGGTCTACACCACCTGTGGTGTAGACCTGTTGTAGCACGATGAAGGCGGCGTAAGGAACCCGTGATTCCGCGACCGCGGCGCTACACGCCGTGGCCCTTCGGACCCGGCGGTGACACGCCCTCAGACCTTGGTGACGTCCTCCGCCTCCTCCGCCGGCTCCCGCCCCGGTGTCCGCAGGTCGAACCGGGTGATCGCGACGCGGAAGACGACGTAGTACACCACCGCCAGGCACAGGCCGATCGGGATGACCGCCCAGGGTCTCGTCGCCAGGTTCCAGTTGATCACGTAGTCGATCAGCCCCGCCGAGAAGCTGAACCCGTCGTGCACCCCCAGCGCCCAGGTCACCGCCATCGACACCCCGGTGAGCACGGCGTGCACGGCGTACAGCGCGGGCGCCACGAACAGGAACGAGTACTCCAGCGGTTCGGTGATGCCGGTCACGAACGAGGTCAGCGCCACCGACAGCATCAGACCGCCGGTCTCCTTGCGCCGCTCCGGCCGCGCGCAGTGCGTGATGGCCAGCGCGGCGGCCGGCAGCGCGAACATCATGACCGGGAAGAAGCCCGAGGTGAACTGGCCGGCGCCCGGGTCGCCCTGGAGGAACATGTTGATGTCGCCGTGGACCACCGTGCCGTCGGGCTTGGTGTAGCTGCCGAACTGGAACCAGATCGGCACGTTCAGGAACTGGTGCAGGCCCACCACCAGCAGCGCCCGGTTGGCGACCCCGAACACGCCCGAGCCCCAGGCGCCCGCGTCCCGCAGCCACCCGCTGAAGCCCTCCAGGGCGCCCCCGACGGCCGGCCAGACCAGCAGGCACACGACGGCGAACACGATCGCCGTGAACGCCATGATGATCGGCACCAGCCGGCGGCCGTTGAAGAAGCCCAGCCAGTCCACCAGGCGGGTGCGGTGGTAGCGGGCCCAGAAGAAGGCCGTCAGCAGCCCCATGATGATGCCGCCGAAGACGCCCGGGTTCTGGTAGGTGAACGCGGACACCGTGCCGCCGGCCGCCTGGCAACCCGTCACCACCACCTTCGCGCCCGCCGGACACGCCTCGGGGAACTGCCGCAGCACGCCGTAGTAGACGAGGAAACCGGCCACCGCCGCGAGCGCGGTCGAACCGTCCGCCTTCTTCGCCATGCCGATCGCCACGCCCACGCAGAACAGCAGCGGCAGCCCGAGCTGTCCGTCCAGCAGCGCGCCGCCCGCCCCGCTCATCACCTTGGAGACGTCCGTCCAGCCCAGGCCGTCCGCGCCGAACAGGTCCGGCTGGCCCAGCCGGTTCAGGATGCCCGCCGCCGGCAGCACGGCGATGGGCAGCTGGAGGCTGCGGCCCATCTTCTGCAGACCCTGGAACAGGCCGTTCCAGCGGGCCCGGACGGGACCGGCCGTACTCTCGGCGCTCATGGGTTTGGCGACCCTCCCCACGGTGGTGTAGACCAGTCGGCGGACGGTTCCGCTGTTGTGATCGCCATCATTGGGCACGGACGGCATGACCGCTCGCAAAGATGGGCCAACTGTGGGTTACTGCGACAAAGCGGTTCGGAGCAGGGAGAAGGAACATGGCCAGCAAGGCTGAGAAGATCGTCGCCGGGCTCGGTGGCATCGACAACATCGAGGAGATCGAGGGCTGCATCACCCGGCTGCGCACCGAGGTGTCCGACCCGAGCCTGGTCGACGAGGCCGCCCTGAAGGCCGCCGGCGCCCACGGCGTGGTGAAGATGGGCACCGCCATCCAGGTCGTCATCGGCACCGACGCCGACCCGATCGCCGCGGAGATCGAAGACATGATGTGAGCCGGACCGGTTCACCCTGAAGGGGCTCCTCCCGACGCGGGGGGAGCCCCTTCGTCCGCTACGGCTAGGCTCGGCGCATGTCTCGCATCGACGGCCGTACGCCCGAACAGCTCCGCCCGGTCACCATCGAACGCGGCTGGAGCAAGCACGCCGAGGGTTCCGTCCTCATCTCCTTCGGCGACACCAAGGTCTTCTGCACCGCCTCCGTCACCGAGGGGGTCCCGCGCTGGCGCAAGGGCAGCGGCGAGGGCTGGGTCACCGCGGAGTACTCCATGCTGCCCCGCGCCACCAACACCCGCGGCGACCGCGAGTCCGTCAAGGGCAGGATCGGCGGCCGCACCCATGAGATCTCCCGGCTCATCGGCCGCTCCCTGCGCGCCGTCATCGACTACAAGGCGCTCGGCGAGAACACCATCGTCCTCGACTGCGACGTCCTCCAGGCCGACGGCGGCACCCGCACGGCGGCGATCACCGGCGCCTACGTGGCGCTGGCCGACGCCGTCGCCTGGGCCCGGGGCAAGAAGCTGGTCAAGGCCGGCCGGCAGCCGCTCACCGGCACCGTCAGCGCCGTCTCCGTCGGCATCGTGGGCGGCGTCCCGCTGCTCGACCTCTGCTACGAGGAGGACGTGCGCGCCGACACGGACATGAACGTCGTCTGCACCGGCGACGGCCGTTTCGTCGAGGTCCAGGGCACCGCCGAGGCCGAGCCCTTCGCCCGCGACGAACTGAACGCCCTGCTCGACCTCGCCGTCGGCGGCTGCACCGAGCTGGCCGCGATCCAGCGGGCGGCGCTGGAGACGGCGCGGGCCTGACGAACCGGCGCGGGCCTGACGAACCGGCGCGGACCCGCCGGCGACTCACCGGGTTCCGCCTGCAACTCACCGGGTCCCGCGGGCAACCCGTCGGGTCCCGGTGGCGTCCCTGTGGGTACGGGCGCACGGCTTCACCCCCGCGCGCCCGGCCAGCCGTCCCAGGGGAGGGGAACCCGCCATGCCCGCCAGCCGACGCCCACGCCGGGGCCGGATCGCCGTCGTCGCCGCCACCATGGCCGCCGTCGCGCTCACCGCCGGCCTGACCACCGGCTGCGACGCCGTCGACAAGGCACTGGACTGCGTACAGACCGCCGACGCCATCGCCGACAGCGTCACCGACCTCCAGCAGGCCGTGGAGAACGCCGCGAACGACCCCTCCCAGGCCGACGCCTCGCTCGACTCCATCGAGAAGAACCTGCGCGCCATCGGCGACAAGACCGACGACGCCGACGTCGACAAGGCCGTGGACGATCTCGGCAAGGCCGTGGACAACGTCCGTACGGCGATCAGGAACGGGGACGGGACACCGGATGTGAGCCCGGTGACGGACGCGGCCGGGGAACTGACGAAGGTGTGCACGTCCTAGCTGTGCACGTCCCGGCTGTGCGCGTCCTGGCACGCCGGCGGTCTACGACACCGTCTTCTCCGCGTACATCCTGGCGATGACCGCCTCGATGTCCGGCTCCCGCACCGACAGGTCCACCAGCGGATAGCGGGCCGCCAGCTGCGCGACCAGCGGCGCCGCCGATTGCCCCGCCGGGAACGCCAGCCACTGCCGCGGCCCCTCCACCCGCACCACCCGGGCCGACGGCACCTCGACCGGCGGCAGCTCCCGCTCCAGGTCCACCACCAGCGTCCGCTCGCTCTCCCCGGCCTCGCGCAGTCCGGCGAGCGGGCCGTCGTACACCAGCCGGCCGTGGTCGATCACCATCACCCGGGAGCACAACTGCTCGATGTCCTGGAGATCGTGGGTGGTGAGCAGCACGGTCGTGCCGCGCTCTGCGTTCACCTCCCGCAGGAACTCCCGCACCCTGGCCTTCGACACCACGTCCAGGCCGATCGTCGGCTCGTCCAGGTACAGCACGTCCGGATCGTGCAGCAGGGCTGCCGCGATGTCCCCGCGCATCCGCTGCCCCAGCGACAGCTGCCGCACCGGCACGTCCAACAGGGCGCCCAGGTCCAGCAGTTCCACCAGCCGGTCCAGGTTCCGGCGGTAACGGGCGTTTGGGATGCGGTACATGCGGTGCGCCAGCCGGTAGGAGTCGATCAGCGGCAGGTCCCACCACAGCGTGGTCCGCTGCCCGAACACCACCCCGATCCGGTGCGCCAGGCGCGTGCGCTCCCGCGCCGGGTCGATGCCCGCCACCCGCAGCCGCCCGGCGCTCGGCGTCAGGATCCCGGTCAGCATCTTGATGGTGGTCGACTTCCCGGCCCCGTTCGGCCCGATGTACCCGACCATCTCCCCGCGGGCCACGGTGAACGACAGCGAGTCCACCGCCCGCACCTCGTGCCGCTCCCGCCGCAGGAACCCGGTCTTGCGGCGTACCCGGAAGACCTTCTCGACGTTCTCCAGCGTGATGAAGTCGCCCACGTCAGCTCCCTGTGCTGCGATACGAACGAAGTCCCGCCCGCCAGGCGAGCCCTGCGAGCGCACAGCACGCCACCGCCACCAGCGGCGAGGCGAACGCGGTCCACCGCGGCAGGCCCAGCGGATACGGCCGGCCCAGCACGTAGGTGGCGGGCAGCCAGTTGACGAAGGCGAGCGGCAGCACGAACGTCACCCCGCGCACCAGCTCCTTCGCGAACACCGTCGGCGGGTACTGGAGCAGCGTCGTCCCGCCGTAGGTGAAGGCGTTCTGCACCTCCGAGGCGTCCTGCGCCACGAACTGGAAGGCGGCCCCCGCCACGAACACCGCGCAGAAGATCCCGCAGCCGCTCGCCACCATCACCGGCATCAGCAGCAGCCGGTCCGCCGTCCAGTCGATGTCCACCCGGGTCAGCGACCAGCCCAGCACCAGCGCGCCCTGCGTCACCCGGCCCAGCCGTCTGAGGGCGAACCGGTCGGCCGCCATCTGCGCCAGCACCGGTGCCGGGCGCACCAGCAGCGTGTCCAGCGTGCCGTCCCGTACCCGCCGGCCCAGCCGCTCCATCGACCCGATCAGCAGGTCCGCCAGGCCGAAGGAGGTCGCGGACAGCCCGTACAGGAACGCCACCTCGGGCAGCGGATAGCCGCCGAGCGCGTCCACCCGGGAGAACATCAGCATGATCGCGACGAAGTCGAGGAAGGTCGCCGCGAAGTTGCCGAGCGTGGTCATGGCGAAGGACGCGCGGTAGGCCATGGTGGACCGCACCCACATCGCCGCGATCAGCCGGTACGCCCGGACACCCTCGGCCAGGGACCGGGCCCGCCCCTCAGCCACCCTGCACCACCACCCGGCGCGTGGCCGCCGACTGCGCCAGCCGCCCGGCACCCAGCAGGACGACCGCCCAGGCGCCCTGGAACAGATAGGTGGACAGCGGGTCGGCGTGCCCCAGCAGGATGTCCGCCGGGGCTTGCAGCAGCGAGGACCAGGGCAGCACCCGGACGACCTCGCCGAGCGCGCCCGGGAACACGTTCAGCGGCAGCAGCATGCCCGAGCAGAAGACGCCGAGCAGCCACGCCATCTGCGTCACCCCGGCGCCGTCCAGCAGCCAGAACGCGCTCAGCGCCACCAGGTACCGGATGCCGAAACCCACCAGCATCGCGAGGAGGACGGCCACCAGGAACGCCGCCCAGGTGCCCGCGTCGGCCGGCAGCGCCACCGGGAAGCACAGCGCGCCGAACACGAACGGTACGACGCCCCGGCCCAGCAACTGGAAGAACGCCCGGCCCAGATCCGCCGCCAGCCACCACAACTGGAGGTCGGCCGGCCGGTACAGGTCGATCGCCACGTCCCCGGTGCGGATCCGCTCCATCAACTCGTCCTCGACCCCGCCGCCCCCGATCGCCAGCGTCGACAGGAAGGCCTGCCCGAGCCAGACGTAGGTCACCGCCTGTGCCTGGTCGTAGCCGCCGAGATGGGGCCGCTCGTCCCACAGCGCCTGGTAGGTGTAGACGAGAATGAGGCCGAAGACGGTGTTCGTGAACACCCCTGCCGCAGTGGCGGCACGATAGGTCGCGTACCGTCGGAACCCCCCTGCCGCGACAGCCGCGTACAACCGTCCCGCGCCCACGCCAGTCGACCTCCTCGGACCACTCGACACCGAAGCGCAGGAGCCTAGTCCGGTGACCCGGCGGTCGGCCACGTGTTTTCCGCCGGAACCGTGCCGGAATCCGGGAACGGAACGCCAGGTGCGAGAGTCTTCAAGCAGGGGGAGCGCAGAAGCGTACGAGGCGTACGGGAACGTACGACGCGAAACAGGAGTCCGTGCACGACATGAGCGACGAGCCGCAGCCGCAGCAGCCGAACGAAGGCGTGGCGCCGGAAAAGCCGCTGCCGGCTGAAGGGCCCGGGAAGCCGGGGGGCCACGAGGAGAAGGCCGCCGAACAGCACACCGGCCGGCCTCGACGCCCCGAGGGGGCGCGCGGGGCCGGTGACACCGAGGACACCGGACGGCAGCGCGCCGGCCGGGCCGGCGGTGTCCGGGGCGCTGGGGGCATCGGTGGTGCCGGGAACACCGGCGGCACCGGTGGTGCCGAGGGTGCCCGCAGGGCGCCGGGCGCGCCGGACCGCGACGACTTCGGCCGGGAGCGCTTCGGGCGGCCGGGCGGACGGTCCGCCGACGGCGCCGGGGCCGCGGGCCGGACGGACCAGGACCGGACCGCGTCCGTGGCGCGCGCCCGGCAGGCGGCGCGCGACGCCCGCGCGGACCACAAGGGGGGCACGGACTCCGCCGACGGGGCCGGCGCCCCGAAGGCGGGCGGACCGGCCGGTGCCGGGCGGGCCCAGTCGCCCGAGAGCACCCAGATCCTCCGGCGCGTCACCCCGCCCGGGTCCGCCGAGGGGCCCGCGTCCGCGGAGCGCTCCGGCGGGAACCCGGGCCGCGAGACCCGGCCCGGCCAGGACACCGCCGGGCCAGGGGGCGACAAGCGGCCTGCCGGCGCGGCGGGCGATGCCGGCCGTGGCGGTGAGCAGGGTGCCGGCCGGGCGGGCGGTGTCGCACGAGGTGCCGGGAGTGCCGGAGGTGCCGGGGCCGGGCAGGCGCCCGAGACCACCCAGGTGCTCCGGCGGATCGGCGCGCCCCGCGCGGGCGAGCCGGGCGCACCCGGTACGAAGGCCCCCTCCTCCTCCCCGGCGGAGCCGGGCGCCGGTGCGCCCCGCCGCGCCGACGGCAAGCGTTCCGCGCAGACCCCCAACGCCCAGGGCACCCGGCCCACCGGCCCCACGTCCGCCGGTGCCGGAGCAGGTGCGGGTGCTCAGGGCGGCAGGCCCACCGGTGCCACACCGGCGGCCGGTACGACGAGCACCACCGGTGCCTCCTCACCGGCCGCCGCCCGCGCCGCCCGGGCCGCCCGGACGACAGGCGCCGTGGGAGCAGCCGGAGCAGTTGGATCCGCCGGATCTGCATCCGCGTCGGCGTCCGCAGCCGGTGCCGGTGCCGGTGCTCCCGGGGCCAAGGCCCGCGGCCCCAAGGCCACCCGTGGCGTACCCGGCCCCCGTACGGAAACCGCGTCCCCCTCCGCGGGCACCCCGGGCACCCCGGGCACACCGGCCACTCCGGACTCCCCGGATGCTCCCGAAGCCGAGACCACCGTGCTCGCCGCCGCCGACGGGGACGCGCCCACGGGGAAGAAGGCGAAGAACTCCAAGAAGGGCAAGCGGCCCAAGCGGACCGGCTGGCGGCGGCTCCTGCCGACCTGGCGCATGGTGCTCGGCACCTGCCTCGTCGGCGTGCTGCTGATCATCGGCGTGTTCTTCATCGGCTACTCCCTGGTGAAGATCCCGCCGGCCAACGCGTTCGCGACCAAGCAGGCGAACGTCTACCTCTACGCCGACGGCTCCCAGATCGCCCGCGACACACGCGACAGCCAGGTCAACCGCGAGAACGTCAGCCTCGCCAAGATCTCGAAGGCCGCGCAGCACGCCATCCTGGCCGCCGAGGACCGCGACTTCTACTCCGAGTCCGCCGTCGATCCCAAGGCGATGGTTCGCGCCGCTTGGAACACCGCGACCGGCAAGGGCAAGCAGTCCGGCTCGACCATCACCCAGCAGTACGTGAAGAACTACTACCTGGCCCAGGAGCAGACGGTCACCCGCAAGGCCAAGGAGTTCTTCATCTCGATCAAGCTGGACCGCGAGAAGTCCAAGGACGAGATCCTTGAGGGCTACCTCAACACCAGCTACTTCGGTCGCAGCGCCTACGGCATCCAGGCCGCCGCCCAGGCGTACTACGGCCGTGACGCCGCCGACCTCGACCCGGCCCGCGCCGCCTACCTCGCCGCGCTCGTCAACGCGCCGAGCGAGTACGACGTCGTGGCGCACCCGGAGAACCGGAACGCGGCCGTCGCCCGCTGGAACTACGTCCTGGACGGCATGGTCAAGAAGGGCTGGCTCAGCCAGGCCGAGCGCACCGGCATGAAGTTCCCCATGCCCAAGGAGCAGATCCTCTCCACGGGTCTGTCCGGACAGCGCGGCTATCTCGTAGAGGCGGTCAGGCAGTACCTGATCACCAACAAGGTCATCACGGCCGAAGAGCTGGAGGCCGGCGGCTACCGCATCACCACCACCATCCAGAAGGACCGGCAGGACGCGTTCGTCAAGGCCGTCGACGACCAGCTGATGAGCAAGCTGGACAAGAAGAACAACAAGGTCGACACCTACGTCCGGGCCGGCGGCGCTTCCGTCGACCCCAAGACCGGCGAGGTCGTCGCGCTGTACGGCGGTATCGACTACGTGAAGCAGTACACCAACGGCGCGACCCGCGGTGACTTCCAGGTCGGCTCGACGTTCAAGCCGTTCGTGTTCACCTCCGCCGTGGAGAACGGGTCCACCACCCAGGACGGCCGCACCATCACCCCGAACACGGTCTACGACGGCACCAACCGGCGTCCCGTCCAGGGCTGGAGCGGCGGCGCCTACGGCCCCGAGAACGAGGACCAGCGGTCGTACGGCCCGATCACCGTCCGCAAGGCCACCGACCTGTCGGTGAACTCGGTGTACGCGCAGATGGCAGTCGACGTCGGGCCCGCCAAGGTCAAGCAGACCGCGGTCGACCTCGGTCTGCCCTCCGACACCCCGGACCTCCAGCCGTACCCGTCCATCGCCCTCGGTACCGCCACCGCCAGCGTCCTGGACATGGCCGAGGCCTACGCCACCCTCGCCAACCACGGCAAGCACGGCACGTACAGCCTGGTCAAGACGATCACCAAGAACGGCCGGGAGGAGATCAAGCTGCCCGAGCGGAACGTGAAGCAGGCCGTCAGCCGGGAGGCCGCCGACACCACCACCTCGGTGCTGCGCAGCGTGGTCGAGAGCGGTACCGCCACCGCCGCGCAGGCCGCGGGCCGTCCGGCCGTCGGCAAGACCGGCACCGCCGAGAGCGACACCGCCGCGTGGTTCGCCGGCTACACCCCCGAGCTGGCCACGGTGGTCGCGGTGATGGGCCAGGACCCGGTGACGGCCAAGCACCAGCCGCTGTACGGCGCGCTCGGCCAGGCCCGTATCAACGGTGGCGGCGCGCCCACCGAGATCTGGGCGCAGTACACGCGGGACGCGCTGGAGGGCGAGCCGGTCAAGGACTTCGACCTGCGGCTCCAGCAGGGCGCCGACCGGATCCAGGAGCCCCCGGCCACCTCGGGCACGGCCGAGCCCGGCACGGACGGCGGCCAGGACACCGGCGGCACCGCCACCGACGGCGGCCAGGACACCGGCGGCCCGTCCGCCACCCCGACGGCCGGCGCCACCACGGGCACGCCCGCCGACGGTGGCCAGACCACCGGCGGCGGGGCCCCCGCGACCGGCGGCACGGCCACCGGCGGCACGCCCACCACCGGCGGGACCACGACGACGACCGGCGGCGGACCGGCCACGGACGGCGGCGGCACCGCCACCACCGGCGGCGGCACCCCCGGCGGCGGTACGGCCACCGGGGGCGGCACGCCGGGCGGGGGCACCGACGCGGGCGGCACCACCGCCACGGACGGGGGCGCCGGGGGCGGCCCCGGCCTCTGACGCGCCGGAGCCACCGGCGGCTCAGTGACCGCCGGTGGCCTTCAGGCCGACGACGGCGACCAGCAGCAGGCACACGAAGAAGATCCGGGCGGCGGTGACCGGCTCACCCAGTACGACCATGCCGAGCACCGCCGCACCGGCCGCGCCGATGCCCACCCAGACGCCGTAGGCGGTACCGATGGGCAGGGACTTCGCGGCGTAGGACAGCAGGACCATGCTGGCGACGATGCCGGCGCCGGTGAACAGGCTCGGGACCAGGCGGGTGAAACCCTCGGTGTACTTCATCCCGATCGACCAGGCGACTTCCAGCAGACCGGCGACGACGAGCAGGATCCAGGCCATGACGGCACCTCCGAGACAGTGACTCTTCTTGGGGGTGCGTCGTCTTTGCCTTGGACCCGGTACGGCGCGTCTCGTCGGGTTCCCTCCACGCTAGCAAGTGCACGGCAAAGAGGGCCGGTGACGATGGTCACCGGCCCTCTCGCTTCCGCGTGCTACAGGTACAGCCCCGTGGAGTCCTCCGACCCCTCGAAGCGGTCCGCGGCGACGGCGTGCAGGTCACGCTCGCGCATGAGGACGTAGGCCACGCCCCGCACCTCGACCTCCGCCCGGTCCTCCGGGTCGAACAGCACCCGGTCGCCGGGCTCCACCGTCCGGACGTTCTGGCCGACCGCGACGACCTCGGCCCAGGCCAGCCGCCGCCCGACCGCAGCGGTGGCGGGAATCAGAATGCCGCCCCCCGACCGCCGCTCGCCCTCACCGGTCTCCTGCCGCACGAGAACCCGGTCGTGCAGCATCCGGATGGGCAGCTTGTCGTGGTGGGGAGTGCTCTGCTCGTTTCTGTTGGCGCTCACGCGTCGAACCTACCTGTTCCCGGTCAGTCCCTGCGCCGCCGGGCCCCCAGGGCGAGCAGCCCCACGACCCCCACGACGACCATCGCCACGGGCACCACCCGCTCCAGGCGGGGCGCCCCCTCCTCGTCCGTGAACCGCGCCCTTACCTCGCTGACGACGCGATTGACCTGCACGTACGCCCGGCCGACCGTGTGATCGACGTTCGCGACGACCTTGGCCTTCGCATCCCCGACGATGGTCTTCGGATGCACCCGCACCCCGATCTCGTCGAGCGTCTCGGCCAGCACTTCACGGCGGCGCCTGATGTCCGCCTCGATCTGCGCCGGGGTTCTGGTGTCCGACGTGTCCGCCACCGTACGGCCTCCGAAGTCTGCCGAAATCTGCTGCTGCTTTGACGAACAGTCTGTCAGCTCATGGCCGCACCGCACCGCAAGGGCCCCCGGTTACGCTAGTCCGATGAGCGAGCGACTCCAGCCCGGGGACGTTGCCCCCGCCTTCACCCTCCCCGACGCCGACGGCAACGAGGTGTCCCTTTCGGACCACAAGGGCCGCAAGGTCATCGTCTACTTCTACCCGGCCGCCCTGACCCCCGGCTGCACCAAGCAGGCCTGCGACTTCACCGACAACCTGGAGGTCCTGGCCTCCGCCGGCTACGACGTCATCGGCATCTCGCCGGACAAGCCGGAGAAACTCGCGAAGTTCCGCGACCAGGAGTCCCTGAGGGTCACCCTGCTGGCCGACCCCGACAAGCGCGTCCTGGAGGCGTACGGCGCCTTCGGCGAGAAGAAGCTCTACGGCAAGACGGTCGTCGGCGTCATCCGCTCCACGGTGGTCGTGGACGAGGACGGCAAGGTCGAACGGGCCCTGTACAACGTCAAGGCCACCGGCCACGTAGCCAAGATCATCAAGGATCTGGGCATCTGACGACCGCGGGCACTGCCCGGCCGCTAGCATGGCCGGGCAGCACCAGGCGGCCGTGGTGGAATTGGCAGTCACGCTGGGTTTAGGTCCCAGTGGGGTAACTCCCGTGAGGGTTCGAGTCCCTCCGGCCGCACCAGAGATCAGCCCAGCAGCTCCCGCACCACGGGGACGAGGGCACGGAACGCCTTCCCCCGGTGGCTGATGGCGTTCTTCTCCTCGGGGCTCAGCTCCGCGCACGTCCGCGTCTCGCCCTCCGGCTGGAGGATCGGGTCGTAGCCGAAGCCGTTCGTGCCCG
Source organism: Streptomyces nogalater (assembly GCF_039532885.1). NCBI lineage: Bacteria > Bacillati > Actinomycetota > Actinomycetes > Kitasatosporales > Streptomycetaceae > Streptomyces > Streptomyces nogalater. The sequence goes on along the minus strand of NZ_BAAASM010000069.1, from coordinate 89,577 downwards.
CCGGGGCGTGCCGCAGCGTGCCGCGCAGTTGTCCCTCCACCACCCGCTCGGTGCCGTCCGGCAGCGCCAGGGCCGCCGCGCAGGCGAAGTGGGCCCCGCGGTGCTCCTCGGCGATGTCGGAGAGCTGGGCGAGCAGCAGCCTGAGGTTGGCCTCGTCGTCGCCGTGCCGGCCGGACCAGCGGGCGGAGAAGATGCCGGGGGCGCCGCCCAGCACGTCCACGCACAGCCCGGAGTCGTCGGCGACGGCCGGCAGCCCGGTGGCCCGGGCCAGGGCGTGCGCCTTGAGCAGGGCGTTCTCGGCGAAGGTGACGCCGGTTTCCTTGACGTCGGGGACCTCGGGGAAGGCGTCGGCGCCGACCAGTTCGTGCGGCAGTCCGGCCTCGGCGAGGATCGCCCTCAGCTCGGTGATCTTTCCGGCGTTGCGGGTGGCGAGGATCAAGCGGGTCATGCCCGACAGTATTCCTCCCCGCCCGGCTCCGGTCGTGCTTGCCCCGCTCCGGCTGTGCCTGCCCGGCTCCGGCTGTGCCTGCCCGGCTCCGGCTGTGCCTGCCCGGCTCCGGTCGTGCTTGCCCGGCTCCGGCTGTGCCTGCCCGGCTCCGGCTGTGCTTGCCCGGCTCCGGTCGTGCCTGCCCGGCTCCGGCTGTGCCTGCCCGGCTCCGGCTGTGCTTGCCCGGCTCCGGTCGTGCCTGCCCGGCTCCGGCTGTGCCTGCCCGGCTCCGGTCGTGCCTGCCCGGCTCCGGCCGTCTTGCCCGGCTCCGGCCGTCTTGCCCGGCTCCGGCCGTTCCTGCCCGGCCCCGGTCGTGCTTGCCCGGCTCCGGCTGTGCCTGCCCGGCTCCGGCTGTGCCTGCCCGGCTCCGGCTGTGCCTGCCCGGCTCCGGTCGCGCCTGCCCGGCCCCGGCCGTCTTGCCCCGCTCCGGCCGTTCCTGCCCGGCTCCGGTCGTGCCTGCCCGGCTCCGGTCGTGCTTGCCCGGCTCCGGCCGTCTTGCCCCGCTCCGGCCGTTCCTGCCCGGCCCCGGTCGTGCTTGCCCGGCTCCGGCCGTCTTGCCCGGCCCCGGCCGTGCCTGCCCCGCCCCGGCCACGCCTGCCCGGCCCCGGTCGTGGGTACCGGCGCCGGGAACTCCTGTTCTGTCCCGGGAGTCGGACAGGCGGGGACAATGGTGGGCGGGGATCACCGGACGGGTGGAGCTGATGGAACCTACCGAGACGAGAACACCGGAGCGGGCCGCGTCGTACCGCACCATGACGGCGTTCACCCCCGCCGACGAGGAGCGCCGGCGCGGGGTGCGGCGCATGAAGCTCACGGCGACGGGCCTGCTGCTGTTCGTCGCGGTGGTCTACGTCCTGGCCGAGGCCGCCCGGCACGCGGGCGCCGGGACCTGGGCCGGCTATGTGGCGGCGGCGGCCGAGGCCGGCATGGTGGGCGCGCTCGCCGACTGGTTCGCGGTCACCGCCCTGTTCCGGCACCCGCTCGGACTGCCCATCCCGCACACCGCGATCATCCCCACCAAGAAGGACCAGCTGGGCGTCTCGCTGGGCGAGTTCGTCGGGGAGAACTTCCTCTCCGAGGACGTCGTACGGCAGCGGCTGCGCGCGGTCGGCATCGGCAGCCGGCTCGGCGCCTGGCTCGCCGAACCCGAGCACGCCGACCGGGTGACGGCGGAACTGGCCACCGCCCTGCGCGGCGCCCTGACCGTGCTGCGCGACTCGGACGTGCAGGCGGTCGTCGGCGAGGCGGTCACCCGGCGGGCCAACGCCCAGGAGATCGCGCCGGGCATCGGCAAGACACTGGAGAAGGTCGTCGCCGACGGCGGGCACCGGCGGGTGGTGGACCTGGTGGTGTCCCGCGCCCACGACTGGCTGGAGCTGCACCGGGCCGACGTGATGGTGGCCGTGGAGGGCGGCGCGCCCGGCTGGACCCCCCGGTTCGTGGACCGCAAGGTCGGCGAGCGCGTCTACAAGGAGCTGCTGCGGTTCGTCACCGAGATGCGGGACATGCCCTCGCACCCGGCGCGCGGCGCGCTGGACCGCTTCCTCACCGACTTCGCCTCCGACCTCCAGTCCGACACCGACACCCGGGCGCGGGTGGAGCGGCTCAAGAGCGAGGTGCTGGGCCGCGGCGAGGTGCAGGACCTGATCGCGTCCGCCTGGACGGCCGTACGGTCGATGATCGTGGCCGCGGCGGAGGACGAGCGCAGCGAACTGCGCCGGCGCGTGCGGTCCGCGCTGCTGTCCCTGGGCGCGCGGATGGCGTCCGAGGAGAAGATGCAGGACAAGGTCGACGCCTGGGTGGAGGGCGCGGCGGTGCACGTCGTGACGACGTACCGCACGGAGATCACCTCGCTGATCACGGACACCGTGGCCGGCTGGGACGCCGAGCACACCACCCGCAAGATCGAGGCCCACATCGGCCGCGACCTGCAGTTCATCCGGATCAATGGCACGGTGGTGGGGTCCCTCGCGGGGCTGCTGATCTACGCGGTCTCGCGCGGCCTGGGGGCCTGACCGGACTGTTCCGGCGCGCTGCGGGCACCCGGATTTCCGTCCTTCGACGAGGAGGGAGCCCATGAGCGAAGCGGAGACGCCGCCGGCGCGGACCGGCCGGACGATCACCACGAACATCCCCGCCCGGCTGGACCGGCTGCCCTGGTCCCGCTGGCACTGGTCCGTCGTGATCGGGCTGGGCACCGTATGGATCCTGGACGGCCTGGAGGTCACGGTCGTCGGCAACATCGCCGGCCGGCTGTCGGAGTCCGGCAGCGGCCTGGCGATCTCCTCCGGGCAGGTCACCGGCGTCGCCGCCGCGCTCTATGTCGCGGGCGCCTGCGCCGGAGCCCTGTTCTGGGGCCGGCTGACCGACCGGTTCGGCCGCCGGAACCTCTTCATGATCACCCTGGCGGTGTATCTGGCCGCGACCGCCCTGACCGCCGTGTCCTGGGAAGCCTGGTGGTTCTTCCTGTTCCGCTTCCTGACCGGCTTCGGCATCGGCGGCGAGTACGCGGCGATCAACTCCGCGATCGACGAGCTGATCCCGGCGGACTACCGCGGCCGGGTCGACCTGATCATCAACGGCAGCTTCTGGCTGGGCGCGGTCGGCGGCTCCCTGCTGTCGATCGTCGCGCTCAACACCGACCTGCTGGCCGCGAACCTCGGCTGGCGGCTGACCTTCGCCCTCGGCGCCGTCCTCGCCCTCGTCATCCTCCTGGTACGGCGGCACGTCCCGGAGAGCCCGCGCTGGCTGCTGATCCACGGCCGGGACCGGGAGGCCGAGGAGATCGTCTCCGGCATCGAACGCCGGGTGGAGCAAGAGCGCGGCGAACGGCTGCCGGACGCCGAGGGCGAGCTGGAGATCCACCAGCGCAAGAGCGTCTCCTTCCTGGAGATCGCCCGCACGGTCTTCGGCCGCTACCGCAGGCGCGCGGTCCTCGGCTTCTCCCTCTTCATCGGCCAGGCGTTCCTGTACAACGCCATCACCTTCGGCTTCGGCGCGATCCTGACCAAGTTCTACGACATCCCCTCCGACCGCACCGGCTACTACTTCGCGGTGATCGCGGCCGGCAACTTCTGCGGCCCGCTGCTGCTCGGCAAGCTCTTCGACACGGTCGGCCGGCGTGTGATGATCTCCTCGACCTACCTGCTGTCGGGCCTGCTGCTGTTCGGCACGGCCTGGCTGTTCGACCGGGGCGCGCTGAACGCGGCCACGCTGACCGCCTGCTGGTGCGCGGTGCTGTTCTTCGCTTCCGCGGGCGCCTCCAGCGCCTATCTGACGGTGTCGGAGATCTTCCCGATGGAGACCCGCGCCATGTCCATCGCCTTCTTCTACGCGATCGGCACGGCGGCCGGCGGCATCAGCGGCCCGCTGCTGTTCGCCGACCTCACGGGCACCGGCCGGGTGCGCGACACGGTCCTGGCGTTCTCCATCGGCGCGGCGCTGATGTGCGCGGCCGGCCTGGTCGCGGCGTTCCTGGCGGTACGGGCCGAACGCCGCTCCCTGGAGGACATCGCCCGCCCGCTGACGGCGGTGGCGAGCCGGGCGAAGGCGGCGGCGCGGCCTTCCCGGGGCAGTGGCCCTACGGCACCGCCGGCGGCCAGCAGGCCGTGAGCGTCGACGAGCGTCAGGCGCCGGTGGTGGAGCCCGGCCGGACGATCATCAGCACGGTGACGGCGGCCCAGAGGAGGTTGAAGAGGCCGGTGTACTGGGCGAGCCGGGCGGTGGGGTTCCGGGTGCCGCCGCCACCGGCCTCCAGCAGGGCCGTCTGGGCCGGGAGGATCAGCGCGGCCAGGACGAGGGCGGCGAGGACGGTCAGCGCGATGGACACGATCAGCCAGGCGCTGCCGAGCACGCCCATGCGGCTCGCGGTGGCGAAACCGAAGACGGGGACGACGACGCCGACGACGGCGTAGACACGGCATATCCGGTGCAGCAGATGAAGGCTCGCGGTGGCGTCGGTGGAGCCGGGGCCGGTAGCGGCCGCGCCCCGGCGGGCGACGGGCGGGAACATGCTGGCGGCGACGGCGACGGGCCCGATGGCGAGGATCGCGGCAATGACGTGCACGGCGAGGAGGAACTTGGTCACGGGGCGACGCTAGGGCGCGGCGGGAGCACGCAGAAGCGGCCGGATTGCCACCTGCCGACGGATTCCCGCCACCGGTACCGGCAGGCGTACACCCCGCGTTCCTCCTGCTCGGCGGGGGTTGGCGGCAACCCGTCGTACGGCTAGCTTCCTGCCATGCACACCGTGGCCGTACTGGCGCTGGACGGCGTCATCCCGTTCGATCTGTCCGCCCCCGTCGACACCTTCGGCTGCGCCCGGCTGCCCGACGGCCGGCGGCCGTACCGGGTGCGGGTGTGCGGGGTGGGGGAGGAGGTCGCGGCGGGGGCCTTCACGGTCCGCGCGCCGTACGGCCTGGAGGCGCTCGCGGAGGCCGACACGATCATCCTGCCGGGCGTCGCGGACCTGCCGGAGACGCTGCCGCCCGGGGTGGCCGAGGCGCTGCGCGCGGCGGCGGCGAACGGCACCCGGATCGCGTCGATCTGCGTGGGCGCGTTCCTCTTCGCGGCGACGGGCCTGCTGGACGGGCTGCGCGCGACGACCCACTGGTACGCGGCCGGACAACTGGCGGCGCGGTACCCGGAGGTGACCGTCGACCCGAACGTGCTCTACGTCGACAACGGCCGGTTCCTGACGTCGGCGGGCGCGGCGGCGGCCCTGGACATGTGCCTGCACATGATCCGCAGGGACTTCGGCTCGGCGGTCGCGGCGCACGCGGCCCGGATGTCCGTGATGCCGCTGGAACGGGAGGGCGGGCAGGCCCAGTTCATCGTGCGGGACCTGCCCCCGGCACCGGCCGGCGCGACCCTGGAGCCGCTGCTGCGCTGGCTGGAGGACCACTGCGACCGTGATCTGACGCTGGACGAGATGGCGTCGAAGGCCGGCATGAGCACCCGTACCCTCAACCGCCGCTTCCGCGACCAGACCGGTACGACGCCGCTCCAGTGGCTGCACCGGGCCCGGGTGCGGCGGGCCCAGTACCTGCTGGAGACGACGGACCACCCCGTGGAACGGATCGCGGCCCAGACGGGTTTCGGCTCCCCCACGGCCTTCCGGGAACGCTTCCGGAAAGTGGTGGGCACGAGCCCGCAGGGGTACCGGAGGGCGTTCCGGGCGGAGGGGAGGGCGTCGTAGGGGCAGCGGTAACCGTAGCCGCAGTAGCGCGGTAGCCGTTGTGTTGCTGTGGCCGGTTGCTCTGCGGCCAATGCTGCTCTGTGGCCGTCAGGCCTTGCGGTCGGCGACGGCCCAGGAGGCGGCGGCGACGGCGCCGGCGACACCGAGGACGGCCGGCCAGGCGCCGACCTTCTTGGCCAGCGGGTGGGAGCCGGCGAAGGCGGCGACGTACGCGGCGGTGAGCGCGCCCGCGGCCTTCCCGCCGGCCCGCGCGCGCCACTGCTGCGCGGCGGCGGCCCCGGCGACGGCCAGCACGGCCCCGCCCAGCTGCCGCTTCTTGGTCCAACGGGCGACGCCGTAGCCGCCGACGAGCCCGGTGGCGGCGACGACCGCGCTGGGAACCCTGGCCATGAGTGCCTCCTGGTAACCCTCGTTATCCGTGATGTCCGCCCCGAGGCTAACGCGCAGGTCGGAGGGCGGAATGAACCTGAGTCGAGGCTTGTCAAGTTTCCAGCGGAGAGTTATATAAGAAGCCGAAGGGCATCGCACGCAGCGCCTGAAGAGAGGAGTGACCTGTGATGCTCATGCGCACGGATCCGTTCCGTGAACTCGACCGGCTCGCGCAGCAGGTGCTCGGCGCGAACGCCGCGGGCCCGGCCGTGATGCCGATGGACGCCTACCGGTCCGGGGACGAGTTCCTCGTCCACTTCGACCTGCCCGGCATCGACCCCGAGACGATCGAGCTGGACGTCGAGCGCAACGTCCTCGACGTCCGTGCCGAACGGCGCGGCCCCGCTCCGGACGACGCGGAGATGCTGGTGGCCGAGCGGCCGACGGGCACCTTCACCCGCCAGCTGTTCCTGGGGGACACGCTCGACACGAACCGCATCGACGCCTCGTACGACGCCGGCGTCCTGACCCTGCGCATCCCGGTGGCCGAACAGGCCAAGCCCCGCCGTATCCAGATCACCGGCGGAGGATCGGGCCGCAGGCAGATCAGCGGCTGAGCCCGGCCGGCACCGCCCGCCGGCCGGCATTGCCGCCGGCCGGCGGCCGTCGCCGGTGCGGACGCGTCCCGCGGCCGGAGCGGGACCCGGGACGCGACCGGGCGGGGGGCGCGGGCGAACGCGCCCCCTTGCCGCATCACCCGACGAGGAAGCCCACACCCGGCAACACGCCGATAAATCAGCACAACACGCCACAAGGAACCACACACCACCAGAGACACCACACGCCGCACTTTGGCCGAACTCCCGCTCATGCCCGTCGCGTTACGGGGTACCCGGTTGCCGGTGCCCCGCAGTGTTCCGGAGGAGGAGCCAGCACGATGACCGTGACCACCCCGCAGCCGAGAATCACCGTCCCCGCCCAGACCCCTCCGCCCCGCCCCCGCACCCGGGACGCGGCCGAGGACACCGGCTGGCTGGAGCTGACCGAGGCGGTGCGCGAGGCGGGCCAGTACACGACGAGGGCGGAGGCGGAACGCATCACCCGCATCGTCCTGTCGGCCCTGGGTGGCCACGTCACCGGCGACGAACGCGTGAACCTGGCGCAGGCGCTCCCGCGCGAGGCCGGCCGGGTCATCGCCTCCCAGATCCCCGCGTCCCACCCCCTGACGGCCCGCGAGTTCGTCGACTCGGTCGCCACCCGCATCGAGGGCGCGACCCCGGCCACGGCCCGCTGGGACGTCAGCTCGGTCCTGAGCGTCCTCGCCACCCGAATCGGCGAACCCCTGACCACACGGGTCCTGACCCAACTGCCCCCGGGCTACGCGCTGCTGTTCGGACGGGCGGAACTGGCGGCTATGGCGTAGGCGGTACGGGGGCCCTGGGCGCCGCGAAGGCAATGGACGGCGCCCAGGGAAACGTCCCGATGCGTTAGCCCTCGCTCCAGAAGGCCAGGGCCTTGCTGATCAGACCGCGGGCGGCATCTCCATAACTGGCCGCACGGCTCATGGCGTCGAATGCCTTGTCGTGCAAGGCGACTTCGTCCGGGTCGGTTACGTCGACGCCGGACGAGACGAGTTCATAGTGGGCTCGCCGGCCGTCGTACATGTTGAAGCCGGGCATGGGGACGACGTCCACCTCGGCGGTGGCCGGGAGAATGCCGAGACGGAGCGAGGGCAGGTCCATGTCGCCGAGCAGGCGCTCCATCTGTTCGCGCATGACCCCTGGGCCCCCGACGTTCGTGTACAAGGCCTGCTCGCCGAGGATGACGTCGTAGTGATGTTCCCCGTCGTAGAGGACCTGTTGACGCTCCATGCGCTTGGCCACTCCTGCCGGCACGTCGTCCGGCACGCCGAGGAACGTGACAACCCTGCGGAGGATGACAGTCGCGTAGGCATCGGTCTGAAGCGTGCCCCAGATCATGCCGGGGACGTACGCCTTGCCGTGCCGCGTCTGCTGGTACCAGCGGATCACTTCGTCCTGGATGTCTTCCGTGCCGGTGGACAGCCGCTGCTGCCAAGGGATCGCGCTGGTCACGTTGTCTCTCCTCACGAGAACACGGTTCTGTATTCCAGCTCCTCAAAGGCGCTGCTGTATGCCGAACGCCCTCAGCCGTCCTGCGGCCGTGGCTGAGCCAACGACGCCACGAAGGAGAGCCAGGCGGCAGAGTGAACGGTGAGGACCGGCCCATCGGCGCACTTCGAGTCCCGGACGCGGATGCCGGTGCCGGTGCGCGCACACTCAACGCACTCGGTTGTGTTGCCACCGCTGTACGACGACTTGAACCACCTGGGCTCGGACTCGGGCTGAGCGCCGACGTACATTCACAGCTCCTTGAGGGCACCGTGGATCATGGCGGACGAGGCTTCCATGTCCAACGCTTGTGCCTGAAGGTACTCGAACGCAAGTCTGTAGCGGTCCAGTTCCTCATCCTTCTCCAGGAAGAGAGAGCCGGCGTGGAAGTCGACATACACCACGTCGAGGGCCGGCTCGGGCCCGCCGATGATGACGAAGCTTCCCAGCGCCGCGGCGTGAGCTCCCTTGGCGAACGGCAGTATCTGGAGGGTGATGTGGGGCGAGGCGTTCGCTTCGAGCAGTCGGCCGAGCTGCTCCTTCATGATCCGGGACGATCCGACGACACGGCGGATGACTGACTCATCGAGGATCGCCCACAGCCGTGGCGGCTTCGGACGGGTGAGAATCTCCTGCCGTTTCATGCGGATGTCGACCAGACGCTCGATCTCCTCTTGGCCCAGAGGTACTTCGTTGGCCTTCTGAACCGCGGTGCTGTAGGCCCTCGTCTGGAGGAGACCGGGCACGTAGACGCAGGAGAAGTGGCTCTCGCGGACTGCCTCGTCCTCCAGGGTGAGCAGCAGGTTCATGCTCTCGGGGATGGAGTCCGCGAAGGAGTTCCACCAGCCCTGCTGCTTGGCGTCCCTCGCCAGGCCGATCACGGCCTTCGCCTCGGCCTCAGTCGCTCCGTACTCCCGGCACAGAGCTTCAACGACGATCCACCTGACCGGACCCGCCTGGGTTTCGTACCGGCTGACCGTCGCCTTTGAGACGCCGACGAGCCGTCCGGCCTCCTCAAGCGTCAGCCCTTTGCGAGCACGCAGCTTGCGCAAGGTCGCGCCAAGCTGGCGTCGGCGTGTGGTGGTTCGCTCGGACATTCGGCTCCTTCACCGTGGGCCGGGTACGCGGCCCGGAGATCCCTCAGGCTAGGGAGCGCTGAACTGGCCTCACCACCGGATTCACTCGATCGAGGCCCGTGAGAAGTTGCATGGTGAGAGTTCTCCTGTGCCATGCTCTAGCTCAGACCGCTACGCACTGCAGCCGTTCGGATACGGCAGGCGCGGGCATGTGCGTAGCCTGGGAGGGAGGGTGGTCATGCCCATCTCCGGAACGACCGATGGCCGACTGCGCTGCGTCTTGCCCTTCAAAGCGGCGGCGGTTGAGGTAGGCCCGCTGCGGCACACGGCCGCCAGACAGCTGGCAAGGTGGGGGATGCCGGCAGTAACCGACGAGGCCGAAGTGATCGTCACCGAGCTGGCGACAAATGTCGTCAAGCACGTAGGTGACGGCGCGGCGGCCACGTTGGTGCTGGAATGGAAGGGCGACCGGCTGCGGCTGGAGGTCCACGACAGGAGCCCCGCCCTTCCATCCGCCAAGAAGGCGGAACACGACGACGAGTGCGGCCGGGGTCTGCACCTCGTGGCCGGCCTGGCCACTGATTGGGGCGTGCTTCTGACCGCCGTCGGCAAGGCGGTCTGGTGCGAGATCCCACTCGGCTTGGGCATGGACTGCCGTCGGATTGAGCGGGCTGTCCAGGCGCTGGAGAGGTACCAGAGCGCTGAGGACGCTCCCAGGCGGCAAGGGCGTAGCCGCGAAGCCAGCCTTGATGAGTCCGCGGTCGAGTTGATCGCTGACCTGCTCCACTGGACCGCCGCCCGCGGGCATGACCCGGATGACTTCCTCGACCGTGCCCAGATGTACTACGAGGGTGAGGCGGACGCCGCCTGACGGACGGGGGCAGTGCCGGCGCGTTACCCGAGCGCCGCTCGCAATACAGCGCCGGCATCATCTGGCGCACCTTTCTCATGCAGCTCCAGGGCCACCGCCATGACGTCCTGGTCCTCCTGGTCCCGGCCGTAGACGTGGATCAGGTCGTCGGCCAGCCGGTCACGCTGCCGGTACCTCAGCTCCACTACGACCAGCGCGGTCTCGGCCGGGGTCAGCAACTCTGTTGTGCCCTGCCGGAGCAAGGTGAAGGCGAGGTCTTCCCGGCCCGATCCGTCCAGCTCCTCAGCCTGTGCCACTAGCTGCCGTGCCGCCGACATGTCTCTCGTGCTCAGCTGCCGGTCCCCCGGCCGACGGGGGACCGGCAGCTGAGCACTGGCGTCCTGTGCCGCCAGACGTTCTCGCGGGCCGGCTTCACTGGCCAGCTTTTCAGCCAGCTCGGCCTTCAAATCGGCCACGGTCATCTTCAGGTCGGCGACTTCCATCCGCAGTCTTGCCCCCTCTCGCCGGGCGGACCGCAACCGGGCGGCGAGCTGTTTTCTCTGCCGCCGACGGGCTTCCTGCTGCCGCTCGTGCGCCGCGCACGCCGGGCAGGGGGCGTTCACCTGCTGGATGAGCGAGTTGATTCGTCCGCCCATCTCCTGGCAGTACTCGCAGCCTCGTTTTTCAGCTACGGCACTGGTTCGGAGGCCCAGCAGGGCTTCGAGGGGGATGGCAACGTCCTGGCCGCTGATGGCGGCGTCGGCGCAAGCCTGCTTGTGCAAGCGCTCAAGGAAGTCCTGCGGGGGAATTCTGTGGTCATTCAGATAGCGCGACAGCTCATCAGCGGCGCAGCCCAGCCGCTTTGCCGCCTCTGCCTGCTTGAGGGGTCTTCCTCCTGATTCTCCCGGATCGTCCGATTGCAGCTGGCGGCACAACTCACGGAGCGCCAAACCGAGTCGGCGCTTTCCGGGGCGGACGCCCTCCTTGAACTCCTTGCCGGGGTCCAGCCAGCCCCCCCTGACCGGACTGCGTCCAGCTGATGACATGCGATTACCCCTCCCTGGGTGCGCTTAGGTGCGGCCAGCGTGCCATCCCAAGCCCCGTCTGTGACCGGCCAATTGTGCCCCCATCCTGGCCCTTCTGCGCCAGTCTTTCCCGCCACTTTTCTGCGGACTGGACTTGCTCGTTACGAGCAAGTCCAGTCCGCAGAAAATGCTTAGCCCGCGCAACTCGGAAAGGGGCTGGACTTCCGAGCTGTTGTGGTGTCAGCTGGGTAAGCCGCCGAGGGGCGGGGGAACGCGGAGACCGTGTGCCGTGCACTGTCAGTTGCGGGCGCAGTACTCTCCGAATGAAAAGGCGTGCCATTGGCACGAGTTCATGGGAGGCGTTATATGAATGAAATTCCGTCGTACCAGGACAAGAAGTTCGGAAGCATGGTCCGGGCAGCGCTGTGGCTGGTCTCTGTCGTGGGGGAGGGCAACATCTTCACGAAGGCCCAGCTGCGCGAGGCCTTCCCGGACGTCGCGCAGATCGACCGCAGGCTGAGGGACCTGCGTGACCACGGCTGGCGGATCGACACGAGCCGCGACGACCCCTCCCTGCTCCAGCAGGAACAGCGGTTTGTGACCCGGGGTGCCGATGTCTGGATTCCTGGCGCGTCCAAGGCGCCGAAGCACAAGTCCAGCCTGACCGCCGCCCAGCGTGCCAAGGTTCTCCAGGACGACAGCCACCTGTGCCGGTCGTGCGGCATCAGTGCCGGCGAAGCGTACGAGGACGGTGGAATCGAGCTCGCCAAGCTCAACGTCTCCCGGCGTAAGGTGCTCCAGTCTGACGGGACTGCCGACTACCAGCTCGTGACCGAGTGCAAGAAGTGCGGGACCGGCGGCGGGGCGGACCGTGAGGTTGACCTCGGGGCGCTGCTCGACGACGTGGAGAACTTCTCGTCGGTGGAGCGTCGCCTCTTCGCGAAGTGGATCGCTGCCGACCAGCGGACGTTCAGCCCGATCGAGAAGATCTGGGGCATCTACCGGACGCTTCCCCAGGAGTCGCGCGCCGCGGTAGCGCAGGCCATCGGCGACCTGGCCGACTGATCCAGGACCGGCAACGCAGACTGACACGACCGGCAACAGAAGGGACGGGGAAGGACATGGTGCGGGAGTTCCCGCCGCCGCCGCGCGCGGAGACGGTCAGTGAGCTGATCAGGAAGAGGCTGGAGGAGGTGAGGGCCGCCGGAGGCACCCGGGAGACTGTCACGGTCGACTGGAACGGGCAGCAGATCCACGTCGACGTCATCGATCTGCCGTTGAACGATCTCTACCTCAACCCGGGTACGCACCGGATCCGTGCCCAGCGCACCCACAAGCCTGACCAGGACCGCAATCTGGACAAGGACCCCTTCGGGGAAGCCGGCCAGGACTACCTGCGCAGCCTGCTCCAGGCCAAGCCTTCTGACCCGGATCTGCGGGATCCGGACTTCGACAAGCTGAAGGAGGACCTGGACAAGTTCGGCCAGAACGAGCCGGGCCTCGTCACCCACCACGGCGTCCTGGTGAACGGCAACACGCGTGCCGTCGCCCTGCGGGAGCTGGGCAAGCAGTCGATGAGGGTGGGCGTGCTCCCCTCGTCGTTCACGCAGGCCGACATCGACGCTGTGGAGCTGGCGCTCCAGCTCCGTCAGGACCAGCGGCGTGACTACTCCTACATCAATCGGCTGATCGCCATGGAAGAGCAGGCGGCGATGGGCCGGACGCCCGAGCAGATCGCCAAGGAATTCCGGATCCGGACCGCGACGTACCACCAGGAGCGGTGGATCCTCAGCACGATCAAGGAGCTGAACGACCGCAGCGCGAGCGGCGGGGGAGTCGCGCTGAGGCTCGTTGACTGGGAGGGGGCGCAGGAGCGTCTCAAGGAACTCCAGCGTCTGTACGCGAAGCTGGAGACCCTGGACCGGGACCAGGCCGAAATCCTGAAGGAGCGGCGTTTGGCCGCCATTCTGCTGAACTTCTCGAAGACGGACCTTCGTCACATCGACGAGACATTCCTGAAGGAGGGGTACCTGGAGGAAGTGCTGCCGTCCGAGCTGGCTGACAGCGGGACCGGTGCCCAGCCTGAGGCGGTGTCCATCCCCGGGCTGGACCTGGAGGTGCCGGCGACCACGTCGGCGGTTTCGGCGGCCCGTGCGCTGAACGACCGTATCCTCCGGGCGGCAGCCACGGTCCGCGATACGACCGCAGGGCTGCCCGACAGCGAAAAGGCTTCGGCTCAGGCCTTGCTCGACCAGGCCAAGGACGCCTTCGACCGCGCGATCGAAAACGCTGGCCGTGACGCGCGGCTCCGCAAGCGCAAGCAGCTCGCGCCGGCCCGGCTCGCGGACGCCTGCGTCAACATCGACCAGTGCGTCATCGAGCTGGTTCAGGCCCGCACCTCGAACAGCCTGGACGAGGAGGCCTTCGACGAGGCCGTACTCAAGCTCCGGGCCAGTCTGCGCAAGCTCGCCCAGCAGGCCGGGCGCGGGATCCCGAACCCCGGTGACGGTGTCTCCTGGCTCCACGCAGCCGCCACCGCGGAGGGCACCCAGTGACGGAAACGTCCCTGCACCTCGGGTTCGATGACTCGCGTACCCGTGTGGTCCTGCGGACCACAGAGCAGTACCGGCAGGACCTTGTCCAGCTGGCCGCCCGGTTCCGTACCGGCGGCCAGCTGGGCCCGCTCTCCGCCTCGGTGGCTCTGGACGAGCTCCTGGTCAACCTGCCCGTACTCAGCAGCTGGCCCGACCCGTCCGGTGTCGAGTGGGCTGCGGAACTCCGGAACCTTGTGTCCGGAGTGGTCAAGGACTCCAGGCTGGTCGAAGAGCGGCTGGCCGGCTCCGCGGCACCTCCGGAGGTTGCTGCCGATGACGTACTGAGCATGCTCGGAGACACCTGGAAGGAAGACCTCAACGCCTTCCAGCGCCGTGACGTCGCCAAGCTGCTCTCACTCGGGCACGGTGCGAACTTCAGTGTGCCCGGCGCCGGCAAGACCCGCGTGGCGCTCGCGGTCTACGCCGCTCAGCGGGCCCGGGGCAGCGCAAGCAGACTGCTGGTGGTCTGCCCCAAGTCGGCATATGAGTCCTGGCGTTACGAGACCGCCGTCTGCTTCAACTACCCCCTGCGCACCCATGTGCTCGACGGCTCTCTGGACGAGTGGGCCGAGGTGCTCATCGTCAACTACGAGCGCCTGGACCGTTCACTGCCGCTCCTGGCGAACTGGCTGAAGGCCGCCCCGTCCATGATCATCCTGGACGAGGCCCACCGGATGAAGCTCGGTGCCCGTGGCACGTACGGTGCCGCATGCATGGCGCTGGGCCCGCTCGCTGAACGCCGGCTCATCCTGACCGGAACGCCAGCTCCGAACGGCGCCAAGGACCTGGAGAACCTCATGGGCTTCGTCTGGCCGGGCCACGGCCAGCGGGCGGTCACCAGGGCGGTAGCGGGCGGAGACCTCGCCTACGCGAGCACGGTCCTGCGGCCGCTGTTCACCCGCACGACCAAGCAGGAGCTCGGCCTGCCGCCGATGACCCTGCGGATGCGCTACGTCGATATGCCAGCCCTGCACGCCGAGATCTACAGCTCTCTGGTGGGCGGCATGTCCAACGGCACCGCACGCGACGATTTGAGCGCGCTCGGCAAGACAGCGCTGCGCCTGCTGATGGCGGCGACGAGCCCGGCCCTGCTGCTGGAGGGCGCCACCAGGCACGAGCCGCTTGCCTACCAGTTGCCTCCGCTGGAGATCCCGGCAGGCAGCTCCCTGTATTCGCTGATGCAGAACCTGCCAGACTACGAGCTGTCTCCCAAGTACAAGGAAGCATTGGCGATCATCGCCGAGAATGCCGCGCAGGGCCGCAAGACCCTGGTGTGGACGACCTTCGTGCGCAGCCTGACCACCCTGGCCCAGATGCTGGACAAGTACAGCCCGGCTGTGGTGCACGGAGGCACGCCCGACCGGGAGGAACAGCTGCGTCGATTCCGTGAGGATCCCAGCTGCATGGTACTGATCTCCAACCCGGCGACCCTGGGAGAGGGGATCAGTCTTCACCACGTGTGCCACGACGCGGTGTACGTGGACCGGGACTTCATGGCCGGCCGCTACCTGCAGAGCCTGGACCGGATCCACCGTCTCGGCCTCGCTCCCGGCACGGAAACCAGGGTCACCGTGATCGCGGCACGCGGCACGATCGACGAAGTCGTTGAGGTGCGGCTGGACCAGAAGCTTGAATTCATGGGGAAGATCCTTGATGACCCCACGGTTCAGCAACTGGCCGACCTGGAGGAAGAGCCGTCCGTAGCGGCTGGACTGGCGCCCGGTGACATCGAGGCGCTGCTCCGGCACATCGGCGGTGCGTGAGGCGGGTGCGCCCGGTCAGACTGCGTCGTGCCGGTGGGTTCACCGGTACGACGCCAGGCTGCGTGACCTGAATGGCCTGGGGCCCTTCGGGGCAGGAAGCCCGGCATGGCCGAACTGATGACGGAGTGGGCGACGCGGATAGCGGAAACCGAGCTCAGTGCCGCGCTTCCACGGCGGTGGGCGCACACGCGAGGAGTGGCTGAGCGCGCGGTGGGTATCCGGCAGCTTCTTGGCGCGGACGCCGGCCTGCTGACCGCTGCCGCCACCCTGCACGACGTCGGGTACGCGCCTCGGCTGGCCGTGACGGGATTCCATCCGCTGGACGGGGCAAGGTTCCTCCGTGACGAGCACGGGGCCGACGAGCGGCTGGTGCGGCTGGTCGCGAACCACTCTTTTGCCCTGCTGGAGGCTGAGGAGCGCGGGCTGCGGGACGAGTTGGCGTTGGAGTTTCCGTTGCTGGAGGAGCCGTTGCTGATGGACGCTCTCGTGTACTGCGACATGACGACGACGCCCGACGGCGGCCGGACCAGTGCGCGGGAGCGGATCGCGGAGATCATCAGCCGGTATGGCGCGGACAGTGTGGTTGGCCGGTTCATCCGCCGTGCGGCGCCGGAGCTCCTCGCTTCCGTGCGGAGGACCGAGGCAGCGCTGGCGGCTCAGCCGAGGTAGGGATAGGTGCCGGCCAGGTAGTGCCCGATCTGCTGGCGCATGCTCGGGTGGATGTCGTACTGGTCGAGGTCGGCGGGCTGGACGAAGCGCACCCCGTCCGCCTCGTCGTTGATCGTGGGAGTTCCGCCGATGGGGCGGCCGATGTAGGTGTTCTCGTACTGCTGGCGGACCTCTCCATCGCTGTAGGCGACGATGTGATTGGGGTTGGTGTATACGCCGAGGAAGCCGGTGATCTCGGCGATGATGCCGGTCTCCTCCAGGCACTCGCGTACCGCGCACTCCGCCGCGGTCTCGCCGATGTCCTGGGCGCCTCCGGGAAGCGCCCACTGGCCGGTGTCGCGGCGGCGCTGGAGGAGGATGGCGCCGGTCTCGTCGACGACGAGCAGGTTGCTTGCCGGGATGAGGGTGTTTGCCTTCGGGGCGGCCGGGTCGTTGTAGTACTCAGTCCTGCCCATGGGCGGCGGTCCTCTCGTGGTCGGGTGTCCACGGCCGTGCGGCGGCCCAGACGCAGTCGAAGCTCTGAGCGTAACTGTCGAACCACCCAGTGCATTCGGCCCTCTTGAGGTGGAGCAGGGGGTTGGCGCTGGCCGGCTGCCCCCAGATGTGGGGATTGACCAGCAGGTTGTCGTCGTAGCGGAACATGGACGTGTAGAGCGTGGTGTCGTGGAGGCGTACGGCGCACCCAGCCTCGCCCAGCAGGGGCCGGTAATACGTCAGTGATGCGCGGATCTTGGCGGCCAGGGTGTCGCCGATGCCCTCTTCTCGGCCCCGGATCGCGACGGCCTGACCGTCCGGATCACCGAAGCACAGACGTACCCGGACCCCCTCCGCAGCGCGCTCGGAGAGCATCTTGGCTACGTGCGGATTGGACTGCGCGAAGAACGTACCGGAGAAGACGAGGACGCTGATCTCGTGCTGGGCCTCTCGCAGCAGTGAGAGCCAGACCTCTCTCGGCACGCTGGCCCGGTTCTGGTAGGCGCCGACCACCCCGGTGCCTGACCCGTCACGCGCCTGGCCGGACCGCCGAGGCGGCGCCGGCCAGAGGAAAGTCTCCTCCACGCGCAGATGACGGGCGACGCGGAAGCGATGCCGTGCGTGAGGAACACGCCCTCCCAGCCAGCGGCTCACCGTCTTCGGGTCCACCTCGCAGACTTCCGCGAGCGATTCGGGTGAGACACCGCGCTGCGCGAGCACAGAGTGCAGTCGGTCGTTCACGGCAGCCATCGAAGCGGGGCGCTGCGTGATCACGCAAGGACGTTATGGGACGTTGTCAAGACAGCGGAGTACGGCCAACTGCCTACCCTGGCGCCATGGAGCTCATCGTCCTGTGGGACATCGACCACACCCTCATCGAGAACGCGGGGGTCAGCAAGGAGATATACGCTGCTGCCTTCTCATCGCTCGCGGGACGCGAACCGTCGGAGCCGGCGCGCACCGAGGGGCGCACGGACCGGCTCATCATGCGCGACATGTTTCTTCGCGCCGGGCTTCCCGTGCCCGACTGGCCCGTGATCGAGGACGCTCTCACACGGGCAGGGCAGGAACGCCTGAATGATCTGCGTATGCGCGGGACGGTTCTGCCAGGGGTCCACGAGGTACTGAAGGCCGCTTCCGCACGTAGTGACTGGGTATCCTCCGTCCTGACCGGCAACATCGTCGCCAACGCGCGGGTGAAGCTGTCGGCCTTCGGCCTCGACGCCCTGCTGGACCTGCCTGTGGGCGCCTACGGAGCGGACGCCGGACTCCGCCCCGAACTTGTCGCGGTCGCCCGCGAACGCATGCAGCGGCTCCGTGGCGTTCCGGCCGATGTGCCCGTCGTCCTGGTGGGAGACACTCCCCGCGATGTGGAGGCCGCCCTGGCCACGAGGTCCGGAATCCTCGCGGTTGCCTCCGGCGTCCACAGTGCTGAAGAGCTGGCCGCTGCCGGCGCCCACGAGATCCTGCCCGACCTGTCAGACACCAGGCGGGTCATCAGCGTCCTGGAGTCCTTCGCGGGCACGTAAAACGTCCCAGGACGTCCTCGGACCGTCCCCGAACGCGGTGACGAGGTCCCCTCGCGGACGGCCACCATCAGGGTTCCCACAGGCAGTCAGCCGAAGGAGCCCATGTGATCGCGGATATCACCGGGATCCGGAGAATCCGGATGCTGTATCTGCAGCTGCTGTACCGCTGCAACTTCACATGCCTGCACTGCTTCCACGGCGAGCGGCTTCAGTACTCCGACGCCTTCACCGCCGGGGAAGCCGTCAGCCTGCTCACCCTGATGCGAGACGAGTACGGTACGGAATCCGTCACCCTCCTCGGCGGGGAACCGTTCGTCTACCGGGAGCTCCCCCAGGTGGTCCGGCACGCCAAGCGGGAGCTGGGCCTGCGCGTCGAGATCTGCACCAACGGCTACCGGATCGAGCGCCACCTGGCCGGGATCGCGCCGCACCTGGACCTGCTCCGGGTCTCTCTGGAGGGTGTCGGCTCGGCAAACGACGGCATCCGCAAGCGCGGCAGCTATCAGAGTGCCCTCAGCGCGCTCAGCCTGGCACGGGACCTCGGTGTTCCGGCGGGCGCGACCATGACCGTGACCTCTCAGAACATCGGAGAGGTCCTCGCTCTCGCCAGCATCCTCGGGCAGCTCGGAGTCCAGCAGCTGAAGCTCCACCACCTGCGGCCGGTAGGCAATGCCGCCGATCACCCGGAGTTGCTGGTCACGGACACGACCGCCTACGGCCGGCTCCGTGAAGAGCTCGCGCAGACCAGGCTGCCGCTTGAGGTGATCGTCGACGAGGACCTCTCCGAGCACGGTGCTCCGGAGGTCTGCGCTCCGTCCGGCGGCCTTCGCGAGATCGACCGCATTGAGGCAGACCCGCGCGGTGCGCTCACCATGTCCTGCAAGGCGGTCGGCAAGGATTCCCACGCGTTCTGGTACGAGAAGACCGCGAACCGCATCGTCCACCGGCCCTCCGCCACCGACGAGTTCACGCTCCCGGTACCGGACGTGGTGTACGCCCGTGTCTGACCAGCCGACGTTCGAAAGCCTGGAAGGCTTACGAGGCACTGGGAAGTCGACGATCGCGCCGATGCTCGCCGCTGCCCGCCAAGCCGCCCTCGTCCCTACCGTGCCGGCCTTCTGCCAGCCCCTCAGGCGCGAGATGGACAAGCGCACGAACGTCGAAGCGCGGATGTGTCTCTATCTCTCGGCACTGTTCACAGCGGCCGAAGAGATCCAGTACCACCTCAGAAACGGTGTTCCGGTTGTCGTGGAGAGCTACTTCGCCCGGTGCCTCACCAGCCATCGGGCCCTGGGCGCCCGGCTCGGAGTCACCCTGCCGGCCTGGCTGCCTACACCCGTCACCTACCACCTCCTCTGTACTGAGGACGAACGCCGACGGCGCCTCGCAGCACGGAACAAGCCGGTATCGCGATGGGACGCGCTGCTGGAAACGGTCACGGACCGAGTGACAGATGCCTACGCCTCGTTCCCGGCACATCGCATCGACACCACGGGGCTCACCCCCGAAGAGGTCCTCCGCGTGATCACCGCCACCGATACGCAAGGAGCGCACTCCCGTGCGGACACAGAGCCTGTGGGAGCACACCCTCACCTTCTTCCCGCAGTTCCTCGCGGTCCTGCGGGAACGCGTTGCTCCTGACTCCACCGTCGCGGTCGTCGGTGCGAGCGACGGCAAGTTCGTCCTGCCCCTGGCCGCGGCTGGGTACCGCGTAGTGGCCATCGAGCGCGACGCGCTCGCTGTGCACGGAGGTGAGGTACACCTCCCGGGTGACAACCAGGTGCACGCTATGGGGTTGACCGACCGGCTCAAGGTGGAGGAACTCCGTGACCGTGTGCAGGTGATCGAAGAGGACTTTCTCGCGGGGGAACCCTTGAACGTGCTGTGCGAGGCGGTCTGGACGAGCTGCTCGTGGCACTACAGTGCCAACCACCACCGCACGCTCGCCGAGTTCGTCGACCGCATGCAGCGCCTGGTCCGCCCGGGCGGTGTGTTCGGTGCGGAGTTCATGATGCCCGTCGGAAAGCGCCATCACTTGGTGGAGCACTACACCTCTCCGGAGCGCCTGCGCCGTCACTTCCCCGGCGACTGGGACGTGCTGCTCACCCTGCGCACGAACGAGTTCACCGAGCGGCCTCACATCGGCCAGCCGCACGACCACATCCATCGCATGGGTCTGCTTCTGGCGGCCCGTTCGTCCACCCTCACCGACCGTCTCTGAGAGAAGGACCATGAAGCACGAGTACGAGGCGAAGTTCCTGGCCGTCGACGTCACCGGCCTGCAGGCCAGACTGGCTGCTCTCGGTGCCGTCCAGGCGCTCCCCCGCACCCTCCTCACCCGCAAGATCTTCGAGAACGACTCCCTTGAGGGCGGGGCGTGGCTCCGTCTGAGGAACGAGGGCACCCGCTCGACGCTTACGCTCAAGCAGGTCACCGACGCCACGACGATCGACGGCACCAAGGAGATCGAGACCGAGGTAGCCGACCTGCATGCCATGGCCGGCATCCTTCGCCGGGTCGGCCTCACCGAGGTCCGCTACCAGGAGAACTACCGCGAGGAGTGGCGCCTGGGAGAGGTCGCCTTCGACTTCGACACCTGGCCCGGACTCCCCACATTTCTGGAGATCGAGGGGCCCGACGAGGCGTCCGTCCGGCAGGCCGCCGATCTTCTGGGGCTTGACTACTCCGAAGCCCGGTTCGGCAGCGTTGATGAGATCTACAAGAGCGAGGCCGGCCGCGACATCCTCGCCGAGCCGACCCTGCTGTTCTCCGGCACGGACAAGCACCGCGGCTAGAGCGACCGCAGGGGTGCACATGCTCTATGGCCTCAGCCCTGGTCCCTTCGGGGCCAGGGCTGAGACAGTGGGACACTCGTGGGTGTCGAGTGCTCAGGAGCGAGCAAGTGATCAATGGTCTTCTGGGACACTTGACCCGGTTTGAGTCAATCCTGGAAGGAACACTATGAGCGCCAGCGGTCGTGAGCGTCCGCAGTTCGCCCGGCCACTGACCTCGGTGGAGATCTGCGCGGGCGCGGGGGGGCAAGCCGTTGGGCTGCATAATGCGGGGTTCGAGCATCTCGATCTCGTGGAGTGGGACCCGCACGCGGTAGCCACCCTCCGGGCGAACGTGGCCAGCTGGCCGGGGTGGGGCGAGCGGCGGGCCAGCGAGCTCAACCCCATGGATGTCAAGGAATTCCTTAAGTCGGAGGTAAATGCCGCCCCCGGAATTAAGAAGGGGGACTTGGATCTCCTGGCTGGTGGCGTCCCATGCCCGCCCTTCTCGCTGGCCGGGAAACGCTTGGGTAAGGATGACGAGCGCGACTTGTTCCCGGATGCGCTGAGGATTATCGATGAGCTGCGGCCGAGAGCGGTGATGATTGAGAACGTCCGGGGTATTCTCGAACCTCCGGAGGTTTTCATTGACTATCGTCGAGACATTCTCGGTATGCTGCGTGACCTGGGCTATGTGGTTCCTGAAATCAAGGAAAGCTGGTCTGCTGTAGAGCAGGACCGTGTCATGCGTAAGGTGTGGCGCCGAATGGATGCGAGTAACTTCGGAGTCCCGCAGTTGCGTCCACGGGCCATCCTGGTCGTGATCCATGAAAGCGTGCTGAATGAGTCCGGTGCCCAGTTCGTGTGGCCATCCAAGCTTAAAGGCAAGCGGGCAACCGTAGTCGGAGAGCTGGCGGCCAGCATGGAGGAGCGCTGCCGGATGTACTGGAACAAGAACAAGCACGGGGAGCGGGCGAAGCCGGGAGAGCGTACCGGGGAACAGGTGTATCTGGACTGGCTGCGCAAGGCTACAGAGGCGGCGGAGCTGGGCCCGGGAGTCGCTCCCACTCTCGTGGGGGGCTCAAGGAAGCACGGCGGCGCGGACCTTGGGCCGACCAGGGCGAAGCGGGCCTGGGCACAGCTGGGCGTAGACGGGATGGGTGTGGCCAACGAGCCCAAGAAGTGTGACCCGGAACGGGATCTGTTCCGTCCCGCCGGCCCCATGCTGACAGTGCAGCAGGCCGCGATCATCCAGGGGTTCCCGGAGGACTGGAAGTTCCAGGGGCGGAAGACTGCTCAGTACCGCCAGGTGGGCAATGCCTTCCCGCCTCCCGTGGCGGAAGCGGTCGGGCGTGCTATCGCCGCTGTGCTGCGGCCTGAGCACCGCGATGAGCTGCTCCGCGATTACGAGCTCGATACCGCGAGTGCCGGTTCAAGGGCGCCTCAGACGGAGCAGATGGTTTTTCCGGTGTCAGGTGTCCCTGCCGTTGACAGCCCTCCGGCGTCGCACAGCCGCAGCGATCTTGTCCGCGCAGGCGTCTGACGGCTCGTGCTCCCAGAAGCGGAGCACGAGCCACCCGGCATTCTCCAGGCGCTGGTTGGTGTCCCGGTCCCGCTCTACATTGCGGAGTACCTTTTCCGACCAGTAGCCGGAGTTAGTTTTTGGCGGGACGTAATGCTCGGGGCAGCCGTGCCAGTAGCAGCCGTCGATAAAAACCGCTACCTTCGCCGGACCGAAGACCATGTCCGCCGTCCGGCGAAGGTCTGGCAAAGGGCGTGCGGCCACGCGATAGCGCAGCCCCCGGGCGTGTACCAACCGCCGTATCAGTGTCTCTGGCTTGGTGTCCCGGCTGCGGATCGCCTGCATGTTGCGACGACGTGCCGCGGATGAGGCCCAGGAGCCTGCTGGTGGTTTCCACGGAAGCTCTTCGGACACGTTGATAAGCCTAGCCCGCTGGCCTCACACGCCATGACACTCCGCGTAAGCCCGCTCCTCCCCGCACCAGCACCCCGCCCCCCTCCCCGGAGGCCAAGCCACCGCACGCCCCCGGGCCGCCAGGGTCGTCGCGTACTGCGGGAGCAGGGTGGGGTCGGTCGGGGAGGTGGCCTCCGAGGCTGCGAAGGCCTCGTAGGACGGGACCGTGCCGGTGACGATGCCCAGGTTGGCCGTGCCCGACGAGGCCAGTTCGCGCAAGGAGGACTCTATGGTCGCCAGGTGCTCGGTGTGGGACGGGTACTCCGTGGACAGGGTGGGGTACGCCGTGAGGAGTTCCTCCAGTTCGGGGGCGGGCCAGTGCAGGACCGCCACCGGGAACGGGCGGGACAGCGCCTCCCGGTAGGCGCCCAGTTCCGCGCGCAGGCGGGAGATCTCCGCCTCCAGTTCCGCCGGGTTGTCCGAGCCCAGCGACCACACCCGTTTCGGGTCGTGGAGTTCGTCCAGGGGGACCGGGCCCGTGTGCACGGTGTCCGCCAGGGTGTCCCAGTCGTCGTGCGGCAGGCCCAGCATGCGGCGGACGCGGTGGCGGCCGTGGAGGAGCGGGTGGGTGGCGGGAAGGGGGGCTTCCGTCCGGCCGGGGATCAGCAGGCGGGTTCCCTCGGTGAACGTCTCCGCCGCCGCCTCCAGCTCGTCGTGCGATTCCAGGGCCTCCGCCGCGATCACCCACGGGGCCGGGTCCCGGGGGGCCGTCGCGCGGATGCCCTCGATGATCGCCCGTGCCTCGGCCTCGTGGCCGTACTCCCACAGGTTGGAGGCCTTCAGGGCGCGGACCAGGGCGGGGTCGGCCAGTTCCGCGGCGGACGACAGCAGGCGGTCGTAGAGCGTGGTGGCCGCGGGGCGGTCGCCGGCCAGCTCCAGGTGGGCCGCCGCCCGCAGGAGGAGGGTCTCGGCGTCTTCCGGGTAGAGGCCGGCGGTCCGCTCCAGGCGTGCCGCCTCGGCGGTGTGGTCGACATTCTCGGCAGGCGTGTCGGGGCGCATGGGGGACACCGTACTGCCGGGCGCCGGTAAACGTGAGGCGCGCAGGGGGCAGGCGACGGGCGGCCGTGGCCGACCGCTATCTTCGGGCGGGCGGACACAAGGGCCCACCGGGGCCCGGGAGGACAGGGGGCCGGCGCGTGCGGGAGAGGGGCGGGGTGGTCCCGGTACCGGAGCCGAGCGGTCTCGGGGAAGGGGGTGAGCCGTTGGGCGGCGCGGCTGATCCCCAGGAGGGGCCCGTCCTTGAAAAGACGGCGCGAGAGGTGCCGGTCCTTCACGCACCGGCCCGCCGCACGACGCTGACCCGTACCCATGACACGTCGTCCGCCGACGTGTCCGCCGCCGAGACGCCTGCCGCCGAAGCGCCTGCCGCCGAGACGTCGTCCGCCGAGGTGCCTGTCGCCAAGGCGTCTGCCGCCGAGGTATCTGCCGCCGAAATGTCGGCCGCCGAAGCGCCGGTTCCCCGGACGCTCGCCCCGCCCCCCTTCTGGCCCCTGCTGCTCCTCGGCGCCGCCGTCCTCCCCGGGGTTCTCGTCTTCGCGCTCGGGCGGTGGGGGGACGTCCCGGCCGTGCAGGCCTGGCGGACCGTGTGTCTCGCCGTGACCGTGCAGGCGCTGCCGTTCCTGGTGCTGGGCACCGCCCTGTCCGGGGCGATCAACGCCTTCGTGCCGGAGAGCGTCTTCCGCCGCGTCCTGCCGCGCCGGCCCGCGCTCGCCGTCCCGGTGGCCGGTGTCGCGGGGGTCGTGCTGCCCGGGTGCGAGTGTGCCTCCGTGCCGGTCGCCGGCAGTCTCATCAGCCGCGGCGTCACCCCGGCCGCCGCCTTCGCGTTCCTGCTCTCCGCGCCCGCCGTCAACCCGGTCGTGCTCACCGCCACCGCGATCGCGTTCCCCGGGAACCCCGCCATGGTGCTCGCCCGGCTGCTCGCCTCCCTCGCCACCGCCGTCGTCATGGGCTGGCTGTGGCTGCGGTTCGGGCGGGCCGAGTGGCTGCGACCCGTCGCGCGGCACACCGGGCACCGGGCGGGACACAGCCGGTGGGACGAGTTCCGGCGCGGGTTCCAGCACGACTTCCTGCACGCCGGAGGGTTCCTGGTGGTCGGCGCCATGGCCGCGGCCACCTTCAACGTCACCGTCCCGGGCTCCGTGCTCGACACCTTCTCCACTTCGCCCTGGCTGTCCGTGCTGTTCCTCGCCGCCCTCGCCGTCCTGCTCGCGGTGTGCTCCGAGGCCGACGCCTTCCTGGCCGCCTCGCTGACCGGGTTCCCGCCCGTGGCGCGGCTGGCGTTCATGGTGGTGGGGCCCATGGTCGACCTGAAGCTCATCGCCCTCCAGGCGGGAACCTTCGGGCGGGCCTTCGCGGTACGGTTCTCCGCCGCCACCGCGGTCGTCGCCGTCGCGTGCTCGACGCTGGCCGGAGGGGTGCTGCTGTGAGACGGACGCTCCAGGCGGGGCTGCTCGTGCTGTGCGGGCTCGGGCTGCTGCACGTCTCCCTGGTCACGGACCTGTACCTGCGGTACGTCAAGGAGGGCATGCGGCCCCCGCTCATCGCCACCGGGGCCGTGCTGCTCCTGCTGGGGCTCGCGAGTGCCGTCCTCGACAGGGGGACGGACGGCGATGACGGGCACGGGCACGGGCACGGTCGTTCCGGGCCGCCCGGGGTCGCCTGGCTGCTGCTCCTTCCCGCCCTCAGCCTGCTCTGCTACGCCCCGCCCGCCCTCGGCGCCTTCACCGCGGCCCGGCAGTCGGCGAAGCCCGTCGCCCACCGCGGTGACTTCGGTCCGCTGCCGCGCACCTCGCCCCTGCCCATGACCCTCTCCGACTTCACCAGCCGGGTGCGGGAGGACCGGGGTCAGGCCATCGAGGGGCGCGTCGTCCGGATGACCGGGTTCGTCACCCCCCGCGACGGCGACGGCTGGGAGCTGACCCGGCTCGTGCTCAACTGCTGCGCGGCGGACGCCCAGTCGGTCAAGGTGCGCGTCCACGGCGGGCCCGTGCCGCCCGCCGACACCTGGGTGACGGTCACCGGGACCTGGCACCCCGGCGGGACGCTCGGCACCGCGTCCGCGCCGGTCGCGCTGGACGCCCGTACGGTCACGAAGGTCCCCCGGCCCACGAACGGCTACCAGGACGCCCTGCCGCCGGGGGAAACCGTCACCCGGTGACACCGTCACGCGGTCGCACCGTACGACGGCCGGTCCGTCAGTTCCTGCGGCGGCGGGCGAACGCCACCGCTGCGGCGCCCAGTACGGCCAGGCCGGCGGCCGCCGCGGCGAGCGGGAGGGTGGCGTCGGAACCGCCGGTCTCGGCCAGCTCACCGCCCGTGGCGGAGGGGACGGACGCGGGGACGGGGGCGGCCGACGCCGTCGAGGTCGGGGAGGCGGAGGCGGACGGGGTGGTGGCCGGGGACCCCGTGGGGGACGCGGAGGCCGGTGCGGCCGTCGGGGTGGCGGAGGACCGGGACGCGGTCGGCGTCGGCTGGGCGGAGCTCGGGGTCGGCTTGGGAGTGGTGGTCGCGCGCCGGATCTCGAACCTGTCGTAGCCGGTGGCGCTGGCCCCGCACTCCACCTCCTTGCCGGTGTCGGGGAAGCGGTACACGTCCGCGAAGGAGGCCAGGAAGTTGAATTCGGAGCTGTAGAGCCGCGCCGGTACGTCCTTGATCACCCGCACCCTCAGGTCGTAGGACAGGGTCCGGCCGGACGGCACCGGGACGGAGAGGACGGCGTCGGTGTCGTTCACCGGCTGCCAGGCGCCGTCCGCCGTGCGCATCTCCACCTCCACGAACTTGAACATGCTCTGGAACTCCGGGTCCTCGGTCTGGAGCCAGGGGTAGGCGTGTATGTCGACCTTGGGAAGGTCCCGCCTGCCGAGGTTGGTCACGGAGCCCTTGGCCGGGGTCCAGTCGCCGCCCGGCACCAGCGCGTCGGCGGTGATGTCGAGCGCCGCTTTCAGATCGCGCTGTTCGTAGTCGCCGTACGCGGTCGACACGTCGGTGCAGGCGGGCAGGGAGCCACGGTCCCCCTCCGCCGCCCCGGCGGCGGGCGTCCCGGCGAGCAGGGCGGCGGAGGCGGCGGCCGCGATCACGGCCGGACGGTACTTCATGGAAGCGGTCCTCACGGTGTGATGAGAGCATCAAGACGTTGCTTTTCGTACACCTTGAGGACAGGCCGGCGGTGCCCAGGGTTGTACGGCCGGAGCGTCGGGCTTACCCGGTGACGCCGTCGATCCGGAGGGTCTGCACCGACTTCGGCGCGAACGCGACCGCCGGCGTCCTGCCGTTCAGGCGGATGTCGGAGTGGGGGGTGTAGCGGTCGCCGCCCGTCGTGACCGTGTTCCAGCGGGGGACCAGGCCGTCCGGGCCGCCGGTGACCGCGGTGAAGCGGGACAGGTCGAACGTCAGGGTCCGGGCGGAGGCGGAGGTGTTCGCGGCCACGATCACCAGGCGCTTCGCCGGCCGGTCCAGGGCCGCCACCGCGTAGCTCACACCGGTGTCCAGGATCGTCATGCCGGGACGGATGTGCCGGGTGAACTGGGCCAGGACGTAGTACTTCGTCTGCACCGCCCCCGGCTGCCGGGTGGCCGGGTCGTAGGTGATCGCCGCCCAGCCCGCGCTGGGGTCCATCACCTGCCAGTACACCCAGGCCGTGGGGTGCAGCCAGCGGAAGTCGTAGAGGAGGTTGCTCGCCGTCGTCAGACCGGTGGCGTCGTCGTCGCCGGTCTCGGAGTTCCACAGGGCCTTGCGGGAGGTGGTCACGACGTCCGTGTACAGCAGGTCGCGGCGGCCCCCGGAACCCTGGTAGCCGTGCACGTTGACCCGGTCGACGTACCCCTTGACCGTGGCGGAGAAGGAATTCCAGGTGGTGCGGGCCAGGTCGTAGCCCGTCTCGTCGGACGCGGCGATCCGGGTGCCGGCCAGGCCCCGTTTGTCCAGCTCGGAACGCAGGTACGGCAGTACGGCCGCCTGGGTGGCCGCGTCGATGTGGCAGCCCTCCTGGGTGCCGGTGGCGGTCCACCAGGACGAGGAAGGCTCGTTGAAGGGCTCCACCGTCGCGAAGTCCACGCCCCAGTGCTGCCGGGCGTACAGGGCGACGGCGGCGAGGTGGGCGGCGTGCTGCCGGTGGTTCCAGGGCTGGAGGTTGTCGCCGCCGTCGGCCGCGCCGGACGGGTTGTGGTTGGCGCACATCCACCACATGGGGGAGTTGGCGAACAGCTCCGAGACCGCGCCGCGCCGGGTGGCCTTCACGAGCATGGCCCGCTGGGCGGCGTCCGCCGTCCACTTCCAGGCCGCGGAGGCCGGGTTCTCGTCGGTCCAGTCCTGCCAGTAGCCCTCGATCTGCTTGAAGGAGGGGATGTTCGGGGAGACGGCCATCGTCTCGCCGCCCACGCTGTTCCAGCCGCACGCGCCCAGGTTGTAGCGGGCGATGTTCAGGCCGAGGCCGGGCAGCAAGGTGCCGTCGTACGTCGTGTCCTTGGTCGTGAAGAAGATGTCGGCGAAGTCGTCCCGCGTGCCGAAGACGTTCGCCCACCAGGCCAGGGAGGTGCCCCAGCCCTCCCATGTGCCGTACGACACCGACGGGTCGACGGTGACCGTCGAGTCCGCCCGGGCCGTGCCCGTGGCCGGTGCGCCGCCGAGCAGGCCGCCGCCCGTGGCGGCCAGCAGTGTTCTGCGTCGGATCATGGATGCGTTCGCTGCCTCTCCATGCGGCCGCGGCACCGCGTCCTGGAAGCGGTGCCGCCTCGTCCCCCCGGCATGCCAACAGGAAGCATCAGGGCTGCCGGACGACGCTGTCGAGGGTTGTGACGGCCCTTTCTCAAACCCATCGAGAAAGCCGGTCCGTCCGATGCCCGCGGCCGGTTGGGGACGGAGCCGCGCTCGGCGGCGTACCCCTGCGGCATCGGCCGGGTCCTGCCGCGTACGACGGCCCCGGGGCGTGGGGGTCGTACGGCCCGTCCGTCCCGTGCTCGCCGGCCGGGCCCGCGTACGGGTACGACGAGCACCCCGGGCGGGGTCACGCATCCTTGCGTGATGCCAGTACGCTCACCGCGCCCGCCGCCGCCAGCCCCGCCGACACCAGCAGGGCGAGGTTCGCGCCCCGGGCCAGGTCGCCGGCCGACGTGGCGAGGGCGATGGTCAGGGCCACGCCCGCGCAGGAGCCGATGTAGCGGAAGGTCTGCTGGGCGCCTGAGCCCATAGCGGCCCGCTCGCGCGGCACCGACTCCACCGCGAGCAGCGGCAGAGCGCCGTTGAGCAGCCCGCTGCCGACCCCGCCGATGACGAGGCCGGGCAGCAGCCGGGGCCAGGAACCGGCGCCGACGGCACCGAGCATCGTCAGCACGGCGACCGCGTGCAGGATGAAGCCGAGGGCGAGCTGGGTGCGCGGGGCGAGGCGGCCGGACAGATGCCTGACCTGGAGGGCGACGGCGAAGCTCAGCCCGGCCCAGAGCAGGAACAGCCAGGCCGTGGCCAGGGGTGACAGGCGCAGGGCCTGCTGGAGCAGCGCCGGCAGGTAGCTGAACACGCCGATCACGGCGAGGCCGGTGAACAGGCCGCCCGCGGAGGAGGCCAGGAAGCGGGGCCGGCGCAGCAGCCCGAGGTCGATCATCGGGGTGGCGGCCCGGCGCTCCACCGCGGCGAAGGCGGCGACGAGCAGCACGGCCGTCGCGAGCAGCAGGCCTACCGGGGCGCGCAGCCAGCCGTCCCGGCCCAGGGTGAGGGCCGCGACCAGGGCGGCGAGCGCCAGGCCGAAGGTGAGCGCGCCGAGCACGTCCGGCCGGCCGCCGCGCGGGGCGCGTGACTCGGTCAGTCCCCGGGCGCCGAGCGCGGCCACCACCAGTGCGGCGGCGCCCAGCAGGCCGTAGGCGAGCCGCCAGTGCGGCAGCGCGCCCGCGAGCAGCGGGCCCGCGGCGATGCCGCCGCTGACGAACGCGCCCCACACCCCGGTGGCGTGCAGCCGGCCGCGCGGGCTGGGGAAGGCGTGCACGATCAGGCCGAGCGCGCTGGCCAGCAGGGCCGCGCTGGCCGAGCCCTGGGCGATGCGGGCCAGGGTGAACTGCCAGGTCGAGGTGGTCACCGCGGCGAGGGCGGTGGTGAGGCCGAGGCCCAGGGTGCCGGCCAGGAAGATCCGGCGGCGGCCGTGGTCGTCGGCGAGGCTGCCGGCCACCAGCAGCAGGGCGGCGAGGCCGAGCGGGGTGCCGTTGAGCAGCCAGGCCTGGGCGGACAGCGGGGTGCCCAGATCGCTCGCGGTGTCCGGAAGCGTCACCATCGGGGCGGTGTACGACATGAGGGCCAAGGCGGTCGCGGCGCTGGTCAGGGCCAGGGTGGCGCGGGGATGTGCGGGCGCTTGCCCGGAGGTGGCGGGGGAGTCCCCCGGTGGGGTGCCGGGGGCGGCGGGGCCGGTCGCGGAGTCGGGCCGGGGCATGGTCTGTCGTGTCCTTCCGGGGCCGTCGTCCGGTCCGGACCGGCCCGGCGGAGCCCGTGCGCGTGGGTTCGGTCATTGAATCGACCTCGGTCGCCGTCACCGTAGCACTGTCGGTTCGTTCACTGAACCGATTCGCCGTGTGCGGTTACAGTGGACGGCATGGCACTGGGCAAGGACTACGCGACGCAGGAGTGCTCGATCGCCCGCGCGCTGGAGGTCGTCGGCGAGCGCTGGACGCTGCTCGTGGTCCGCGACGCCATCTACGGCGTCCGGCGCTACAACGACTTCCTCGTCCACCTGGGCATCCCGCGCGCCGTCCTCTCCGACCGGCTGCGCACGCTCACCGAGCAGGGCATCCTCGAAAAGCGCCGGTACCAGGAGGCACCGCCGCGGGACGAGTACGTCGTCACCGAGCGCGGTGCGGCCCTGTGGCCCGCCCTGCGCGCCCTGAGCCAGTGGGGGCGCGAGCACGCCGGCGCCGGCCGGCTGCGTTCCTTCCGGCACGCGGACTGCGGCGGGGACATCGGACCGTACGGAACGTGTGCCGACTGCGGAACCCCCGTGCCGGTCGCCGACGTCGTCATGGTGCCGGGGCCGGAACTGGACACCGCTCCCAACGACCCGGTCAGCAGGGCATTGTTGCGGCCGAAGCGGCTGCTGGAGCCCCTGGAGACCGAACCGGCGCATCTGGCACACTGACGGCGGTACGAAGGAGAGTCCGAAGGAGAGAGGGGGAGACGTGATGCGCGGCAGTGCGGTCGCCCTCCGCCCCCTAGCCTTCCTGCTGTTCGTGGCGCAGCTGCTGCTGCTCCAGACCGCCCTCCTCGGCACCGGCGGTCTCACCACCGCCGTCGCCCTCGCCGCGACCGCCGCCGTCGCCGCGACGCTCGCCGCCTGCGCCGTGCTGGCCGCGCGGCGCGTACCCGTCGTACCCCCGACCCGCGTGCGCACCGCGATCCGCGACCGGGCCCGCCGTACGGCCTTCCTGCCCCAGCGCGACCCCGACGCACCCGGCCGGCGACGGCCCAGGGCCCCCGGACACGCCGGAGTGGCGACGACCGCCGCGTAGGGCACGTCCGCGTATCCGTACGTCCGCGCACCCGCGTATCCGTACGTCCGCGCACCCGTGAGGCCGCAGGGTCGCACGTCCGCGCATCCGCCGACGGATGATCCCGCGCGGCTCGTCACGCCGTTTCCCCGCCGAAATCCCCTGCTGATTCCCGGCCGTTTCCGGCACGACGAGACCCCCGGAGGGCTCACCCATGTCCGTCTTCGCCCGTCTGGTCGAGCACCTCGCCGACCTGCTGACCCCGCTGTTCCACGCCTCCGCGGCGGCCGCCGCGATCGTCCTGTTCACCGCGCTGGTACGGCTCCTCGTCCACCCCCTGTCCCGGGCCGCCGCCCGCGGCCGGCGCGCCCGCGCCGCGCTCCAGCCGGAGATCGACGCGCTGCGCGCCCGGCACGCCCGCGACCCCGAGCGCCTCCAGCGGGCGGTCATGGAACTGCACGCCCGTAAGAAGGTCTCACCGCTCTCCGGCTGCCTGCCCGGCCTGCTCCAACTGCCCGCCTTCTTCCTGCTGTTCCACCTCTTCTCCAGCACCACGATCGGCGGCGATGCCAACTCCCTCCTGGACCACCGGCTGTTCGCGGCGCCGCTCGGCGGACGCTGGACCGACGCGCTCGCCGACGGCGGGGCGTTCGGCCCCGCCGGACTGGTCTACCTCGGTCTGTTCGCCCTCGTCGCGGCCGTCGCCACCGTCAACTACCGGCGTACCCGGCGCACCATGGCCGCACAGCCGGTCCCGGTCGCCGGCGGCGACCAGGTGCCCGGCCTCGCCGCGGTCACCCGGGTGGCGCCGTTGCTGTCCTTCTTCACCCTCGTCACGGTCGCGGTCGTCCCGCTGGCCGCCGCACTGTACGTCGTCACCAGTACGGCGTGGAGCGCGGCGGAGCAGTCCCTGCTGTACCGCTGAGCGGTACCGGACGTCCCGGGTTACGGTCCAGTACCTGAACAGGGTCTTGCGGACTGGACGGGGGAATTGGAGGATCGGCCAGTCCTCCGATGGCTGCACACATCGGCGGGCGCCCGCGATCGAGGGAGATGGTGACCGTGAAGCTGCTGCGAGTCGGTACGGCCGGGGCCGAGCGCCCCGCACTGCTCGACGCCGAGGGGACCCTCCGGGACCTGTCGGGCCTCGTGGACGACATCGACGGCGCGCTCCTCGCCGACGAGGAGGCGCTCGCCCGGATCCGGGCGGCGGCCGGCTCCGGTGAGCTGCCCGCGCTGGACGCGGCCGGGCTGCGGATCGGCCCCCCGCTCGGCCGCATCGGGAAGGTCGTGTGCATCGGGCTGAACTACCACGACCACGCCCGGGAGGCGGGTGCCGAGCCGCCCGCCGAGCCGGTCGTCTTCCTCAAGGCACCGGACACGGTGGTCGGGCCGGACGACACGGTGCTGGTGCCACGCGGCTCGGTGAAGACCGACTGGGAGGTCGAACTCGCGGTCGTCATCGGCCGTACGGCCCGCTACCTGGACTCGGCGGAGGAGGGGCTCGCGCACGTCGCCGGGTACGCGGTGGCGCACGACGTCTCCGAGCGGGAGTTCCAGATCGAGCGGGGCGGGACCTGGGACAAGGGCAAGAACTGCGAGACGTTCAACCCGCTGGGGCCGTGGCTGGTGACGGCCGACGAGATCGCCGACCCGCAGGACCTGTCGCTGCGACTGTGGGTGAACGGAGAGCTGAAGCAGGACGGTACGACGGCCGAGCAGATCTTCCCGGTCGGCGAGGTCGTGCGCTACCTCAGTCGGTTCATGACCCTGTACCCCGGCGACGTCATCAACACGGGCACGCCGGCCGGGGTGGCGATGGGCGCGCCCGAGCCGAAGCCGTATCTGCGCGCCGGGGACGTGGTGGAGCTGGAGATCGCGGGGCTCGGCCGGCAGCGGCAGGAACTGAAGGACGCGTAGCCGCTTTTCCGGGAGTGCCGGGAGTGCCGCCCGGAGCGCCGGGAGCGCCGGGAACCGCGGTGGCGCCGTCGCCCGTGCGTGGGGCTCCGGGCCGGTCGCGCGGCTTCCCGCGCCCCCTGACGCGGCGGCCCGGCTACCCCAGCAGGGCGGCCAGCCGGCGCCATTCCTCCCTCGGCAGGACCTCGCCGATGTCCGCCGTCACCACCTGGAGGGCCACGTGGTCCGCGCCCGCCTCGTGGAAGGCGGTGACGCGCTCGCGGATCCGGGCCTCGTCGCCCCAGGCGAAGACCGCGTCGATGAGGCGGTCACTGCCGCCGCCGGCGACGTCCGCCTCCGTGAAGCCGAGCCGGAGGAAGTTGTTGGTGTAGTTGGGCAGTTCCAGATAGCGGGCCAGATAGGCGCGGGCCGTCTCCCGGGCCCGGGCCGGGTCGGACTCCAGGACCACCTTCAGCTCGGGGGCCAGCAGCGGCCCCGCGCCCAGGATCCGCCGGGCCTGCTCGGTGTGTTCCGGCGTCGTCAGGTAGGGGATCGCGCCGGCCGCGCGGTCCCGGGACAGCTCCAGCATCCGGGGGCCCAGCGCGGCCAGCACCCGCCGCTCGGCGGGCACGCCCGCCCGGTCCAGCTCGTCCAGGTACTCGACCATGGCCGTGTACGGGCGGCGGTATTCCTTCACCCGCGGGCCGTGGCTCACCCCGAGGCCCAGCGCGAACCGGC
This sequence comes from Streptomyces nogalater, assembly GCF_039532885.1. NCBI lineage: Bacteria > Bacillati > Actinomycetota > Actinomycetes > Kitasatosporales > Streptomycetaceae > Streptomyces > Streptomyces nogalater. Next base: position 55,576 of record NZ_BAAASM010000069.1, on the reverse strand, counting down.
CGGGGTGGGCCGTCTCCAGCTCGGCGAAGCCGGCCGCCGTGGTGGCGGCGTCCTGCTGCCAGACGCTCTGGATGCTGGTGCCGACGACGACACGGCGCGTGGCGCCGATGAGCGGGGCCGCGTGGTCAGCGGTGCTGTTGCCGCCCAGCCAGACGGCGCCGTACCCGAGCTCCTCCAGCTCGGCCGCGGCCTCGTCCAGCTCGCCGCGCCGGGCCGGGTCCTCGGAGCGCAGCTCGAAGCTCCAGACGCCGTACCGGCCGATGGTCTCCTTCAGTGCGGTGGTCATCGGGTGTGGTCCCTCCGGTGGTGGACAGAGTCATGATCGTCAGGTCTTCCGTCCTGCCAACCGGAGGGCGACCCGGGTTGATTCCCGCCGTTCCCTCAGCCGGCCGAACGGCGGAGGAACCGCTCCAGCGCCTCCACCACGAACCGGTGGTCCTCCACCTGGGGCAGGCCGGAGACGGTGACCGCGCCGACCACCCCGGCCCCCTCGACCGTGACCGGGAAGGAGCCGCCGTGCGCCGCGTAGGTGTCCGGATCGAGGCGGGAGGACTCCTCGAAGGTCGTGCCCTTGGCGCGGAACCGGGCGCCGACCAGGTAGGACGGGGCGCCGTAGCGTTCCACCACCCGGCGCTTGCGGGCGATCCAGGCGTCGTTGTCCGGGGCGGAGCCCGGCAGGGCGGCGTGGAAGAGCTGCTGGCCGCCCCGGTGGATGTCGATGGCGACCGGAGCCTCGCGCTCCCGGGCCAGCTCGACCAGGAGGCAGCCGAGGGCCCAGGCGTCCTCGTGGGTGAACCGCGGGAAGACCAGGCGCCGCTGCTGCTCCTCCAGCTCCTGCACGGTGGGGGTGTCCCCGGGCATCACAGGGTCACCGTCACCTTGTCGCGGGCGGACCGGCGGGCCGCTTCCAGTACGTCGAGCGCGGCGGCGGCCTCCAGGGCGGTCACCGGGTTGGGACCGGCGCCGCGCAGGGCGTCGGCGACGGCCGCGTAATAGGCCGGGTAGTCGCCCGGCAGGGTCGGTACGGGGGTGCCGGCGCCGGTCAGCGGGGACTCCCCGGAGCCGATCCGGCCCCACAGGGACTCGTCCTCCACGCCCCAGCCGGCGCCGGTGCCGGGACGGCCGCCCTCGCGCAGGGCCGCCTCCTGCGGGTCCAGGCCGTACTTGACGTAGCCGGCGCGGGAGCCCAGCACCCGGAAGCGCGGGCCGAGCTGGGCGGCCGTCGCGGAGACGTAGAGATGGGAGCGGACGCCGCCGGCGTGGGTGAGCGCGATGAAGGTGTCGTCGTCGGTCTCGGCGCCGGGGCGGCGGATGTCCGTCTCCGCGTAGACCTCGGTGGCCGGGCCGAAGAGGACCAGGGCCTGGTCGACGACATGGCTGCCGAGGTCGTAGAGCAGACCTCCGATCTCTGCGGGGTCGCCGGACTCGCGCCAGCCGCCCTTGGGCCGCGGGCGCCAGCGCTCGAAGCGGGACTCGAAGCGCCAGGCGTCGCCGAGCGCGCCGTCCGCGAGCAGCTTGCGCAGGGTGAGGAAGTCGTTGTCCCAGCGGCGGTTCTGGAAGACCGACAGCAGCAGACCGCGCTCCTCGGCGAGGGCGGCCAGCTCCCGGGCCTCGGCCGCGGTTCCGGCGGCCGGCTTGTCCACGACCACGGGCAGACCCGCCTTGAGGGCGGCGCCGGCCAGCGGCACGTGCGTCTTGTTCGGGGAGGCCACGACGATCAGGTCCAGCCCGTCCGCCCGGTCGAACAGTTCCTCGGCGGTGGCGGCGATCCGGACCTGCGGGAACTCGGCGCGGGCCTGCTCCTGCCGCTCCGGGTTGGAGGTGACCACGGTGTCCAGGGCGAGGCCCTCGGTGGCGGCGATCAGCGGGGCGTGGAAGACCGAGCCGGCGAGGCCGTAGCCGATCAGGCCGACGCGGAGGGGGGTAGCAGTCATGCCTCCCACTTTGGCAACGCTGTTGCGAAAGTGCAAGCGGTGGGGAGAATGGAGGGGTGAACAGGAGCGAGCCGAGGGCGGGGATGACGGGGGACAAGGGCGCAGCCGGGGCGAATCTGGGGCTGGTGCGCAGCCACAACACGGCGCTGGTGCTGGGGCTGCTGCGGGATGCCGGGGCCGAGGGCATCAGCCGGCTGGAGCTGGCCGAGCGCACCGGGCTGACCCCGCAGGCCGTCAGCAAGATCACCGCGCGGCTGCGGGCGGAGGGGTTCGCGGCGGAGGCCGGGCGGCGGGCGTCGACCGGGGGCAAGCCTCGGACGGTCCTGCGGCTGGTACCGGAGGCGGGGCATGCCGTCGGGGTGCACCTGGACCGCGACGAACTGCGCGCGGTGCTCGTCGATCTGGACGGGGCCGTGGTGGCCGGGCGACGCGCCGGGCTGGACCTGGGAGCGGGGGCCGAAGCGGTGCTGGGGGCGGTGTGCGCGGTGGTCCGCGAAGTGGTGGGGGACCTGCCGGGTGCGGGCGGCGGGAGCCTCGCCGGGACCGGGTCGCTGGTCGGGGTGGGCGTGGCGCTGCCCGGACCGCTGGACCACGCGCGGGGGGTCCTGCACCGGGTCACCGGGTTTCCCGAGTGGGACGGCTTTCCGCTGCGGGACGCGCTCGCGGAGCGGCTGGGGGTGCCGGTGGTGGTCGACAAGGACACCAACGCGGCGGCGCTCGGGCTGGCGGTCGGGGGCGCGCAGGAGGTGGTGGGCCGGTCGTTCGCGTATCTGCACCTCGGTACGGGGCTCGGGGCCGGGCTGGTGATCGACGGCGGCGTGCACCGTGGGGCGCGGACCGGGGCGGGGGAGTTCGGCCACCAGGTGATCCAGCTGGACGGACCGCCGTGCGAGTGCGGGGCCCGGGGCTGCGTGGAGGCACTGTGCCTCGGCGCGGTGGCGCGGGGCGAGATAGCGGAGGCGGCGCGGGTGCTGGGGGTGGCGGCCGGGAACCTGGTCGGGCTGCTGGACATCGACGGGGTGCTGCTCGGAGGACGTACGGTCGCCGGCGCGCCGGACGTGTACGTACGGGGCGTCGGCGAGGTCCTGGGGGCCCGGGCCCGGCGCGAGGGAGCGGACGGGGGCGTACCGGTCCGGACCGCACCACGAGCCGAACGCCTGGTCGCCGAGGGAGCGGCCCAACTGCTGCTGGCACCGCTGTTCGGGCGGGGGGATGCGTGACAGCACCCCGCAGGGGCGCGGGGAGCCGCCCGACCGGCCACGGCGTGCCCGCGGCCCGCGGGCGGCCGGTAACCCCATGGCGTCGGTCGCGCCGTTCCGTATGCAGCGCACGGCAGCGTGACCCCCTGGGGGCGCGGGGAACCGCGACCGGCCACGGCGCGCCCGCGGTCGGTGGACGGCCGGCAGCCCCGCGCCCCCGCCGCCCGGCCTCCCGGGCCCGCTGTCCGCTGCCGGAGGGGACCTCGTCCCCGGTCCCGGCATGGCGGCGCCGTTCCTCCCGGCCCACCCGGCAAGGTCATGTGTTCATGCGACCGCGCACACCCCTGTCCCGCTGCCGCGCCGCAGCCGCAGCCGCAGCCGCAGCCACCGTCGTCCTCCCCGTGTCACCGTCCGCCGCGCACGCCCAGACCCCCGCGGCCCCCTCCTGTGCCGCCGCCGACGCCCACGCGTTCCCGCTGGCCGCCCGTATCCGTGGCGGCCCCGCGTCCTACGCGGCCGGCGGCAGCCCCCGTACCTGGTACATCGACCTCACCAACACCACCGACCGGACCTGCGCCGGCGTCCACCCGGTCGTGGTCCTCGTCGGCGAGGAACGCGCGCTGCGGCCGGACCAACCCCGCCTCGACTTCTACGACGGCTCCCGCGCCCACCGGGTCGCCTTCGAGGCCACCGAGGCCCGGGAACTGGTCGGCGTGCTGGACGGCACCGGGTTCGCCGGGTTCACCGTGCCGCCCGGCCGGACCGTCGGCGTACGGGTCCGGTTCTCGTTCGCCCCCGGCGCCGCGGCCGGACAGGTCACCGCGACCGCCGCCGTCGTCCAGCGGCGGGGCCAGGACGGGGACTGGGTCGGGGAGTCCGACGCCTACCGCTTCTCGGTCACCGGGGACGGGGAGGACGGCACCGAGGGGGAGCGGGAGGACACCGGACCCGCGCGGGAGGCGCGGGAAGCCCATGCCCTGCACCCACCCGGCACCCCCGCCCCGGCCCCCGGGGACGGGCGGCGCGCCGGACAGCCGGCCCGCACCGCGCCCGCCCACGCCCCCCTCGCGACCGTCCTCACCCCCCTGCTCGCCCTGCTGGCCGCCGCCGGCGGCGCCTTCCTCCTGCTCCGCGGCCGCCGCTGACCGGGCCGCCCCGCTCCCGCCCCCGTCACGCCCCCTTCCGTCACGCCCCTCCCCGGCCCGCCACCCCCGGCCCCCGTCTGCGACGATCCCCCCGTGGACTACCCCAACGACCAGGCACCCGGCGCCCCCGTCCGCTCCGGTATCCCCGAGCACGGGCGCATCCCCAAGTACTACGTGGTGAAGGCGCGGATCGCCGCGCTGCTGGAGGAGCTGGGGGAGGGCGGCGTCATCCCCACCGAGCGGGATCTCGCCGAGCGGTACGACGTGGCCCGCGAGACCGTGCGGCAGGCCGTGCGGGACCTGGTGCTGGAGGGGCGGCTGCGGCGCCGGGGCCGGGGCACCGTGGTCGCCGGGCCCAAGCTGGCCCAGCCGCTGTCCCTGGCCAGCTACACCGAGGGCGTACGCCGGCAGGGGCGCACCCCGGGCCGTGCCCTCGTCACCCTCGACCGGTTCCCGTGCCCGGACCCGCTCGCCGCCGAGACCGGGCTCAGCCGTGGCGAACCCGTCTGGCATCTGGAGCGGGTGCTGCTCGCCGACGACGAGCGGGTGGGCCTGGAGAGCACGTACGTCGCCGTCGCCCGGGTGCCCCGGCTGGACGCCGACTTCGACCCGGACTCCTCCTTCTACGGCTATCTCGCCGCCCAGGGCATCTCCTTCGGCGACGCGGACGAGCGGATCGAGACCGTCCTGGCCACGCCCCGCGAGGCCCTCCTCATCGGCACCCCGCCCGCCCTGCCCATGCTGCTGATCCACCGGATCTCCCGGGACACCGGGGGCCGCCCGCTGGAGCGGGTGCGGTCGCTGTACCGCGGCGACCGTTTCTCCTTCACCACCCACCTCCAGGGCTGAGCGGCCCCGGGCACCCCGCACCCCCCTCGGATATCACAAAAAGATAACGGGTCTAGCCCAAACGTGATGGCTCGTTCACGCTCTCGTTGTCAGCCGGATGTCTCCGGTTCCCGAATCGCGAGGAGCGTTGCCGCCGTGAGAGTCACAGTCGTCGGAGCCGGCGTGGTGGGCACCATGCACGCCTGGCATGCAGTGGAGCGCGGCCACCAGGTCGTCCAGATCGAGCGCGAGGCCGAGGCGCGCGGCGCCTCGCTGCGCAACTTCGGGCAGATCTGGGTCAGCGGGCGCGCCGGTGGGGAAGAGCTGGAGACCGCCCTGCGGGCGCGGGAGCTGTGGGAGGGGATCGGCGCCCGGGTGCCGGCGCTGGGCTTCCGCCCCAACGGCTCCCTCACCCCGGTCCGCGGCCCGCTCGAACTCGCCGTCGCGGAGGCGGCGGTGGCCCGCGCGGACGCCGCCGCCCGCGGCTACAAGCTGCTCACCCCGCACGAGGCCCGTGCCCTGAACCCCGCCCTGCGCGGCGACTTCACCGCCGCCCTGTACTGCGAGCGGGACGCGGCCGTGGAGCCCCGCACCGCCCAGCTCGCCCTGCGCGCCGAGCTGCTGAAGTCCCCGAACTACACCTTCCTGCCGGGCCGGGAGGTGCGCGACGTGACCGGCGCCGGCACCGTCCGCGACGACCACGGCGACACCCACCACGCCGACGCTGTCGTGCTGTGCACCGGCGCCTGGCTCGGCGGACTCGTCCGCGAACTGGCCGGCCCGGACCTCCCGGTGCGCCGCGTCCGCCTCCAGATGATGCAGACCGACCCGCTCGGCGAGCCGCTGACCACCTCCGTCGCCGACGCCGACAGCTTCCGCTACTACCCGGCGTACGCCTCCGCGGCCCTCGACGAGCTGAACGCCCGCCAGCCGCAGCCTCGGACCGCCGCCGCGCACAGGATGCAGCTGCTCATGGTGCAGCGCGCCGACGGCGGCCTGACCATCGGCGACACCCACGAGTACGAGCACCCCTTCGCCTTCGACACCGTCGAGGAGCCCTACGAGCACCTCACCGGCGTCGTGGCCTCCCTCCTCGGCCGGCCGCTGCCGCGCGTGCGGCACCGCTGGGCGGGCGTGTACGCGCAGTGCACCGACCCCGGCAAGGTCGTCCACCGGCAGCGGGTGCACGAGGGGGTGTGGCTGGTCACCGGGCCCGGCGGGCGCGGCATGACCTGCGCCCCCGCGATAGCCGAGACCACCGCGAACGAACTGGGCTGGTGAGCACCCCATGACACCCGTCACCCCGAAGACGCCGGGCACGACCGGCACCCCCGGCACCCCCGGCATCCGCCTCGTCGTCCTCGACATGGCCGGCACCACCGTCGCCGACGGCGGCCTGGTCGAGCGCGCCTTCGCCGCTGCCGCCGCCGAGCTGGGCGTCGAGCCCGGCTCCGCCGAGCACGCCGAGCACCTGGCCTACGTCCGCGCCACCATGGGCGAGTCCAAGATCTCCGTCTTCCGTCACCTCTTCGGCGACGAGGACCGCGCCCGGCGGGCCAACACCGCCTTCGAGGAGGCGTACGGCGACCTGGTCGACCAGGGCCTGATCGCCCCGGTCCCCGGGGCCCGCGAGGCCATCGAGGAACTGGCCGGGAACGGCCGTACCGTCGTCCTGACCACCGGCTTCGCCCGGGTCACCCAGGACGCGATCCTGGACGCCCTCGGCTGGCGCAACCTGGTGCCGCTCACCCTGTGCCCGGCCGACGCCGGCGGGCGCGGGCGGCCGTACCCGGACATGGTGCTGGAGGCGTTCGTCCGCACCAAGGCCGCCGAGGACGTCCGGCAGATCGCGGTGGCCGGCGACACGTCGTACGACGTGCTCAGCGGCGTACGCGCCGGGGCCGGGCTGGTCGCGGGCGTGCGCACCGGCGCGCACGGCGACGCCGAGTTCACCGCCGCCGGTGCCACCCACGTCCTCGACTCCGTCGCCGGCCTGCCCGGCCTGCTCGCCGGGGACCGCTGACATGGGCATCCGCTTCGACTCCGTCACGGTCGCCTATGACGGAAACGTCGTCCTCGACTCCCTCGACCTGACCGTCGAGCCCGGCGAGGTCATGGCGCTCCTCGGGCCGTCCGGCTCCGGCAAGACCACCGCCCTGCGGGCGGTCGCCGGGTTCGTGCGGCCCGCGTCCGGGCGGGTGTACCTCGGCGGCGAGGACGTGACGGACCTCCCGCCGTACCGGCGCGGCATCGGCATGGTCGTGCAGAGCTACGCCCTCTTCCCGCACCTGCGCGTGGACGAGAACGTGGCCTTCGGACTCAAAGCCCGCCGCACCCCCAAGGACGAGCTCCGGCAGCGGGTCGCCGAGGCACTGGAGCTGACCGGCATGGCCGGCTACGCCCGCCGGCACCCGCGCGAGCTGTCCGGCGGGCAGCAGCAGCGCGTCGCGATCGCCCGCGCGCTCGCCATCCGGCCCCGCGTGCTGCTCCTGGACGAGCCGCTGTCCGCGCTGGACACCCGGCTGCGCTCCGGGATGCTCGCCGAACTCGCCCGGCTGCACCGCGAGCTGCCGGAGGTGTCGATGCTGTACGTCACCCACGACCAGGTCGAGGCACTCACCCTGGCCGACCGGATCGCGGTGATGGACTCGGCCCGGCTGCGGGCGTGCGGCACGCCGAGGGAGCTGTACCGGGCGCCCGCCGACGCCTTCACCGCGTCCTTCGTCGGCGGCGCCAACCTGGTCCCGGTGACCGTGACGGCCGGCGGCGTGTCCTTCGCGGGCACGGAGCTGAGGCTGGACACGGCCGGGGCCGCCGTGGGCGCCCGCGCCACACTCTGCGTACGGCCGCATCTGGTCGGGCTGGGCGAGGGACCCAACCGGCTCCCGGGCACCGTACGGGAGATCCAGTGGCGCGGCGCCACGCACCGGCTGTACGTCGAGGTCGACGGGCACACGGTGATGGCCGACGTACGGGAGCTGAAGGCTCCGCCGGCGCTCGGCGACCCGGTGGACCTGCACTTCGCCCCCGACGACGGCGTGCTGCTGCCCGCGGGGGTGACCGGCGATGACCGGTGACACCGCGCCGCGGGCCGTACCCGCCCGTCCGGCCGGGCGGAAGGTCTCCCCACGGCGGTGGGTTCCCCACCTGTGGGCGCTGCCCCCGGTCGCCCTGCTCGCCCTCTTCTTCCTCTACCCCCTCGCCCTCGTCGTCCGCCAGTCCCTGCGGCCCGACACCGGCGGCACCTCCCTCCAGGCGTACGCCGACGTCTTCGGCTCCGAGGCGTTCCGGCACGCGCTGTGGACCACCGTGTGGCTGGCGCTGGCCGCCACCGCCGGCTGTCTGGTCCTGGGGTTCCTGCTGGCGCTGGTCATCGCGTTCGTCCCGTTCCCCGGGGCGAAGGCGGTGGCCCGGTTCATCGACGTCTACCTGTCCTTCCCGTCCTTCCTCATCACGCTGGCACTGCTGTTCCTCTACGGCGGCACGGGCGTCGTCGGCTCCTTCCGGTTCCTCGCCACGCCCTGGGGCGTACTGCTGGCCGAGGTCACCTACTTCACGCCGTTCGTGATGCGCCCGCTGCTCGCCGCGTTCGCGCAGCTCGACACCGCCCAGCTGGAGGCGGCCGGTTCGCTGGGCGCGCGGGCGCCCCGCATCGTCCGGCAGGTGATCCTGCCCGAGGCGCTGCCCGCGCTCGCGGCCGGCGGCAGCCTGGTGCTGGTGCTGTGCCTGAACGAGTTCGGGATCGTGCTGTTCACCGGCGCGAAGGGGGTCACCACCCTGCCGACGCTCGTCTACGGCAAGGCGATCCTGGAGTCCGACTACCCGGGCGCCTGTGCGGTCGCCGTCGTCAACGTCCTGATCTCCGTGGGCCTGTACGGCCTGTACCGGGTGGTGAGCCGTCGTGCTGGTGCATAGCCGCAAGGCCAGGTGGGCCGTGTGGGCGGTGTTCTGGGTGCTGTTCCTGCCGCTGTTCGCGCTGCCCCTGCTGGTCGTCGTGGGCGCCTCCCTCGCCACCCACTGGTCCGGCGCCCTGCCCTCCGGCCCCACCCTGGACCACTACCGCGCCGCCACCCGCGGCGAGGCCCTCCAGGCGCTCACCACCAGCCTTCTCACGGCCGTCGCCGCCAGCCTGCTCGCGCTGACCGCCGGCACCTGGGCCGCGCTGGCCGCCGCCGCCCTGAAGAAACGCCACCGCCGGGTGCTGGACGCCCTGTTCGTGCTGCCGGTCGCCGTGCCGTCCGTGGTGGTGGGCCTCGCGGTGCTGGTGGCGTTCTCCCAGCCGCCGCTGCTGCTCAACGGCACCCGGTGGATCCTGATCACCGCCCACACCGTGCTGGTCACCGCCTTCGCCCACCAGTCGGTGTCGGCCGCCCTGACCCGCCTGGACCCGGCCTACGAACAGGCCGCCGCCTCCCTCGGCGCCCGGCCCGCCTCCATCCTGTTCCGGGTGCGGCTGCCGCTGCTGCTGCCCTCGCTGACCGCCGCCGCCGGCCTGTGCTTCGCGCTGTCCATGGGCGAGCTGAGCGCCACGATGATGCTCTACCCGCCGGACTGGACCCCGCTGCCCGTCCTGATCCACGCGGCCACCGACCGGGGCGCCCTGTTCACCGGGTCCGCCGTCGCCGTGGTCCTGATGGCCGCGACCCTGCTCGTCCTGTTCGCCGTCTCCCGGGTCCGCACCCGGGCGTCGTACCGCTGAACCTCCCCGGATCACCCCCGCCACCTCGCCAGGAGACCGCCCCGCCATGCCCAGAAACCGCGTCCCGCTCGCCGTGGCCCTCGCCCTGCTCGCCGTGCCCGCGCTGTCCGCCTGCGGCTCCTCCGCAGACTCGGACGCCAAGGCCGTCACCGTCTACAGCGCCGACGGCCTCAAGGGCGAGAACGGCGACGGCTGGTACGACGAGGTCTTCGCGGACTTCGAGAAGCAGACCGGCATCAAGGTGAAGTACGTCGAGGGCGGCTCCGGCGAGATGGTGCAGCGCGTCGTCCGCGAGCGGAGCAACCCGCAGGCCGACGTGCTGGTCACCCTGCCGCCGTTCATCCAGCAGGCCGCCGGCAAGGGCCTGCTGCAGAAGTACACCCCGGCCGGCGCCGACCGGGTGGCGGGCGCCGGCAAGGCCGCCGACTCCACCTGGACCTCGGTCGTCAACAACTACTTCGGGTTCGTCTACAACAAGAAGGAGCTGAAGCAGCCCCCGAAGACCTGGGACGAACTGCTCGGCGCCCGCTACGAGAACAAGCTCCAGTACTCCACCCCGGGCGTGGCCGGCGACGGAACGGCCGTTCTGATCAAGGCGTTCCAGGACTTCGGCGGCAAGGAGCGGGCCCTCGCCTATCTGAAGAGGCTCCAGGCCAACAACGTCGGCCCGTCCGCCTCCACCGGCAAGCTCGCCCCCAAGGTGGACAAGGGCGAACTCCTCGTCGCCAACGGCGATGTGCAGATGAACCACGCCCAGACCAAGACCATGCCGAACCTCGGCATCTGGTTCCCGGCCGGCCCCGGCGGCAAGCCCACCACGTTCGCCCTGCCGTACGCGGCCGGCCTGGTCACCAAGGCCCCGCACAGCGCCAACGGCAAGAAGCTGCTGGACTTCATGCTCGCCCGCGAGCAGCAGAAGAAGGTCAGCTCGATCGGTGGCGGCTTCGCCGCCCGCGGCGACGTCGAGGCCACCGACGCCAACGCCGTCGCGCTGGCCCGGCTGATGGACGGCGTCGAGGTCTTCGAACCCGACTGGACCGACATCGAGAAGAACCTCAGCGCCTACGTCGAGGACTGGAAGTCCGCGACCGGCAGTTGATTTCCCCGCCGGCCGCACAGCACCGCTGCACTCCGTGACGCCCCTGGAACCACCGGGGGCCTCGCCATGCCCGTACGCACGTCCGTCCCTCTTCCTCCGGAGGATCCCGTGCCCCACCTCTCCCGCCGCTCCCTCCTGGTGTCCGCCGCCGCGGCCGCGTCCTCCGGGCCGTTCGCGACCCTCGCCCGGGCCGCGGCCCGTACCCCGAAGGTGCTGGTCATCGGCCTGGACGGCGCCCTGCTCAGCCGGATCAAGGACGCCGACGCGCCGCACCTGGACGCCCTGATGGCGGCCGGGCTCACCGCGCCCAGCGGCATCTACGCCAACCCGCTCGCCCCGACCCTCTCCGGCCCCGGCTGGTCGACGATCCTCACCGGTGTCTGGCCCGACAAGCACAACGTGAAGGACAACGCCTTCACCGGCGCCCGGTTCACCCGGTACCCGGACTTCCTCACCCGCGCCGAGACCGCGAACCCCGCCCTGTCGACGTACGCCGTCGCCTCCTGGGCGCCGCTCACCGACACGGTGTTCTCCGCGAAGGTCGACACCCGTGTCTCCACCCCGGGCGCCGAGTACGACACCGGCACCACCTCCCGCGCGGTCGCCCGGCTGCGGGACGGCGACCCGGACGCGGTCTTCGTCCACCTGGACAACATCGACCACGCCGGACACACCTACGGCGCCGCCTCGCGGCAGTACCTGGACGCCATCCACGCCGCGGACGCCCAGGTGGGGCAGATCGTGGCCGCGGTGAAGGCCCGGCCGTCGTACGCCGCCGAGGACTGGCTGATCATGGTCACCGCCGACCACGGCCACACCGACGCCGGCGGCCACGGCGGCTCCACCCTCCAGGAGCGCCAGACGTTCCTCATCGCGACCGGGCCCACGCTCGCGCCCGGCTCGGTGCGCCACGACGTGAAGATGCCGGACGTCGCCGCCTCCGCCCTCGCCCACCTCCAGATCGCCCTCGATCCCGCGTGGGAGCTGGACGGCCGGCCCGTCCAGAAGCCCGTCCCGGACGACTTCGACGCCCTGCGCGGCGCGCTGGCCACCCGCGTGGACGAGACCGGCATCCCGGCGGCCACCGTGGGCTTCACCCACACCCCGCCGCCCGGCTGGTTCGTCGACAACTCCGCGATGGGCGGCGGCGGGGTCACCGAATGGCGCGGCTGGTCCTTCACCACCGACGAGTTCTGGACCCAGGCCCAGCGCGACCAGAACCGCGAGGGCAACATCCGCGCCCGGGGCGTCTTCGCCGTCGCCGACGGCGACGAGTGGACCGACAAGACCTACACCGGCACCTTCGACTCCACCCTGGTCAGCCCCGCCTACCCGGTCACCGGCGGCGGCACGGCCGTGCTCACGTACACCACCTACTACCGGCACGAGTCCCCGCAGAAGGGCGAGGTCCTCGTCTCCTACGACGACGGCACCCCGGTGACGCTGCGGACGTACACCGCCGACGTGCCCTCGCGCACCGAGACGCTCACCCTCCAGGTGCCGGCGGGCGCCACCAGCGCCCGGGTCCGGTTCCGTTACACCGGCGGCAACAACTGGTACTGGGTGATCGACGGGGTCCGGATCGGCCGGTCCTGACTAGGCTGGGGGCGTCGGTACGCCGTGGTTCCGGCGCCCCTGTTGTCCGACCCGTACAGACCCGTACATACGCCAGGAGACGCAGCACATGGCAGACCGCAAGCCCATCGAGTCGTGGCTCACCGACATGGACGGTGTCCTCATCCACGAGGGCGTGCCCATTCCCGGGGCCGACGCCTTCCTGAAGAAGCTGCGCGAGTCCGGCCGGCCCTTCCTGGTGCTCACCAACAACTCCATCTACACCGCCCGCGACCTGCACGCCCGGCTGCGCCGTATGGGTCTGGACGTGCCGGTGGAGAACATCTGGACCTCGGCGCTGGCCACCGCCCAGTTCCTGAACGACCAGCGGCCCGGCGGCAGCGCCTACGTCATCGGCGAGGCGGGCCTGACCACCGCCCTGCACGACATCGGCTACATCCTCACCGACCACGACCCCGACTTCGTGATCCTCGGCGAGACCCGCACCTACTCCTTCGAGGCGTTGACCAAGGCCGTCCGGCTGATCAACAACGGCGCCCGGTTCATCGCCACCAACCCCGACAACGTCGGCCCCTCCACCGAGGGCGACCTGCCCGCCACCGGCTCGGTCGCCGCGCTGATCACCGCCGCCACCGGCAAGAAGCCGTACTTCGTCGGCAAGCCCAACCCGCTGATGATGCGGGCCGGGCTGAACGCGGTCGGCGCGCACTCCGAGACCTCGGCGATGATCGGGGACCGGATGGACACCGACGTCCTCGCGGGCCTGGAGGCCGGGATGCGCACCTTCCTGGTGATGACGGGCGTCACCCAGCCCACCGACATCGACCGCTACCCGTTCCGCCCGTCCCAGGTCGTCGACTCCATCGCGGACCTGGTCGATCTGGTCTGAGCCGAAACCCCGTATCACCCGTCCGGAGCAGTCGGGCGCCTCCCGAGGATGCGGAGGCGCCCGGTGCGGGGGAGCCTCCTGATAACTGGAGGTTCACGATGGGCTCACCACGCCTCACTGTCTGTACCGCAATCCTCGCCGCCGCGGTCACCGCGGCCGCCCCCGCGGCCCACGCGGCGGACGGCGGCGGCTCGGTCGCCGTGTCCCCCGCCTCCCCGGCGCCCGGCGCCGACCTCACCGTGCGCACCGAGGGCTGCGCGGGCGGGCAGGGCACCGCCGCCTCGGCCGCCTTCGTCTCCGACGCCCGGCTGACCGGTGGTCAGGGCGCCCTGACCGGCGAGACCCGGGTCCGTTCCGGCCTGGAGCCGGGCGCCTACACCGTGAAGGCCGTCTGCGGCGACCGCGTGCTCACCGGCAGCCTCACGGTCGGCGGGCCGGACGGCGCCCGCTCCGCCGCGCCCGTCGCCCCGGTCACCGCCGCCGCCTCCCCGATCGCCCCGGTCCCCGCGGGCGGCGGCGGCACCGCGCACTTCGCCACGGTCGCCACCAGCGGCTCCGGCCCCGACACCGGCCAGGCGGTGACCGGGCTGGCGCTGGCCGGCCTCGCCGCGCTCGCCGTGGGGCTGCGCGCCCGCCGCGCCCGCTCCACCCGCTGACCGCCGGTGTCCGACGAGCAGGGGCGCGGCGGCGCCACCGGGCGGGCGGTCACCGCCCTGGCCTGGGCGTTGCTGCTGTGCGGACTGTGGCTGTGGGGGCGCGAGGTGACCGGCGTGCCGCGGGGCGCGGACGGCGCCGCCACGGGCGACGTCTTCGCCGCGGGCCGCACCGGCGACCCGGCCCGGCTGCCCGGCGCGGTCCGGCCGCTGGCCGACGCGGTGCCCCAGCGCGTCGACATCCCCGCCCTGGACGTGCAGGCCCCGGTGGTCAGCCGCGGCCTGGACGCCCGGGGCGCGGTCGACCCGCCGCCCTACGACCAGCCGGGCGTGGTCGGCTGGTACGGCGCCGGCCCGAAGCCCGGCGCCGCCGGGGCGGCCCTGCTGGTGGGCCATGTCGACACCACGACCCGGCCGGCCGTCTTCTACCGGCTCAGCACCCTCAAGCCCGGGCACACCGTCCGGGTCGTCCGCGCGGACGGCAAGGTCGCCGAGTTCACCGTGGACGACATCCGCGTCCTGCCCCGCGACGGCTTCGACGCCCACCAGGCCTACGGCCCCCATCGGCCCGGCCGCGCCGAGCTGCGCCTGATCACCTGCGGGGGCTCCTTCGACCGGGCGAGCGGCAGCTACACGGCGAACGTGGTCGTCTCGTCGTACCTGACCGGCGTGGCGGGGTGAGCGGTCAGGAGGCGGCCGTCGGCGTGTGGGACAGGCGGGCGCGCAGGTTGCCGAAGTGCTCCCTTATGGCGCGCTCGGCCCGCAGGGAGTCCCCGGAGCGCACCGCGTCCAGGATCTCCCGGTGCTGGCGGCAGGTGACCCGGGGGTCCTGCGGCGTTGCCGCCAGGTCGCACCGCACCCGGTGGAAGGCGTCCCAGAACGCTTCCAGCACCTCGCCGAGCAGCACGTTGTCCAGGCCCCGGTACAGCGTGGCGTGAAAGGCGCGGTCGGTCTCGGCGAGCCCGCCGCCCTCGGCGGCCTCCCGTTCCATCCGGTCCACGAGCGCGTCCAGCTCGGCCAGGTCCGCCTCCGGCAGCCGTCCGGCCAGCCGTGACACCAGTCCCGTCTCCACGGCCTCGCGCAGCTCCAGCAGCTGGAGCAGCGAGTCCTCGCCCCGGTAGTGGCCGGCCACGGTCCGGAAGGCCAGCCCCTCGATCATCGGTGCGAACGACATCGGGCCGACGTACGTCCCGAAGCCGTGCCGGATCTCCACGATGCCCATCGCCTGGAGCGCCTTCAGGGCCTCCCGCACCGAGTTCCGGCTCGCCCCGAGCAGCCGCATCAGCTCCGGTTCGGTGGGCAGCGGGGCACCCGAGGGCAGCCGCCGGTCCACGATCAGCTTCTTGATCCGCTCCTGAAGGTCCCGGGCTGCCATGGCCAGAGCGTAACCGGCCGTCCGCATCCCGGGCAGACGAAAAGCCCCTCGCCGAGGCGAGGGGCTTTTCCGTCGGTGCGCCGCCAGGGACTCGAACCCCGGACCCGCTGATTAAGAGTCAGCTGCTCTAACCAACTGAGCTAGCGGCGCCTGCTGACAGGGAAAACTCTACCGGACCTCCGGGGGTGCTCCCGACCACCTCCGGGTGGCCCGTACCCCGCCCGGCGGGTCCGCGTACATCGTTCGGACCGTCAGAATGCGCGAATCCAAGGCCGTTGGGAAACTGATCAACGTGCGCACTCGCGGACACATCCCCCCGAATGTGAGGCAGATCGCATGACCGTTCCGATGTTCGAGGAAGTCGACCCCGCGAGCGACTGCCTCTGTCCAGGCTGCCGCCTTGCCCGGCAGACCCCGTCCCGCCCGCGCCCCGGCCGCGCCCACCCGGCGGCCCGCCGTGCCGTGGTGGTGGCCGCCGCCTGCGCCGCCCTCGGCGCGCTCCCCCCGGCCGCCGCCGTCGCCGCCCCCGGCCAGGCCCCGCACCGCGAGGCGCTGCCCGGCGACGGCGAGTCCGCCACCCCGCAGGGCCCCAGGGGCCCGCTGTACGGCAGACCGGGCGGCCCCGAGAAGGCACCCGCCGAGCCGATCCCGGCCACCACCCGCACCGACATCATCAAGCGGGCCAAGACCTGGGTGGACGCCAAGGTGCCGTACAGCATGACCTCCTTCTGGTCCGACGGCTACCGGCAGGACTGCTCGGGCTACGTCTCCATGGCCTGGGGCCTGCCGAACAACGAGTGGACCGGCAGCCTCGGCCAGTTCGGCGTGAAGATCACCAAGGGGGAGCTGCAACCGGGGGACATCCTGCTGTTCCACAACCCCGACAACCCCGAGAAGGGCTCCCACGTCGTGATCTTCGGCGGCTGGACGGACGACACGCACACCACCTACACGGCCTACGAACAGACACCCCCGCACGCCCGGCGCCAGGCCACTCCCTACGCCTACTGGAGCAACTCCGCCAAGTACGTCCCCTACCGCTACAAGGGCCTGCCCCAGGGCGCGGCCGGCGCCCAGGCGGCGGGCGAGGCGAAGACGGCGGTGCCCTATCCGGGCGCGTCCTTCTTCGGGCCCGGCGCCGACAACGCGTATGTCACCCGGCTCGGCCGGATGCTGATCGCCCGGGGCGCGGCCGCGTACTACGCCTCGGGCCCGGGCCCGGTGTGGGGCGAGACGGACCGCAGGGCGACCCAGGCGTTCCAGCGGGCCCAGGGCTGGACCGGTGCCGAAGCCGACGGGCTGCCCGGCCGCACCACCTGGGAGCTGCTGGTCACCGGCCGCGGCAAGGACATCGGCCCGTCCTCGCACGGGGTACCCGGCTATCCCGGTCGGGCCTTCTTCCGGCCCGGCGCGGTCAACGACCACGTCACCCGGCTCGGCGCCCGGCTGGCGCAGAAGGGCTACGGCCGGTTCTACGCCCACGGTCCGGGCCCGCACTGGGGCGAGGCGGACCGCAGGGCCGTCGAGGCGTTCCAGCGCGCCCAGGGCTGGCGGGGCGGCGCCGCCGACGGCTACCCGGGGCCGGAGACCTGGCGCCGCCTGTTCGCCTGACCCCACTTTTCTTCCCCGGCCCCGGACCACCGGCCGGCCGGGCACGTTCGTCCATCCCCCTGTTCATGACGCGTCTGGCGCGGAGGCTGGAGCACGCATGAGTACGACCACATCCCACACCCCGCCCGAGTCCGAGGGGCAGTCGGACGGTTCCGCCGGCGGGTCCGGTGTCCGGCCGGCCCGGCTGATCCGGAACGAGGCGACCACCGAGATCCCCGTCCACCTGCTCTTCCGGGACGATCCCGATCCGGTGCGGGTGCCGCTCGCGCCGGCCGTGGTGGCCCGTCGGCGGGGCACCGGCGAGCAGCCCCGGCCCGGGCGCCCGGCGCCGGTGCGCCGCCGGCCGCTGCCGGAGGTCGACCCGGAGCTGGCGGAGCGCCCGGCGCGGGTACTGCCCGGGGCGGCCGGGCTGCTCGCGGGCGCCTGCGGGCTCACCGGCGCGCTGGTCACCACCTGGTGGGCGGGGCTGCTGCCGCCGCCCGCGGCCCGGGCGTTCGGGCTGCCGGGGTACCCCGGTTCCGGTCCCGGTCTGGCCCACTGGGCCGCGTACGCCGGGGCCGGGCTGCTGGGGGCGGCCGGGTTCGGCGGGCTGGCCCGGGGGCGGACCGGGCGGGCCTGGGTGCTGGGGCTGTTCGGGCGGTACCGGGGGACGGTCCGGCGCACCGGGCTGCTGTGGGTGAATCCGCTGCTGCCGCGCCGCCGGGTGGATGTGCGGCTGCGGCACTGGCGCAGCGAGGCGATGCCGGCGGTGGATCCGGACGGCATGGCGCTGCGGGTGGTGGTGCTGGTGGTGTGGCGGGTGCGGGACACCGCGCGGGCCCTGCTCGCCATCGACGACCACGAGACGTATGTGCGCGAGTGTGTGGAGGCGGCGCTGGCCCGGGTGCCGGTGGAGCCGGCGGGCGGCGCCCGGGGCGGGACGACGGCGGCCGGGGACGCGCTGACCCGGCTGGTGGCCGAGGAGACCGCGCCGGTGGGGGTGGAGGTGTTCTCGGTGCAGCCGGTCCGGGTGGACTACGCCCCCGAGGTGGCCGCCGCGGTGCACCGGCGCCGGATCGCCGCGCTGGACGCCCGGCAGCGGGCCAGCGTGCTCGGTTCGGTGGTGGACTCGGTGGAGGACACGGTGACCCGGCTGACCACGCGCGGCCTGGTCGAACTGGACGACTACGACCGCAAGGTGCTGGTCCGGGACCTGACCGTGGCGTTCTGCTCGGGCCGCGGGGAGCCGGTGTAACGGCGGGGCGGACGCGTGCGCGCATGGTATGGACACGTTCAACTAACGGCAATAATCTGTGACTTGGTCTAGACCTACCTGCACAGCTCACCGAACTCCCCACGTTCCCCAGGAGCGGCAGCATGCGCACCAAGACCAAGTTGTCCGCGGTCGTACTGGGCGCGGTGACCGCCGGAGCGTTCGCGCTCTCCACCGGCGGTGCCAGCGGCCACGGCTACACCGACCTCCCCATCAGCAGGCAGAAGCTCTGTCAGAACGGCACCGTGACCAACTGCGGCCAGATCCAGTGGGAGCCGCAGAGCGTCGAGGGCCCCAAGGGCTTCCCGGCCGGCGGACCCGCCGACGGCCAGATCTGCAACGCCGGGCTGGGCCAGTTCGCCCCGCTCAGCGCGCCCAGGACGCCGTCCGGCGCGGCCTGGCCCACCACCAAGGTGACGGGCGGCCAGTCCTACGCGTTCCGCTGGCAGTTCACCGCCAGGCACGCCACGACGGACTTCAAGTACTACATCACCAAGCCGGGCTGGAACCAGAACCACAACCTCGCCCGCTCGGACCTCAACCTCACGCCGTTCCTGACGGTGCCCTACGGCGGCCAGCAGCCGCCGTCCACGCTCAGCCACAGCGGCACCCTGCCGTCCGGCCTGAGCGGGCACCACGTCATCGTCTCGGTGTGGACGATCGCCGACACGGGCAACGCGTTCTACGCCTGCTCGGACGTCACCTTCTGAGCGCGAGACGAAGGGCCCCCCGCCGAGGCGAGGGGCCCTTCCCAGGTGCGCCGCCAGGGACTCGAACCCCGGACCCGCTGATTAAGAGTCAGCTGCTCTAACCAACTGAGCTAGCGGCGCGTGACTCCCGCCTGCCCGGGGTTTTTCCTCCCCGCGGCCGGCGACGGGAAAAATACTACCTGGTCCGAAGGGGTGCTCGTGACCACCCCGGCGGGCCTAGATCGCCAGCGAGAGCAGGACCGGCGCCGCGTTGCGGTTCAGGGCGTCCGCGGCCCGCTTCAGCCGGTGCGCGTCCCGCACCGGCAGCGACAGGGCCAGGCAGCCGACCGTGGAGCCCGCGGTGACCGGTACGGCGGCGCAGACCGTGCCGACCGCGTACTCCTGGAGGTCGAGCACCGGCGCCGACGGCGGCTGGGACTCCAGCCGGGACAGCAGCAGCTTGTCGCTGGTGATCGTGCGCGAGGTGAGCCGGGCCATCTTGTGCCGGGCCAGGTGGTCGCGGCGGGCGTGCGGGTCCAGCTGGGTCAGCAGGCTCTTGCCGACGGCCGTGGCGTGCGCGGAGTAGCGGAAGTCCACCCACTCGTTGGTGGCGGGCCCGGCGGCGTACTGGGTGACCCGGACCTCGCCGTCGACATACCGGCTGAGGTAGACGGCCGCGCCGACCGCGTCGCGCAGCCGGTCCAGGGTCTGCTGGAGCCTGTCGCGCAGGGGCGCCCTCCCGGTCCTGCGCGGAGCCGAGCCGGCGCAGGGTCTCCCCGGTGACGTACGCGCCGTCGGCGATCTCCTGGACGTAGCCCTCGCGGCGCAGCATCCGCAGCAGGCCGGTGAGCCGCCCGGGGCCCAGGCCGGTGCGGCGGGCCAGCTCGGTGGCGGTGACGCCGGCGGGGTGCCGGGACACGGTCTCCAGCACGCGCAGGGCTTCCTGGGCGCAGTGGTACGGGGCGGTCGGCTTGAAACTCATGGGCCCCCCTCGGCCGCGATCCGGGTCGGATCGTGTCCACGATAGCCGCGCGGGGACCCCGGGGAAGAGGGTGTGGGCGAGTTGACGCCCTCCGGATGCGCGCCCCCACCGGCGGAGAGATCCGCTGGCATATGCCAGAGGAATGTTCCGGGCCCGACGTTCCGCCGGTCCCCGCCCGTGGCCCCCGCTCACAGGACCGCGCTGATGAACTCCCGGGTCCGCTCCCGCTCCGGATCGCCGAAGATCTTCTCCGGCGGTCCGGCCTCGATGACCCGGCCCGCGTCGAACATCAGCACCTGGTCGGAGATGTCCCGGGCGAACCCCATCTCGTGGGTCACGCACAGCATCGTGATGTCGGTGCTGCGCGCGATGTCCCGCAGCAGGTCGAGCACGCCCGCGACCAGCTCGGGGTCGAGCGCGGAGGTCACCTCGTCCAGCAGCAGCACCTGGGGCCGCATCGCCAGCGCCCGGGCGATCGCCACCCGCTGCTGCTGCCCGCCGGAGAGCCGGGTCGGCTTCGCGTCGCACTTGTCGGCCAGGCCCACCAGGTCCAGCAGCTCCCGCGCCCGCGCCTCGGCCTCGTCCTTCGACAGGCCGAGCACCCGGACCGGCGCCTCGGTGATGTTGCGCAGCACCGACATGTTCGGGAACAGGTTGAACTGCTGGAACACCATCCCGATCTTCTTGCGGACCTCGCGGACCTGCTTCTCCGGCGCCGGGAACAGCCGCTGCCCGGCCACCGTGATCGTGCCCTCGTCCGGTTTGGCGAGCGTCATCAGCAGTCTGAGGATCGTGGTCTTGCCGGAACCGGAGGGCCCGATCAGGGTGACGTGCCGGCCCGCGTCCACGGACAGGTCCAGCCCGTCCAGGACGGTGTTCTCCCCGAACCGCTTGGTCACCCCCTCGATGCGGATCAGCTCGGTCGGCCGGGTGCCGGCCGGGGCCGGCTGCTTGCGGGTCTCAACGGACAAGGCGTCGCTCCAGGGTGCGCAGAAGAAGGGAGGCCAGATACGACACGACGACGAAGGCGATCCCGATCACCGTCAGCGGCTCGGTGAACTGGAAGTGCTGCTGGGAGACGAGCCGAGCCCGGCCCAGCATCTCCAGCACGCCGATCGTCATCAGCATCGGCGTGTCCTTCAGCATCGCGATCACGTAGTTGCCGAGCGGCGGCACCACCCGGCGCACCGCCTGCGGCAGCACCACCGCCGTCCAGGTGCGCCGCACCGGCAGGCTCAGCGCCGTCGCGGCCTCCCACTGGCCCGCCGGCACCGCCTCGATGCCGGCCCGGTAGACCTGCATCGTGTACGTCGAGTAGTGCAGCCCGAGCCCGAGCACCCCGGTGGTCAGCGGCGACAGGGTCACCCCGGCCTCGGGCAGCACATAGAACAGGAAGAACAGCTGCACCAGCAGCGGGGTGTCCCGCACGAACTCCGTGAAGACCCCCACCGGCCAGCGCACCCACCGGGTCGGCGCCCGCATCAGCAGCGTCCACACCAGACCCAGCCCGAACGAGATCAGCGACCCCAGGGCCAGCGCCTCCAGCGTGACCACCAGCCCTTTGCCGAAGTACGGCAGGAAGTCGGCGACCGCTCCCCAGTCCCAGGTCATCGGGCCACCTCCGCCTTCAGCCGGCGCTCCAGGCCGCGCATCCCGCGGGTGAGCAGGAACGCGATCACGAAATAGATCAGCAGCAGGTACGCGTAGATCTGGGCGCTCTGCTGGAGGGCGAGCCGCACCAGGTTCCCGCTGAACGCCAGGTCGCCCATGCCCGTGATGGACACCAGCGCGGTGCCCTTGAGCAGTTCGATCAGCAGGTTGGAGAAGGAGGGGATCATCTCCGGCACCGCCTGCGGCAGCAGGATCAGCCGCAGCCGCTGCCAGGGCGTGAAGCCGAGCGCGATCCCGCCCTCGCGCTGCGCCGGGTCCACCGCCACCAGCGCGCCGCGCACGATCTCGGCGCCGTACGCGCCGTAGGTCAGGCCCAGCGCGAGCGTGCCCGCCCACATCGGCACCAGCTGCCAGCCGAAGGCGACCGGCAGCACGAAGAACACCCAGAAGATCATCACCAGTGCCGAGGTGCCGCGGAACACCTCGGTGTACAGGCCCGCGGCGAAGCGGACCAGCCGGGAGCGGTGGGTGCGCGCGGCACCGGCCACGAAGGACATCGCGGCGGCCAGCAGCGCGCTGTACACCAGCAGCTGGAGGGTGATGCCGACGCCTTGCAGGATGATCTTCCACAGCCCCGCGGTCATCGGCGGCACAGCTCCTTCGCGGTCAGGGTCGTCATCTCCGCCTCGGTGAACCCGAAGGGCCGCACGATCCGGTACAGCTCCCCGCTGCGGCGCATCTTGTGCAGCTCGGCGTTGAAGGCGTCCCGCAGCCGGGTCTCGGTCGGCCGGAACGCGAACGCGCCGCCGTCCGCCTTCGGCCTGCCGTCCACCAGCGCGACGAACGGCTTGGTCGACTCGGCCTTGGCGGAGCCCCGCGCCACCATCCGCGCGGTGACGGCCGTGGCCGCGAACAGGTCGACCCGCCCGGACTCCACCGCGTTCAGCCCGGCCACCTGGTCCGGGACGATGACCAGGTCGTTCTCCTTGAAGCCCGCCTCCACGGCGTGCTGGATCTGCGCGTACCCGGTGCCGGTGGCGATCTTCGCGTGCCGGCGCAGCGCGTCCGCGTAGGTGCGCAGCCCGAGCGGATTGCCCTTGCGGACGATGAACGCGTCCGGCATCCGGTAGTCGGGATCCGCGAAGATGACCTGCTCGCACCGGTCCGGGGTGACGTACATCCCGGCGGCCACCACGTCGAACTGCTGGGCGTTCAGCCCCGGGATCAGCGAGCCGAACTCGGTCGGCACCGGCTGCACCCGCTCCACCCCGAGCCGCGTGAAGATGGCCCGGGCCAGCTCGGGCGCCTCCCCGGTGAGATTCCCGTCCCGGTCGATGTACCCGAAGGGGACCTCACCGGCGATCCCGAGCCGTACGACACCCTGGGCGCGCAGCCGCTCCAGCAGGTCGCCGCCGTCCTCGCCGGACGCCGACGCCACCCGCGTGCAGCCCGCCGCGCCCAGCGCGCCGAACGCCGCGAGGCCCGCCAGTACGGAGCGCCGGGTGTGTCTGCGTTCCGGCCGTATGGTGTGTGCGTCGTTCCCAGGTGCAGCCATGGCGGCGCGGCTACCCAGACGCAATCCGGCTATGCACCCCGGTTCTGCCGGCCGGGCGATTCGTCACCGTCTCGCCCGGACCGCGTGATGTGCCCCGCCCGGGCCGGTGTCAGACCACGGCGGTGGCGGCCGGTGCCACCGCCCGGGCCTCGTACAGCGCGTGCGCGGCCCGCAGCACCAGATCGTCCCGGTGCCGGGCCGCGACGATCTGCATTCCCACCGGCAGGCCGTCCCCGTCCGTCCCCACCGGCACGCTCGCCGCCGGCTGCTGGGTCAGGTTGAACGGGTACGTGAACGGCGTCCACCCCGTCCAGCGGCGGTGCGCGGAGCCCTCCGGGACCTCCCGGCCCGCCGCGAACGCCGTGACCGGGACCGTCGGCGTCACCAGCAGGTCGTACCGCTCGTGGAACCGGCCCATCCGCCGCCCGAGACGCGCACGGACGTCCACCGCCGCCAGATACTCCAGCGCGCTCGTCCGGGCACCGAGCGCGCAGATCTCCCGCAGCCCCGGTTCCAGCAACTGCCGCCGATGCGGCGACAGGCCCTGGGTCAGCCGGGCCGCGCCGGTGAACCACAGGGTGTGGAAGGCGTCCACCGGGTCGCTGAGGTCGGGGTCGGTCTCCTCGACGTACGCCCCCAGTGTGGCGAGTCGGGCCACCGCCTGCCGCACCGCCGCCGCGACCTCGGGCCGGACCGCCACCTGCCCGCCCAGGGACGGCGAGTACGCCACCCGCAGCCCCCGCACACCCCCCTTCAGCGCCTCGGTGAACGAGCCCGGCGCGGGCGGCAGCGCCGACCAGTCCCGCGCGTCGGGCGTGCCGATCACATCGAGCAGCAGGGCCGCGTCGGCCGCGTCCCGGGTCATCGGCCCGGTGTGCGACAGCGTGCCGAACGCGCTCGCCGGATACAGCGGCACCCTGCCGTACGTCGGCTTCAGCCCGAAGATCCCGCAGAACGCGGCCGGAATGCGGATGCTGCCGCCGCCGTCCGTGCCCAGCGACAGCGGGCCCGCGCCCAGCGCGACGGCCGCCGCGCTGCCTCCGCTGGAGCCGCCCGCGGTGCGCGAGGTGTCGTAGGGGTTGCGGGTGATCCCGGTCAGCGGGGAGTCGGTGACGCCCTTCCAGCCGTACTCGGGCGTGGTCGTCTTGCCGAGGAACACCGCGCCGTGCTCGCGCAGCCGGGCCACCGGCGGCGCGTCCTCGTCCCACGTCCCCTGCTCGGACACGGTGGTGCTGCCGCGCAGGGTGGGATGGCCGCGCAGCCGCAGGAGGTCCTTGACCGTCACCGGCACCCCGTCGAGCAGCCCGGCCGGCTCCCCGCGCCGCCAGCGGGCCGCCGACTCCCGGGCCCGGGCAAGCGCGTCCTCCTCGGTGAGCCGGACGAACGCGTTCACCTCCGGCTGGATCCGCCGCGCCCGCTCCAGCACCTGCTCGGTCACCTCCACCGGGCTGAACTCGCCCGCGCGGTAACCCTCCAGGAGCCGTACGGCGGTCAGGTCGGTGAGCTGCATGCACCCTCCAGAGGATCGGTGACGGGGCTTTCAATGACCGGGCACATAGCCGCGCGTCTTGTCGACCACGTTCGGCAGAGACCTGCCCGCCACCCACCGCTCGTACAACTCCACGAACTGCGCACCGAGTTGATCGCGCCACCCGAAGGTGTCGCCGCTCATGTGCGGGGACACGATCAGCCCCGGCAGCTCCCACAACGGGCTGTCGGCGGGCAGCGGTTCGGCGGCGAACACATCCAGTGCCGCGCCCGCGATCCAGCGCCGCTCCAGCGCCCGGGCGAGGGCCTCCTCGTCCACCAGGCCGCCCCGGCCGACGTTCACGAAGAACGCCGAGGGCTGCATCACACCGAACCGGTGCGTGTCGAACATGCGGTACGTCCGCTCGGTCAGCGGAGCCGCCGCGATCACCCAGTCCGCGCGGGCGATGAGCCGGTCCAGGTCGTCCGGGCCGTGTATCCCGGTCCGAGGCACCCGCCCGACCAGCGCCGTCGTCACCCCCAGCGCCTTGAGCACCCGCACGGTCGCCCGGCCTATGGGACCCGAGCCGACCACGCACGCGTGCGTGCCCGCCACCCGCCGGGTCTCCCGGTGCCGCCAGCTCCGCTCCCGCTGCTGGGCCAGGGTGCGCGGCAGATCCTTGGCGACCGCCAGCACCAGGGCCGCCACGTACTCGGCCACCGGCTCCTCGAAGATCCCCCGCGCGTTGGTCACCACCGTCTGCGACGCGGCCAGCTCCGGGCACATCAGATGGTCCACGCCCGCGCTCGCCGTGTGCACCCAGCGCGGCCGGGGACCGTCCCCCGGCCACGCCTCGCGCACCGCGTGCGAGGCGAAGTCCCACACCAGCAGCACATCCGCGGCGGGCAGCCGCTCCGCCAGGTGCGCCGCGTCGGTGCGCACGATCCGGGCGCGTCCGGTGAGGCGGCCGAGCCGGGGCGGCGGATCGGCGTCGAGGACCAGCACGGTGGGGGGTAACGGTGTCATGCGGGGCGGCTCCCGAAGGTCTGACCTGCGCGGACCGTGCACGGACCGACCACGCTCGCACCCGGGCCCGGCGTCGTCAACACGGCCGCGGCCCGCCGGCAGGGGCGTCGGCGCGCCGACGGGGTACCCGTGCCGTGGGCCCTCCGCCGGGCACGGCCGCCCGGGGGCGGCCCGTACCGCCGGACAACCATCAGGAAGGCTGGACATGACCGCACTCGGATTCCTCTACCCGGGCCACCGTGCCGAGGACGACTATCCGCGCATCGAGCAGCTCCTGGGCAGCGACATCCGGGTGGACCTGATCCACAGCGAACCCGGCGAGGACCCCCACCGGGTGGCGGCGCTGCGCGAGCTGGGCTCCGCCGGGCGGTTCGCCGAGGGCACGGAGGCGCTGCGGCTGACCGGGGCCGAGACGGTGGTGTGGGCCTGCACCGGCGGCGGCTTCGTCCACGGCTGGGAGGGCGCCATGGAGCAGGTGCGCACCCTGGCCCGGCTGGCCGGGATGCCGGCCTCGTCCACCTCCTTCGCCTTCGTCAACGCGGCCCGCGAGATGGGCGTACGGCGGGTCGCCGTCGGCGCGGCCTACCCGGAGGACGTCACCGCGCTGTTCGCCGACTTCCTGCGGGCCGGCGGCCTGGAGGTGACCGGCCTGCGCTCCTCGCCGGCCGCCACCCCGGCCGAGGTCGCCGGCTGGGGGGAGGAGGACGTGCTCACCCTGGCGCGCGCGGCGGACACCCCCGACGCCCAGGCCGTCCTGCTGCCCGACACGGCCCTGCACACCGCCGCCCACCTCGGCCTGCTGGAGAAGGCCCTCTCCAAGCCGGTCCTCACCGCCAGCCAGGTCACGGTCTGGGAGGGGCTGCGGCTGGCGGACCGCCGGGTGAACGCGCCGACCCTGGGCAGCCTGTTCACCCGGGAGCCGTTGGTGCAGGTGTAGCGCCGGGTCCTCCTCGTCGCGGCGGCCCCTTGCGCGGGCGCGGGACAATGGACGGTGGCCCACCCGAAGGCGGTGCCGGCGAACCGTACGAGGAGGAGACAAGACATGGCGGAGCCCACGCCGCGTCGCAACGAACCGCGGCTACGCCCCGCGCCCCTGCTCTTCGAGCCCGCGGAGGCGGCCTCGGACCCCGAGCACTTCTTCGACCTGGAGTCGATCGAGGATCCGCGGCAGCTGCTGTCCCGGGCCACGGAGCTGACCCAGGCGTTCCGCGCGGCGGCCGACCGGGCCGTGGAGTTCCAGGCCGTCGCGGCCGCGCAGCTCGCCGACCCCCGCCGGTTCGACCGGCTGACCCCGGCGGACATCGCCGAGCGGGCGGAGTGGACCGAGGACTATGCCAAGAAGATGGTGGAGTTCGGGCGGGACCTGATGCGGGGCGAGGGCGAGGGGCGGACGTCGGCCGAACCTCTGTAGCGCGCGGCGCGGCGGGCGGTCCACCGGGGCCAGGGGCATATGCCGGGCGGGCAAGATACTCCTCCTCGGCCGCCCTGTCCCGGTTTTCCGCAACTCAGCGGAACCGCTCGCTGACACCCTGTACATCTGGGTGTCATGACGACCAGTGCCCCGAACGTGACCTGTGACAGCCCCGGCGCCGTCGCCTGGCTCGCCTCGGCGGGAACCTACCCGCGCAGCACGCTCGCCCTGTGGCAGGAGCACCCGGACGCCCCGGTGGTGCTGCCCTGCGGCACCGCCTTCGACGTGGTCAGCGCCCCGGTGGTGTTCGGGCGCCGCATGCTGGACCGGCTGTGGGGAGCGGGAGCGCGGTCGGGCCCGGTCGCGGTGTTCCGGGGCCGCACGCTGTTCTTCGCCGCGCCCGGCACCGCCCAGCGGCTGCCTTCCCTGCTGGCCTGGGAGGAGTGGGGCACCCGGCGGGCGCGGGAGGTGCCGCCGCTGCTGTGCCATGGCCCGGGCGACGCCGTGACCGTGCCCCCGCTGACGCCCGTGAGCTGCGACGACGCCCCCGGCGTGGCCCGCTGGCTGGTCGCCCCGGACGGCCGGCACCCCTGGCTGCCCGGCCCGGAGGTGCTGCTCTGGGCGGCCGTGGGGGCCGCCCGGACCGCCCCGCGGTCCTCGATTTCTCCTCACCGCGACCAGGGTGCTAATGTCTACGACGTCAGCAGGCGCCGCTAGCTCAGTTGGTTAGAGCAGCTGACTCTTAATCAGCGGGTCCGGGGTTCGAGTCCCTGGCGGCGCACGCGAAACAAGGCAGCGGGCCGAATTCGAAAGAATTCGGCCCGCTGCTTTCGTATACGAACCGGTCCGGCGGGCGGCTCAGCCGCGCACCCCCGGAGTGATCGTCACGGTCCACGCCCCCGACGCCGTCCTCCCCGCCGCCTCCACCCGCACGCCCTCCCCGGGCACGGTGAAGCTCTCGCCGAGAAAGACCGGCGCGTCGGCGAGAGGCGGGTAGACCGAGTTCTCCCAGCAGGCCTCGGTGCGCGGATGGGCGTCCACCACCTGGACCGGGCCGTCACCGGAGGCGGCGCCGCCGCGCACCCGGTAGACCAGGATCCCCTGCCGGCAGGCGCCGCGGTCGGCGCCGGCCGGGCCGCGCGCCTCGAAGGCGAGGGCGCTCTCCGGCCCGGTGCGCACCACGGCCAGCTTGACGCCGTGCCCCAGGCCGAAGGCGGCCCCGCCGCCGGTGGCCGGCAGCGGGGTGCCCGGCCCCGCCGCGAGCGGCTCCAGGGTGAGCCGGTTCGGCGCGGCACCGCGCACGCACACCACCTGGCGCGGATCCAGCCAGCCCAGCCGCCACTTGTGCCAGCCCAGCAGGTCGGGCGCGAGTCCGAACTGGCTGCCCATCAGGTCCCAGTCGCCGACGTGGGTGTCCCAGTCGCCCTTGCCGTCGGCCGGACGGTGGTAGAGATCGGGCAGGTCGAAGACGTGGCCGGTCTCGTGGGCGAGGACCAGCCGGTCCGGCGGGTGGTGCTCGAAGACGGTGACGACCCGGTGGATGTCGGTGCCGTCCGCCCGCAGGGGTGCGTCGAGGTTCACCACCTTCGTGGCGTCCGAGTCGACCCCGGGCGCGTCCGGGTCGGCGACGAGATAGACGACCTGGTAGCGCGAGAAGTCGACCTCCTTGTCGGCCACGGCGAACGCGTCGCGCAGATAGGCGGCCCGGTCCTCGGTGCTCCAGTCCCGCCTTATGGCGTACGACGTCGAGGGGCGCGGCATGCGCAGCCAGCGCTCCAGCGGGTGCGGGCGCAGGGTGAACCTGCCGTAGGAGGACTGCGCGTAGAAGCCGGTGGTGGCCGGGAAGTGGTCGGCCGTCAGCTCCTTCGGGGTGGTGCGCGGGGCGGAATCGGGGAAGGACAGGAAGACCAGTACGGCGTCGAGGGTGCCCGCCGGGCGCGGGTAGGCGGCGTTCCAGGTGTCCACGCCCTCCGAGTGGTGGGCCTCGGTGCGGTGCAGCGCGCAGGGGGCCGTGGAGAAGGGCTCGGCGGCCGAGGGGCCGGTGAGGATCGAGGTCGCGGCGAGCGCCGACATCGTGGTGAACACGGCGGCGGTGCTGCGCAGCTTGGGCACGGACATGACCTCCGGGTGTGGTTCGCGGGACCCGCACCCAGATTGCTGGTATTCATTGGTTTATGCCCTGTTTGTCTGCACCAGAAGGGTGAGCGCGCGCCCGTCGAGCGCCGGGCGCGCCCCGGCGCTCGATATCCGGAAACATTCACGGAACGTCACAACTTGTCGGAGGGCTGAAGAAGCTGCCCAGGCGCGGGCAGAAACGATCTGTCAGAACCTGTACTCCGTCCGGGACACTGGACATCGGCTGGAAGGGCCCGGGGCCAGCCTCTATGATCGGCACACTTTCCGGCACGGACAGAGATCGAGTGCACTGCGGGAGCGAGCGGTGAGCGGAACGTCCGAAGGGCCGACGCCCGCGGCAGACCTCGACCGGTCAGCCGTCACAGACAGTCACTACACCACCTACCACCGTGTCTTCGCGGCCGCCCCGCTCGCCATGGCGGTCGTGGGTCCCGAGGGGCTCGTCGTCACCGCCAACACCGCCCTCGGCGAACTGCTCGGCATCGACGCGGACACGGTCGTCGGGCGGTCCGCCGCCGACCTGGTGGACCTGGGCGCGGACCCCCGCGGCCGGCACGCCTTCCAGGAGGTGCTGACCGGCCGGCAGGCCCGGCTGCGCTGCACCCGCCGGCTCAAGCAGCCCGGCGGGAACTCGGTGTGGGCGCAGATCACCCTCGCCCCGCTGAACGGCGGCGAAGGCGGCGCCCTGATGTCGGTCACCGACATCAGCGACAGCCGTGAACTCCAGGCGCAGCTGCGGCACTTGCAGATGCACGACCCGGTGACCCGGCTGCCCAACCGCACCCTGTTCTTCGAGCGGCTGACGGCCGCGCTGGAGGCGGAGCCGTACGAACAGGGCGGCACCGGCCGGATCGGCCTGTGCTATCTGGACCTCGACGGCTTCAAGGCCGTCAACGACACCCTCGGCCACCGCGTCGGCGACCGGCTGCTTTCGGCCGTGGCCGGGCGGCTGACCCGGGTCGCCGACGCGGCCGGCTACGCCCGCGCCGCCACCCCCCTGGTGGCCCGGCTCGGCGGTGACGAGTTCGCCCTGCTGGTGGAGGACTCCACCGGCACCGAACAACTCGCCGACCTGGCCGACTCCGCGCTCAAGGCCCTGGAGGAACCCTTCGACCTGGCCGGACAGCGGCTGTCGCTGACCGCGTCCATCGGCGTCGTGGAACGGCACACCGCGGGCACCACGGCCACGGGGCTGATGCAGGCCGCCGATACGACGCTGTACTGGGCGAAGGCCGACGGCAAGGCCCGCTGGACCCTGTTCGACCCCGAGCGCAACGCCCACCGCATGACCCGCCAGGCGCTGTCCTCCACCCTCCGCCCCGCCATCGAGCGGGGCGAGTTCGTCCTGGAGTACCAGCCGCTGGTGGCCATGGAGGACGGCCGGCTCAACGGCGTCGAGGCGCTGATCCGCTGGCACCACCCGCAGTTCGGCACACTCACGCCGAATCGGTTCATCGGACTGGCCGAGGAGGACGGCTCGATCGTGCAGCTGGGCCGCTGGGCGCTGGTCACCGCCTGCCGGCAGGCCCGCCGCTGGCAGCTCGACCGCCCCGGCGAACCGCCCATCTTCGTCAGCGTCAACGTGGCCGTACGGCAGGTGTGGGACTCCGACCTGGTGGCCGACGTCGCCGAGACCCTCGCCGAGACCGGGCTCGCCCCGCACCTGCTCCAGCTGGAGCTGACCGAGTCCGCGGTGATGGGCTCGGCGGGCCGCCCGCTCCAGGCCCTGCAGGCGCTCAGCGACATGGGTGTGCGCATCGCCATCGACGACTTCGGCACCGGCTACTCCAACCTCGCCTACCTGAGCCGGCTGCCGGTCTCCGCGCTGAAGCTGGACGGCTCCTTCGTCCGGGGCTTCCAGTACGAGGAGGCCGCCAGGGACGCCATGCCGAACCCGGCCGACGAGGTCGTGGTGGAGGCGATGATCCAGCTCGCCCACCGGCTCGGCCTGACGGTCACCGCGGAGTGCGTGGAGACCTCGGCCCAGGCCAGCCGGCTGCGCCGGATCGGCTGCGACACCGGACAGGGCTGGCTGTACTCCCGTCCGGTGCCGCCGGATCGTATCTCCGAGCTGCTCGGGGCCGCCCGGACCTACGCGGTCGGCAACCCGTAGGCGTCCGCGATCAGTTCGTAGGAGCGCAGCCGCAGCTCGCCGCGGTGCGCGTGCGAGGTGATCATCAGCTCGTCGGCCCCGGTGCGCTGGTGCAGGGCGTCCAGGCCGGTGCGCACCTCGTCGGCCGTGCCGTGCACGACGTTCGCCGACCAGGAGGCGATGAACTCCTCCTCCATCGGGCCGAACCCGTACTCCTCGGCCTCCTTCGGGTCGGGGAACAGGCCCGGCCGTCCGGTGCGCAGCCGGAGCATGTTCAGCGCCATCGCCCTGGTCTGCCGGCGCGCCTCCCGCTCGTCGTCCGTGGCGAGGGCGGAGACGCCGATGAGGGCGTACGGCTCGGCCAGGACGGCGGAGGGCCGGAAGGTCTCCCGGTACAGGTCCAGGGCCGGGATGGTGTTCTGCGCGGAGAAGTGGTGCGCGAAGGCGAACGGCAGACCGAGCAGGCCGGCCAGCCGGGCGCTGAACCCGGAGGAGCCGAGCAGCCAGACCGGCGGGCGGTGCGGGGACTGCACCCCGCCGGGCGTGGTGCCCTGCACGGGTCCCGGGATCGCGTGGATGCGCCGGTAGGGGTGCCCGTCGGGGAAGTCGTCGTCCAGGAACCGGGTCAGCTCGGCGAGCTGCTGCGGGAAGTCGTCGGCGCCCTCGTTCAGGGTGTCGCTGCGGCGCAGGGCCGCGGCGGTGGCGCCGTCCGTGCCCGGCGCCCGCCCGAGTCCCAGGTCGACCCGGCCCGGGGCCATCGCCTCCAGCGTGCCGAACTGCTCCGCGATCACCAGCGGGGCGTGGTTGGGCAGCATGACGCCGCCCGAGCCGAGCCGGATGCGGTCGGTGTGGGCGGCGAGGTGGGCGAGGATCACGGCGGGGGAGGAGGAGGCCACGCCGGGCATGGAGTGGTGCTCGGCGACCCAGTACCGGTGGAAGCCGCGGGACTCCGTGAGCCGGGCGAGCGCGACGCTGGTGCGCAGGGCGTCGGAGGCGGTGCTGCCCGCGCCGACGGTCACCAGGTCCAGCACGGAGAGGGGCACGGGGGCGCTGCCGCGTGTGACCCCCCTGATCTCGTCTACCTCGTCTGCCGCCACGGTATGGCCTCCTGTTCCGAGCACTGCGCTGTCCTCCGGGCGCTAACAGGAGGGAGTCCCCGTTTATTCCGGCACACGCACCTCCGGCTCAGGGACGCCAGGCCACCCGGTGTTCGGTCAGGTGGGAGAGCACCGCGTGGTTCGCTTCCCACCCGTCGGGGCTGTGTCTTGTGGCCGCCTCCGGTGGCGTGCCGGACTCCGTCCGGTCATGGGGTGGGCTGCAGCCGGTCATGGTCGCCAGACCACCCGGTGTTCGGTCAGGTGGGAGAGCACCGCGTGGTTCGCTTCCCACCCGTCGGGGCTGTGTCTTGTGGCCGCCTCCGGCGGCGTGCCGGACTCCGTCCGGTCATGGGGTGGGCTGCAGCCGGTCATGGTCGCCAGGCCACCCGGTGTTCGGTCAGGTGGGAGAGCACCGCGTGGTTCGCTTCCCACCCGTCGGGAAACTTGACCAGCGTGCCCAACTGGACCGGTTCCGTGGCGGGATAGTCGTCCAGGAGGGCGGGGACGCCGGCCCGGCAGACCATGATGCAGGCGTGCCGGTGGCGGGAGGCCAGTACGCACAGGCGGCCGGTCTCCAGGTGGAACGCGGTGGCGTCGGGGCGGCCGGAGAGCGGGTGCAGGACCACCGTCACGTCGTACTCCCGGCCCTGGAGCCGGTTCGCGGTGTCGACCGTGACGTCCCGGACGCCCAGCTCGGCCAGGGCCGCCCGGACCGCCGCCGCCTGGTCGCGGTGGGCCGTGCCCACGGCGACGCGGCCGGCCGTCAGGGGAGTGGGGTCGGGCGAGCGCTCGGAGGTCGCCGCGCCGCCGCGGTCCAGCAGGCGCCGGACCACCGTCGCCACCGCCCGCACCGCCTCCGGGTCGGTGCGCGGAGTATGCCGGGCGGGCAGCTCCAGCAGACCCCAGCCGGACTCCGCGGCCTCGTCGATCACCCGGTCCGGCCCGGAGCCGTCCGAGGGCACGGCGAAGGCCAGCCGGCGGTCACCGTGGGAGGTGCCGCTGCGGAACGGCGTGTACGGGTAGAACGCGTCCGAGACCAGGGGGGCCGCCGAGGCCGGCAGCCGCCAGGACACCGGCAGCCGGTGCTGGGGCAGGCCCGGGTTGTGGGCCAGCAGCGTGGTGACCGCCGAGGCCGAGGGGTCGTACGACAGACCCGCCCACTGGTCGCCGCCCACGATGGAGAAGGGGTCCAGCTGGCCCGGGTCGCCCACGAACAGCGCCCGTTCGAACAGACCGGCCACGGCGAGCAGGGAGTCCGAGCGCATCTGGTACGCCTCGTCCACGATCGCGTGCCGCCACGGCTCGTCCACCTTCACATGCGCCCACTTCGCCGCGGTGGACAGCACCACCGGCAGACCGGTGAGGTCGGCCGCCTTCGCCGACGTACGCACCTGCGGCAGCTCGTCCAGCGCCTTGTCGTACGCGTCGGCGTCACTGCTGTGCAGCCGGCCGACGGGCAGCTCCGGGTTCTTCTCGGCCAGCCGCAGGACCAGGTCGTCCACCTGGGCGTTGGTCTGCGCCACCACCATCAGCGGGCGGCCCGCCGCGGCGAGTTCCAGGGCCGCGCGCACCACCAGCGTCGACTTGCCGGCGCCCGGCGGTGAGTCCACCACCACACCCCGCTCGGTGCCGTGCAGCGTGTCGCGCAGGATCGCCTCGGTGGCGCGGGCGGCCGCGGTGCCGGGATCGAAGCCGACGGTCGTCACAGCACGTCCTCCTCGGTGACGGGGTCGGGGGCTTCCGGCGCCGGTTCGCCCGGCGGACCGCCGTGCGTCCACGGGGTCTCCTCCGGGTCGGGCAGTTTCGCGCCGCCGCGCTGCTCGTGCTCGAACAGCGTGAAACAGATCCGGTCGCCCTTCTGGGGCACCGAATTGGGTTCGGGCTCCTTCCCCCGGCCCATCCGGTCCAGGACGCGCAGGGTCAGCACCCCCTCCGCCTCGTACCCGGCGAACTCGGCCGACTGCGGACGGCCGTCCAGCGAGCGGTACACCCGCGCCCGCTCCGCCAGGTGCGGCCGGTCGTCCGTGCGGAGGGTCACCAGCGGGCGCGGGCTCGGCCGCTTCCCCTCGCTGTACGCCATCACGACATCGGTCACCTCGCCCGCGAACGCCTCCCCGGCCAGCCGCCGCCCGGCCATCACCAGCGGATCGTCCAGCGCCTCCTGCGCCTCCAGCCGGGCCTGCTCCCGCTCGCGCGTGGCCAGCTTGTTCGCCGCCGTCACCGCGTCGTCCCGGCGCGGCTGCGGCGGCTCGCCGGCCCGCACCCGGTCCCGGTGCGCGGTGAACGACCAGCGGTCCCGGGTCCAGCGCCCCTCCACGTGCGCGCCCGCCGGCAGCGCCCGCAGCAGGTCCAGGCCCCGCCACACCGCGTCCCAGGTGGGCCGGGTGCGGCTCTCGACCAGGTCGCGGATCTCCCGCTCCGCGCGCGTGAGCGCGGCCAGCCGGGTATCCGCCGTCAGCGGGTCCTCGGCGGCGGCCAGAGACGTCCGCGCGCGGTCGTAGCGCTCGATCGCCGGGGCCAGCAGCTTGTTGTCGAACGCCGGGTCGGTGGCGGGACCGGCCGGCGGGCACAGCAGCTGGCCGTCGGCGTCCCGGGCGAGCTCGGCGCGGCGGGCGGCCTCGGCGCCGGTCAGCCCCCGAGGAGGGTCGATCCAGGCGAGCAGCGCGCCCAGGTGCTCGTCCTCCAGGCCGGACTGGCCGGTGGCCCAGTGCCGGGACAGCACCTCGGTCAGGGCCAGCAGCAGCGAGGAGCCGGGGACCCGGGCCCGCTCGCCGTAGTGGGTCAGCCAGCGGCCGAGCAGCGGCACCCGGGGCGGCGCCGGGTAGGGCGCGTCCGGGTCCTGCTCGGCGGTGCGCCTGAACCGCATCGAGCGGCCCAGCAGCCGTACGAAGTCCAGGCCGGTGCGGCTCGGCACGATCAGCTGGGGCGCGTCCGCGCACAGCTCGGCCGCCACCTTGACCCGCTTGCCGGTCTCCGGGTCGGTCTCGGTGCGCTCGGCCGCCTCCACGGAGTCCGCGTACGACTCGATGTACGGCAGCACGATGCCGGCCAGGTCGGCGAGGAACGTGAAGCGCAGATCGCGGTCCCGGGGCTGCGGCACGACCAGCAGCCGGGGCGCGTCCCGGTCGGTGCCGACCAGCGCGCCGAGCGGGGCACCGGTCTCACCGGCGGTGGTCAGCGGCACGAACACCAGCGGACGGTCGGACAGATGCCGGTGCCGGACCGTCGCCGCCGGCTGGGCCCGGCCGCTGTCCACGGCCTCCAGCCGGGCGAGGGCGGTGATCAGGGACACGCGCTCACCCCCGCGGCGCTCACCGGTGAGCCGTCGGCCGGGAGCGGGGCCGCCCGCTCGCCGGCCGCCCGCAGGGCCTCCGCGCGCAGGGCCGCCGCGCGGCGCAGCGCCGCCACCGCCGGGTCGGCCGGGTCGCCGCTTACGCCACGGGCGGCGGACAGCACCTCCGCCACGGTCGACAGGCCGCCCAGTTCGGCCCGCAGCGGCCGGCCCAGGCGGGTGACCACGTCGGCCGCGCGGGCCCGGTCCCGGCAGTGGAAGGCCAGCTCGCAGGTGGACAGGCACTCCGGCGCATAGGCCGCCGGCACCGCCTCCACCGCCGCCGTCAGCTCCTCGGCGGGCCGGTCGGGCGCGAAGCACGTGCCCTCGGGCAGCGTGCCGGCGATCTCCTCGATCCGGGTGAGCCGGGCGAGCTGGCGGGCGGTGACCGCGCGCTGCTTGCGGACGTCCACGGCGGAGCCCGCGGGCAGGTTCGAGAAGTCCCTCGGGCACACCAGCAGCACCCGGTGGCGCACCTCGGGCACGGGGTCGAGGCGGGCGGCGACCTGCTCCAGCGCCAGCACGTACACCGCCGCCTGCCGGGCCGCCGCGCCCACCTTCGCCGGGTCCGCGGCGCCGTCCACCATCGGGAAGGACTTGATCTCCACCACCGACCAGGCGCCGTCCGGGTGCACCACCACCGCGTCCGGCTCCAGGAAGGCGAGCGAACCGGCCACGTCCAGGGCGAGCATCGGATGGTCCAGCAGCGTCCAGCCGCCCGCCCGGGTGGCCTCGCGCAGCGCCAGCGCCGTGCGGGCCGTACGCCCCTCGGGGCCGTGCGCGGTCAGGTCGGGCACGGCCGCGCCGGCGGGCGGCTCGGCGCCCGGGTCGAGCCGG
The DNA here is from genome assembly GCF_039532885.1 of Streptomyces nogalater. NCBI lineage: Bacteria > Bacillati > Actinomycetota > Actinomycetes > Kitasatosporales > Streptomycetaceae > Streptomyces > Streptomyces nogalater. The sequence goes on along the minus strand of NZ_BAAASM010000069.1, from coordinate 19,082 downwards.
GCGTGCACCAGCCGCAGCAGCTCCGCGCCGCCGTCCGCCTTCACCCGCGCCTCGAACGCGTTGCCCCGGGTCAGCGCGAACTGCGACTGCCCGAAGCCGGACGGCGCGCCCAGCGCGGTCGCCAGCCGGGCCTTGTCCACCCCGGCGCCGTCCAGGATCGCCCGCCGGGCGCACCCCGGGTTCGCGGCGAGCGCCGCGAGGGCGCGCGCGTCCAGGGCCTTGGCCGGTACGTCGGGGCCGCGCAGCTCAGCGAGCCGGTGTCGGAGCCCCTTCGCCCGCGTCGGTGGCGGAGGCGTCCGGTCCGGCCGCGGGTTCGAGCCGCGACTTACGCTGCCGTGGAATTCGCTCACCCGCCGAAGTCTGGCATCCGGCACTGACAATCGGGGAACCCGAGCCGGAGGCCGCCGGTGCGACGGGGCGCGCCATCCGGGTCCAAAGCCGCTCCACCGCCCGCATGAGGGGCGGCGCCAGCAGGTAGCCGACGCCCATCACGGCGACGCCCGCGACCGCGTCCAGGAAGTAGTGGTTGGCGGTGCCCATGACCACGATCGCGGTCACCAGCGGATAGACCACGCCGAGGACCTTCGTCAGGCGCGTGCCGCCGTGGCGCCACAGCAGCACCCCGCACCACAGCGCCCAGCCCACGTGCAGGCTCGGCATCGCCGCGTACTGGTTGGTCATGCCGCCCATGCCGCGCGGGGCGCTGGCCTCGCCGCCCCACCAGCCGTACGAGCTGTACTGCGCCATGGTGTCCACGAAGCCGTGGCTCGCGTCGAGCAGCCGGGGCGGGCAGGTCGGCAGCAGGGTGAAGCCGATCAGGCCGATGAAGGTGGACGCGAGCAGCCAGGTGCGGGCCGCCCGGTAGTGCGGGGCACGCGCGCGGAAGAGCCACACCAGGATGGCGGGCGTGACCAGGTAGTGCAGCGAGGCGTACCAGAAGTCGGCCGGCACGCCGAGCCAGGCCTCCCGGGTGAACAGCCGGTTCAGCGGGTGCTCGGCGTTCAGGTGCAGGGCCTTCTCGATGCGCAGGAGCGCCAGGCCGTGGTCGACGGCGCCGGCGACGTCACCGCGCGCGAGGAGCCGGCCGGCCGAGTAGCAGCCGTAGACCAGCAGGATCAGCGGCAGCTCGGTCCACCAGCGCGGACGGGGACGGAGGGCCACCTCGGTGCCCGGTGTCTCGGTCTGCGGCAATCCGATCGCCCTCCCCCTTCTGCTGTGTGCGGTACGCGCGCCCCCGGCGGGCGACCGTGCCACTTTACGGTGTCCCTACCGCGCCCGAGAGGGGCCCGTCGGCCAGGCCCCGGGTACACGTTGCTGGAAGACGCCGGGACTGCCCGCGGGGTTGCGTGTCGGTGGGGTGAGCGATGATGGGGAGACCGAAAACAGTCGTAGTTTCCGTGGCGCCCCTCCGGGGCGCCGCCCCGTCCGGAGAGGTCTCCCATGGCACCGCGCATCCTGCTGGCCCGGCACGGGCAGACGGCCTGGTCGCTGTCCGGCAAGCACACCGGCAGGACCGATGTGCCGCTGCTGGAGGAGGGCCGGCACGGGGCCAAGCTGCTCGGCGAGCGGCTGCACCGGGCTCCGCTGGACGGGCTGGCGGACGTGGAGATACGCACCAGCCCGCTCTCCCGCGCGCGCGAGACGTGCGAACTCGCCGGGTTCGGCGAGCGGGCCGAGCGCTGGGACACGCTCATGGAGTGGGACTACGGCGCGTACGAGGGGATGACCCCGGCCGAGATCCAGGCGGTCCGCCCGGGCTGGCTGATCTGGCGGGACGGGGTCCCGGGGGGCGAGTCCGTCGCCGAGGTCGCCGCGCGCGCGGACGAGGTGGTGTCCTGGGCCCGCTCGGCCGACCGCGACGTCCTGGTCTTCGCCCACGGGCACATCCTGCGGTCGATCGGGGCGCGGTGGCTGGGGCTGGGGCTGGACTTCGCGGCGCGCATCCGGCTGAACCCCACGTCCCTGTCCGTCCTGGGCTGGGCGTACGGCGAACCGGCGATCGAGAACTGGAACGACGTGGGGCACCTGACCGGCTGACGCGGTGACGCGGTGACGCGGTGCGGGCGGCGCGGGCGCGGGGGACCGGAGGGTGAGCCGACCGGTGACTACACCGGCCCCCCGCCCCGGTCCGGCTTCGACCCCTTGTACGCCGCGTGCCGGTCCAGGAAATCCGCCACCCCCGAGGCCCGCCGGTGCGGCAGCAGTACCCGCGCCGTCCCGGCCAGCATCTGCTGGATCCGCGAGGACTGGACCTGGTCCAGCAGCGCGAGCACCCGCAGCCCCGCCTGCGCCGCCTCGTCGGGGCGGCCCTCGCGGGCGAGGTCGTCGGCCAGCTCGGCGGTGTAGAGCGCGATGTTGCGGGTGAAGTGCGGATCCTGCGCCTGCGCGGCGCGCCGGGCCTGCCGGGACGCCCGCCGCCAGTCGCCCAGCGCGGACCAGCACTGCGCCTCCAGGCCCGCCAGCTCGGCCTCGCCGTAGAAACTCATCCACTCCGGGTCGGCGTCCGCGCGGCCCCGCTCGAACAGGGCCTGGGCGCGCGCCAGCGCCCGCTCACAGCCGGTGCGGTCGGCGAGCCCCGCCCAGCCGCCCGCCTCGCGCAGCGCCAGCAGGGACAGCAGCCGGGCCGAGCCGAGCGGCCGGGCGGCGCGCTGCGCGGCCTGCGCGGCCCGCACCGCCTCCCGGGGGCGGCCCGCGTCCCGGGCGAGGAAGGCGGTGTTGCAGAACGCGTGCGCCTCCAGCCCCGCGTCCCCGGTCATCCGGGCGGTGGCCAGCGCCTCCGCGTAGTGCGAGCGCGCGTCGTCGAAGCGGCCGGAGTCGTGGGCCAGCCAGCCCACGGAGATGGCGAGTTCACCGGCGCCCGCGTGCAGCCGGTCGGCGGTGGTCTGCCGGGTGGCTCCGGCGTCGAGCAGCGCGTAGGCGGCGCGCAGCGGGGCCGCCGCGCGCCGGTACAGGCCGTCGGCGCCGTGCCGGTCGTCGAGCAGCCGGATGCGGCGGACGGCCTCCTCCAGGGCCATGGCCTCGGGAAGTCCGGCGCGCGGCGGCAGCCGGTCCGCCGCCGCGGCGGACGGCGTGAGCCCCAGCGGGGCCAGGGTGGCGGCGGCCACCGTGGCGCCTCCGCCGGTCATGAATGCGCGACGCAGCACGTCGCTCTCCTCGTGGTTCAGGGGGTCGTTCTGCCGGGGGCCCCACAGGTCGTACGGCCCGGCGGTCCCCGGCGACTCACCGGGGGTCTCCTCGGGGATCTCCTCGGGGGCGGGCCCCCGGAAAGGCGCCACGGCCGTACGCGCCGCCCGGCCGCGGACGGACGAACGGGGCACGAAGCCCAGGTCGGTGAGGGCGCGGCCGGGGAACATATGCAGGAACACCCGCTCGTAGGCGTAGTTGGGGCAGCGGATCTCGCCCGCCTCGACCCGGCCGATGTAGCGCGCGTCACAGCTCACCCGCTCGCCGATCTCGCGCGCGGCCCGCCGCACCAGGGCCGCGAACTCGGCCGGGGAGCGCGGGCCCCGCAGCCGGCGGAAGGCGAGGTTCGGCCGGGGCGGCCGGTCGGGCTGTGACGAGGTCACCGTTGACGACGCCATGGCCGGGTCCTCTCGTGCGAACCGTCGAACCATGCCGGGACCGGGGCGGTTCCGGGGCGGTACCGGGACCGAAAGCCTGGGTGGCGCTCCGGTTCCGGCGGGCACGAACGTACCCGCTGTACGGGGTCCGGCACGCGGTGTTTGGCCGCGAACCGGATAACTCCCGCGCGATCTGCCATGAAGTGCCATCCTTTACGGCGCACTTGGGCCGTGCCCGTTGACGTGCTCGCGCGTTGAACCCCATGGACCGCAACAGGGCTGTGTGGAGGCCGGCATGGAGACCAGCCAGAGCAACGAACCTTGTATGTCGCCGTCGTCGTCCCCGTGCGCGGGCGACCCGGCATGCGACCTCGTGACGGTACCGGCCCGGCAGGGGCTGGAGGCGGTCGACATCCTGCGGCGCGCGGGAGCGGACGCGGTGGGGCCCGTTCTGCACGACGACGACCGCGACACCCTCGGCTTCCTGGTGCCGGCCGGCACGGCGGCCTGCTGGGACGTGCCGGGCAGCACCTGCACCGAGACGGACGGGCGCGGACTGCGCCTGGACCCCGGCCCCCCGGTGGCGGGCTCGGACTGGCTGCTGCCCCCCGGCGAGGCCGACCCCGCCACGGACCCGGCGGTACTGCGCCGGGCCCTGGGGGAGGCGGCCCGGCTGATCGAGGTGGCGGACAAGTGCTGCTGAGGCGCGTGCACGCGTGCCGGGGTGCCGGACACGTGCTGCCGGGGTACGGGCACACGTGCTGCCGGGGTGCGGGCGCACGTGCTGCCGGAAGGGCGTGCCCCGCGCCCTGACCGGCCGCCGCCACCGCTGCCGCGCCCTCCCGTGACACCTGCGAAAATGGGCGGATGGGCAGGTCCAGGAACACCCGGCGCAGGCCGGCCGCAACCGTCGAGGAGCCGGTCGACGGCGGTCTCGCACAGCTCGTCCCCGACCCCGATCGCGGCCGGGCCTGGACGCTGCTGATCGACGGTGCGCCCCAGTCGCACGTCGACCTGGACGACCCGGCCTACCTCTCCTTCGACTACCAGCGGCGCCTCGGCCATGTCATCGACCTCGCCGCCCCGCCCGGCCGGCCCGTGCACGCCGTGCACCTCGGCGGCGGCGCCTTCACTCTCGCCCGGTACGTCGCCGCGACCCGGCCCCGCTCCACCCAGCAGGTCGTGGAGCGTGACGCGAGCCTGGTCGGGCTGGTCCGCCGCGAGCTGCCGCTGGATTCGAACGCGCGCGTCCGGGTGCGCGCGGTGGACGCCCGGGCGGGTCTGGCCAAGGTGCCGGACGGCTGGGCCGACCTGGTCGTCGCCGATGTGTTCAGCGGCGCCCGCACCCCCGCCCACCTCACCTCCACCGAGTTCCTCGACGAGGTCCGCCGGGCCCTGAAACCCTCCGGGAGCTACGCGGCCAACCTCGCCGACGGCCCGCCGCTCGCCCACCTGCGCGGCCAGATCGCCACCGCCGCCGCCCGGTTCGGCGAACTCGCGCTGATCGCCGACGCGGCCGTGCTGCGCGGCAAGCGCTTCGGCAACGCCGTCCTGGTCGCCTCCGACGCCCCGCTGCCGCTCGCCGAACTCACCCGCCGCGCCGCCTCCGACCCGCACCCCGGCCGGGTCGAACACGGCCGGGCGCTCACCGACTTCACCGGCGGCGCGGTGCCGGTGACGGACGCGGCCGCGGTGGCGTCCCCGGCCCCGCCGCCCTCGGTGTTCCGCTAGGGCGGCGGCTCGGCAGGCGCGGGCCACCGCGGGACGGTGCCGGGTCAGGAGGCCGGCGCCGACGCGGCGCCCTCGTGCACGCGTGGCCTGTCCCGCCCGGGCGCTGAAGCCGGGGCACCGGCTGCCCGTGGTGATCGCGGCGCCGGCCGGGCTCGCCGGAGCCCTCCCGGCCCTCCTCTGCGTGCTGTACTCCGCGCTCGAAGCTCGAAGCTCGAAGCTCGAAGCTCGAAGCGATCGCCTGACGTCCGCGTCCCCCGCCGGGGACGGCGAAGGGCGCGGCCCGCCCCCCACGACGGGCCGCGCCCTTCGGGTCAGGCGGCCGGCAGCGGCGGCAGCGCGCCCGTGCGGGCCGCCTCGCCGTACCAGAGGGCGCTCGACTTCGGGGTCCGCTCCAGCGTCGCGTAGTCCACGTAGACCGCACCGAACCGCTTGCCGTAGCCGTACGCCCACTCGAAGTTGTCCATCAGCGACCACAGGTAGTAGCCGCGTACATCGGCGCCGTCGGCCATGGCCCGGCGCACCTCCGACAGGTGGCCGTGCAGATAGGCGATGCGCTCGGGGTCGTGCACGCGGCCGTCGGGATCGGGCTTGTCGTCGTAGGCCGCGCCGTTCTCGGTGATGTACAGCGGCAGGCCGGGCGCCTCGCGCGCGTAGCGCGTGATCAGGTCGTACAGGCCCGTCGGGTCGATGGTCCAGCCCATCTCCGTACGCTCGCCCGGCGTCTGGTGGAAGACGATGTCGTCGGCGCACGGCCAGGGGGAGTGCTCGCTGGCGCCGTGCCCGTCCGACCGGGGACCCTTCGTCTCGCCGGACGCGGCCGAGACCAGCGCCGGCGTGTAGTAGTTCAGGCCCAGCGCGTCCAGCGGCGCGTTGATCGTGCGGACGTCGGTGTCCAGGACGTGACTCCAGTCCGTCACCGAGCGCGTGGCCTCGAACAGCGACTCCGGGTACGCCCCGTGCAGCATCGGCCCGTGGAAGACCCCGTTGGCCAGATCGTCGATCCGGCGGACGGCGGCCAGGTCGGCCGGGTCCTGGCTGAGGGGGCGCACCACCGAGGAGTTGAGGCTGACCGCGATCCGGTTGCGGGCCGGCATCACCGCGCGCAGGGCGGACACCGCCAGCCCGTGCCCGAGGTTGAGATGGTGGGCGGCACGCAGGGAGGCCGCCGGGTCGGTGCGGCCGGGCGCGTGCACCCCGGAGCCATAGCCCAGGAAGGCGCTGCACCAGGGCTCGTTGAGGGTGATCCACTGCTCCACCCGGTCGCCGAGCGCCTCACCGACCAGCCGCGCGTACTCGGCGAACCGGAACGCGGTGTCCCGCTCCGGCCAGCCGCCCGCGTCCTCCAGCTCCTGGGGCAGGTCCCAGTGGTAGAGCGTGAGCGTCGGCTTGATGCCGTGCTCCAGCAGCTCGTCCACCAGCCGGCGGTAGAAGTCCAGGCCGCGCTGGACCACCGGGCCCCGGCCCGTCGGCTGCACCCGGGTCCAGGACACGGAGAAGCGGTACGCGGTCAGGCCCAGCTCCGCCATCAGCGCCACGTCGTCGCGGTAGCGGTGATAGTGGTCGACCGCGATGTCCCCGGTCTCCCCGCCGGCCGTGCGGCCCGGCGTATGGCTGAAGGTGTCCCAGATCGACGGGGTGCGGCCGTCCTCCCCCACCGCCCCCTCGATCTGGTACGCCGAGGTCGCGGCGCCCCAGAGGAAGGCGGGCGGAAAGGTCTGTGTCATCGGTTCGGGCATGGAGGCTCTCCCAGGGGTCGAGTGCACGCATTATGCATGGGAGCGCTCCCACGATGGAAGGGGGAACGTGCGGTGGCGTGGTGGCGACAGGGGGGCGCGCGAGAGTGCGGGCGCCCCTCGTCAAGCCGACTCCCGCACCACCAGTTCCGTGGGCAGCACCACCCCGCGCTGCCCCGTGCCGCGCTGCGCGATCTCCTCCAGCAGCAGGCTCGCCATCGTGCGGCCCATCTCCGCCAGCGGCTGGCGGACGCTGGTCAGCGGCGGATCGATGTGCCGGGCCACGATGGAGTCGTCGAAGCCGACCAGCGCCACGTCCCGGGGTATCCGGCGGCCCGCCGCGCGCAGTTCCTGCACCGCGCCGGAGGCCATCACGTCGGAGGCGGCGAAGACGCCGTCGAGATCCGGGCGCCGGCGCAGCAGTTCCCGCATGGCCGCGCGCCCGCCCTGCTCGGTGAAGTCGCCGGCCGCGATCAGCTCCTCGGCGACGGCCACCCCGGCCTCCCGCAGCGCGTCCCGGTAGCCGTCGAGCCGGGCCCGCGCCGCGTCCATGTCCAGCGGGCCGGTGATGGTGGCGACGGCCCGCCGCCCGCCCGCCAGCAGGTGCCGTACGGCGAGCCGGGCCCCGCCCCGGTTGTCCGCGCGGACGTGGCCCAGCCGCTCGGCCTCGCCGCGGCGCCCGGCGAGCACGGTCGGCACGGCGAGTTCCGCGAGCCGGTCGGGCAGGGTGTCCTCGGCGTGCACGGCCATCAGCAGCACCCCGTCCACCCGCTGCGCGGCCAGGTAGCCGGCCAGCCGGCCGTACTCGGTCTCGTCGCCCGTGAGGACCAGCAGCAACCGCATCCCCGCGCTGGAGAGCCCGGCGGACACGCCGAGGATGATCTCCGAGAAGTACGGCTCGGCGAACAGGCGGCTCTCGGCGTCGGGCACGACCAGCGCCACCGAGTCCGTGCGGCGGGTGGCCAGCGAGCGGGCGGCGGGGTTGGGGACGTAGCCGAGTTCCGCGATCGCCCGCTCGACGGCCGCCCGGGAGCGGTCGCTGACCTTGGGGGAGCCGTTGATGACCCGGGAGACCGTGCCGCGGCCCACGCCGGCGCGGGCGGCCACGGCGTTCAGGGTCGGTCGCCGCGCGTCCGCCGTCCGGCGCGGCTGCGGCTGTTCGGCAGAACTCATCGTTCACCTTCCGGCGGTCCGGGTCGGGGGCGCTTCATTCTGGCCCAGGAATTCCCGCAACCGCCCCACGGCGGCGGGCAGATGACCGGGTAGAGCGGCCGGACCGCGGGTGACCTGGGCCTACGCCGGCCTCAACGGCCGGATGACGGGCCCGCCGAGGTGAGCGGGGCGACACGTTCCCGTGACGTACGGAACACGCTTGCGCAACAACGCCGTCTTCAAGTCTTGACACCCGGCCCCGGCACCGACGAGTCTTCCGGCATGCCGCGTGGGAGCGGTCCCACGGGGTGACCGTGGCTCTCTTCCGTGTGGACGAAACCACCCATGGCCTTCCCCTCTACCTTGCATGGCACACCGTTGACCAGCACGTTTCCATCGCACACCGTGTGCTGTTGGCTAGCCGCTGCTCGATCCGAGAGGGCAGGTCCACACCGCCCGGCCCGGCGGTCCGAATCCTGAGGTCCCGTTCCCCACTGGAACAAGGAGTAGTGGAATGCGCATCACCCGTACCGGCGGTGGCCACGGCCGCAGAGCGGCGATCGTGGCCACGACGGCCCTGACCGCCTCCGCCCTGCTGCTGACCGGTTGCAGCAGCGACGACGGCGACTCCGACAGCGCGGACGCGAACGGCAACATCACCCTCACGGTCGCCGACTACGGGCAGTTCGGCTACAAGGAAGCCAAGCTGTTCGAGAAGTACCACGAGCTGCACCCGAACATCACGGTCAAGGAAGAGACCACCGCCAGCGAGCAGGACTACTACCCGAAGCTCCTTCAGCAGCTGAACACGGGCAGCGGCCTGGCGGACGTCACCGGCATCGAGGTCGGGCGCATCAAGGAGGTGGTGGACACCCAGGCGGACAAGTTCACCGATCTCAGCAAGGACATCAACGTCGGCGACTGGGTGTCCTGGAAGGCCAAGCAGGCCACCACCAAGGACGGCGCGGTGATCGGCGCCGGTACCGACATCGGCCCGATGTCCCTGTGCTACCGCAAGGACCTCTTCGAGAAGGCCGGCCTGCCCACCGACCGCGAGGCCGTCGCCAAGGCCGTCGCCGGCGGCTGGGAGGACTACCTCAAGCTCGGCGAGCAGTACCAGAAGAAGGCGCCGTCCGGCACCTACTTCATGGACTCCGCCTCCGCGATGTACAACGCGGTCGTCTCCTCGTCCTCCCAGCAGTACTACGACGCCGACGGCGAGCCCGTCTACAAGGACAGTCCGTCCGTCAAGCAGGGCTGGAACCTGGCCGCGGAAGCCGCCGAGAAGAAGCTCTCCCAGGGCCTGCCGCAGTTCACCGACGCCTGGTTCGCGGCGCTGCGCAAGGGCAGCGTGGCCACCGTGGCCTGCCCCGCCTGGATGTCCACGCAGATCGTCACCTACTCCGGTGACACCTACAAGGGCAAGTGGGACATCTCCCGCGCGCCCGGCTCCACGGCGGCCAACTGGGGCGGCTCCTTCCTGACCGTTCCCAAGAGCGGCAAGCACGTCAAGGAGGCCACCGAGCTGGTGAAGTGGCTGACCGCGCCCGAGCAGCAGGCCGCGGTGTTCAAGGCCGCCGGTATCTTCCCGTCCAACCAGAAGGCCTACGAACTGGCCGACGTGAAGAACGCCAAGCTCCCGTACTTCAGCGACGCCCCCATCGGCCAGATCTACGCCGAGGAGGCCAAGTCCATCCCCGAGGCGGTGCTCGGCCCGAAGGACGGCGTCATCAAGGACACCATCTCCACCCAGATCAACAACATGGAGAAGCGGGGCACCAAGCCCGACGAGGCCTGGGACGCCGCGACCGAGACGCTCGACAAGGCGATCGGCTGACCGGCCCGGGTGCGGGCGGCCCCGGTCGCCCGCACCCCGCCCGCACGGGCACCCCGTTTCCGCCGCCGGCAGCGCAGACCGGCGCGCGGCACGGGGATCCCGGCCCGGTCGTCCCACTCCCGCCGGGCCCGGCCTCCGCGCCGGCGACGGGAGCCCGACGACAGGACCCGGGCCCGTGCGGGTGAGCGCCCGACGACGTGGAGCGGTGCCCGGCACAGGGCACCGCCGCGGCGTCACCGGCGGGGACCGGCGGCCGACGGCCGGGTTCCGCCCCACACGCACGTCAGGCCGCGGCACGGGTCGTCCGCCACCGTACCGATCCGCGCGGGGAGCGGCGGACCGGTCCCGGTCCGGACCGCGCCGTACGCCCCACCGGCCGAAACCTTCAGGGAAGGACTCCCTCCGTGGCAACGACAACCCCCGCCCGGGGTGCCTACACCCCGCCGTCCGGCGGCTCCGGTGCCGCGTCGAACGGACGCGGCACATGGCGCAGCCGGCTGTGGCGCTTCGACGACAAGGCGTCGCCGTACGCCTACATCGCCCCCTTCTTCCTGATCTTCGGCGCCTTCGGGCTCTACCCGCTCCTCTACACCGGCTGGATCGCCCTGCACCGGGTGGAGATGACGGGCCTCGACCAGTCCGAGTGGGTCGGCTTCGACAACTTCGCCAGGATCCTCCAGGACTCCGAGTTCTGGACGGCCGTCTTCAACACCTTCGTCATCGGTGTCATCTCCACCGTGCCGCAGCTGCTGGTGGCCCTCGGCCTCGCCCACCTGCTCAACTACAAGCTGCGCGCCAGCACCTTCTGGCGGACCGTCATCCTCACCCCGTACGCCACCTCGGTCGCCACCGCCGCCCTCGTCTTCGCGCTGGTCTTCCGCGCCGACGGCGGCATCCTCAACTGGGTGCTGCACTTCTTCGGCGTCGGCAACATCGACTGGGGCAACGGGAACTGGACCTCCAAGATCGCCATCTCGGTCATCGTGATCTGGCGGTGGACCGGCTACAACGCCCTCATCTACCTGGCCGCGATGCAGGCGGTCCCCACCGATCTGTACGAGGCCGCCTCCATCGACGGGGCGTCGCGCTGGCAGCAGTTCCGCAAGGTGACCATTCCCTCGCTGCGGCCGACGATCCTGTTCACCATCGTCATCTCGACCATCGGCTCGATGCAGTTGTTCGGCGAGCCGCTGCTGCTCCAGGGCGGCACCCTCGGCTCGATCGGCGGCAGCGAGCACCAGTACGAGACGCTCAGCATCTACCTGTTCAACTACGGCTGGAAGCTGGGTCATCTGGGACCGGCGGCGGCCGTGGCCTGGGCCATGCTCGTCCTGCTGCTGCTGATCGCCCTGATCAACTGGATCGTCGGCCGGTTCGTGCGCAAGAACGCGGCCTGACGGGAGCGACATAGATGACCACGACCAGTCCCACCAAGACCTCGTCGCCGGGCCTCGTCCCGGCACCGTCTCCCGCCGCCCCCGGCAAGGCCCGGGGCCGCCTCCGCATGGGCGCGGGCCAGCAGTTGCGGGGCGGCCCGTTCACCTACGCCGCCCTGATCGTCGTCGGCCTCGGCTCGGTCTTCCCGCTGTACTGGACCCTGGTGGCCGCCTCGCACGACCAGCAGCGGGTGCTGGACAGCCCGCCGCCGCTGGTGCCCGGCGGCCGGCTGTGGAGCAACCTCCAGGCGGCCTGGGACCAGGCACACCTGGGCAAGGCCATCGTCAACAGCGTGATCGTGGCCGGCAGCATCACCGTCGCCACCCTGTTCTTCTGCACCCTTGCCGGCTACGCCTTCGCCAAGATGCGCTTCCGTGGCCGCAACGTGCTGATGACCGCGGTCATCGCCACTCTGACGATCCCGCCCCAGCTCAGCGTCGTCCCGCTGTTCATGATGATGTCGGACATCGGGTGGGGCGGAAAGCTGGAGTCGGTGATCTTCCCGACCCTGGTCGGCGCGTTCGGCGTCTTCTTCATGCGCCAGTACCTCATCGAGGCGCTGCCGTACGAGCTGATCGAGGCGGCCAAGGTGGACGGGGCGAGCAACATCCGCATCGTGTGGAGCGTGGTGCTGCCCGTGGCCCGGCCCGCGATGATGGTGCTGGGCATGCTCACCTTCGTCCAGGCCTGGAACGACTTCTTCTGGCCCTTCCTCGCGCTGAGCCCGCAGGACCCCACCATCCAGGTGGCGCTCGGCCAGCTCAGCGCCTCCTACACGCCCGACCAGAGCATCGTCATGGCCGGCGCGCTGATCAGCACCCTGCCGCTGCTGGTGGTCTTCGTGATCTTCGGCAAGCAGATCGTCGGGGGGATCATGGCGGGCGCGGTCAAGGGCTGAGCCCCGGCCGCCGGTCCGGCCCCCGCCGCGGGGGCCGGCACCCCGCCGCCGGTCCGGCCCGCCAGGCCTCACCGGCCCATCAGGCCGCACTGGCCCAGCAGGCCTCACCGGCCCACCGCACCGCCCCGTTCGGCCGGCCCATGCTTTGGCCCGCCGTCCCCGTCCCACCGTCGGAACCGCGTCCCACCGCCGGCCCGCCCCTCGTGCCCGGTCCGGTACCGCCCAGCCCTCCATCCGCCCCGCAGCGGGCCGTACCGGACCGGGCACCCCCCGGCCCCGCCGGGGCCGTACCCCCTCTGCCGCACCGCCGGACCGCCGTCCGGGGTCCCGTCACTCTTCGCTTTGGGAGCGCTCTCGTCATGACCGCCGTACGACCCGAGACCACCGTCCAGCCTGCCTCGGACACCTCCTTCCCGACCGGCTTCGTCTGGGGTGCCGCCACCGCCGCCTACCAGGTGGAGGGCGCCGCCACCGAGGACGGCCGCACCCCCTCCATCTGGGACACCTTCAGCCACACCCCCGGCAAGGTCCGCAACGGCGACACCGGTGACATCGCCGCCGACCACTACCACCGGTACCGGGACGACGTGGCGCTGATGAAGGACCTCGGCCTCAAGGCCTACCGGTTCTCCATCTCCTGGCCCCGGGTCCAGCCCACCGGCCGGGGCCCCGCCGTCGAGCGCGGCCTGGACTTCTACCGCCGCCTGACCGACGCCCTCCTGGAGGCGGGCATCACCCCGGTCGCCACCCTCTACCACTGGGACCTGCCGCAGGAGCTGGAGGACGCGGGCGGCTGGCCGCACCGCGACACCGCCCACCGGTTCGCCGACTACGCCGCCCTCGCCGCCCGCGCCCTGGGCGACCGGGTCGGGATGTGGACCACCCTCAACGAGCCCTGGTGCTCGGCGTTCCTCGGCTACGGCTCCGGCGTGCACGCCCCGGGCCGGACCGACCCGGCCGCCACCCTGCGCGCCGCCCACCACCTGAACCTGGCCCACGGCGAGGCCGTCGGCGCCCTGCGCACCAACCTGCCCTCCTCGGCGCAGGTCTCCATCACCCTGAACCTGCACCAGGTGCGCCCGCTCACCGGCAGCCCCGAGGACGCCGAGGCCGCCCGCCGCATCGACGCCGTCGGCAACCGGATCTTCACCGGCCCCCTGCTGGACGGCGCCTACCCCGAGGACCTGCTGCGCGACACCGCGCACCTGGTCGACTGGGACGAGCTGGTGCGCGCCGGGGACCTCGCGGAGATCTCCCGCCCCCTCGACGTGCTCGGCGTCAACTACTACGCGCCGACCGTGGTCTCCCTGCCCGCCGACGGCGCCGCCAGCACCCGCGACGACGGCCACGGCGCGAGCGACCACTCCCCGTGGACCGGCTCCGAGCAGGTCGCCTTCCACCTCGCCAACGACGACCTGACCGCCATGAACTGGGCCATCGACGCGAGCGGACTGCACACCCTGCTGACCGGGATGTCGGCCCGGTACCCCGGACTGCCGCTGATGGTCACCGAGAACGGCGCCGCCTTCGACGACTACGTCTCGCCGGAGGGACGGGTCGAGGACCCGCAGCGGATCGCCTACCTCCACTCCCACCTGGACGCCGTCCGCCGCGCCATCGCCGACGGAGCCGATGTGCGCGGGTACTTCCTGTGGTCCCTGCTGGACAACTTCGAGTGGTCCTACGGCTACTCGAAGCGCTTCGGCGCCGTCTACGTCGACTACCCCACCCAGCGCCGCATCCCCAAGGCCAGCGCCCGCTGGTACGCCGAGGTGATCCGCAACAACGCCCTGCCCGCCTGACGGTCCCCCGTCGCCCGCGGAATCGAAGGCGCCGCCGTCACGCTGTTACATTCCTGGCCTGACCGGTGAACGGAAGGCGGCGACCATGGCAGGCAGCGGTGTGAGGGGCCGGGGCGGCCGGCGGCCGACCCTGGAGGAGGTCGCCGCCCGGGCCGGGGTCGGACGGGGCACGGTCTCCCGGGTCATCAACGGCTCGCCCCGGGTCAGCGACGCCACCCGCGCCGCCGTCGAGGCGGCCGTCGCCGAGCTGGGCTACGTCCCCAACACCGCCGCCCGCGCCCTCGCGGCCAACCGCACCGACGCCATCGCGCTGGTCGTCCCCGAGCCGGAGACCCGGTTCTTCGCCGAGCCGTACTTCTCCGACATGCTGCGCGGGGTCGGCGCGGAACTGTCCGACACCGAGATGCAGTTGCTGCTGATCTTCGCGGGCAGCGACCGGGAGCGGCAGCGGCTGGCCCAGTATCTGGCCGCCCACCGGGTGGACGGCGTCCTGCTGGTGGGCGTGCACGCCGACGACCCGCTGCCCGATCTGCTGGCCCAGCTGGAGATCCCAGCCGTGATCAGCGGCCCGCGCTCGGCGGCCGAGTCGCTCACCTCGGTGGACTCCGACAACTACGCCGGTGCCCGCGCGGCCGTGGAGCACCTGCTGTCCCGGGGCCGCCGCCGGATCGCGCACATCACCGGCGCGCTGGACGTCTACGGCGCCCAGCGGCGCGCCGACGGCTACCGCGACGCCCTCGCCGACGCGGGCCGCCCGGCGGATGAACTCCTCATCGAGCCGGGTGACTTCACGGAGGAGGGCGGCCGGCGCGCGATGGCCACGCTGTTGTCCCGCCACCCCGACCTGGACGCGGTGTTCGCGGGCTCGGACGTGATGGCGGCCGGCGCCCGCCAGGTGCTGCGCGAGGCGGGCCGCCGGATCCCCCAGGACGTGGCGCTGGTCGGCTACGACGACTCGGCCATCGCCCGCCACATGGACCCGCCGCTCACCAGCGTCCGGCAGCCCATCGAGGAGATGGGCCGCGCGATGATCGACCTGCTCCTCACGGAGATCGCCGGCCGGGGCCCGGCCGCGTCGCGGGACACCGCCCCCCGCCGGGCGGTGCTGCCGGTGCAGCTGGTGGTGCGGGCGTCGTCGTGACGCGGCTCACCGGCCGGGCTCCGACCGGACCCCGGCCGGTGGAGGGACGGGAAAACGAATCAGCCGGTGACTTACGTCTTCCGACGTAAGTCACCGGCTGATCACTCAGGGTGAGTGACGGGACTCGAACCCGCGACATCCTGGACCACAACCAGGTGCTCTACCAGCTGAGCTACACCCACCACGACCGGCGGTGGAACTTGTCGTTTCCCCGACCGGCCGAGAAGAAGTCTACAGGGTTCTCAGGGGTGCTCGCGCACACGTTTTCGCGCGGGCCGCCACGGGGCGGCTACGGCGCGGGTACGACGTGCCGGGCGGCGATCTGCTTGGCGGTGTCGGAGTCCGGGCCGGGCTGGGGCACGAAGATGGCCTCGCGGTAGTAGCGCAGCTCGGCGATCGACTCGCGGATGTCGGCGAGGGCCCGGTGGTTGCCGTTCTTCTCCGGGCTGTTGAAGTACGCCCGCGGGTACCAGCGGCGGGCCAGCTCCTTGACCGAGGAGACGTCGACGATCCGGTAGTGGAGGTAGTCCTCCAGGGTCGGCATGTCCCGCAGCAGGAAGCCGCGGTCGGTGCCCACGGAGTTCCCGCACAGCGGGGCCTTGCCGGGCTCCTTCACGTGCTCGCGCACATA
The DNA here is from genome assembly GCF_039532885.1 of Streptomyces nogalater. Lineage (NCBI taxonomy): Bacteria > Bacillati > Actinomycetota > Actinomycetes > Kitasatosporales > Streptomycetaceae > Streptomyces > Streptomyces nogalater. Next base: position 3,160 of record NZ_BAAASM010000069.1, on the reverse strand, counting down.
CGCCAGGACCTGCTCCTCGGCGTCCTTCAGGGTCGTGCCCCGCTCCAGCTCGGCGAGCAGCCCGGACGCGGTGTGCATCTGACGCACCACCTCCGGCATCGTCTCCAGCGCGCGGGCCGGCGGACGGATGACGATGTCCACTCCCTCGCCGAGTACGTTCAGCTCGGAGTCGGTGACGAGGGCGGCCACCTCGATGAGCGCGTCGTCGGACAGCGAGAGGCCGGTCATCTCGCAGTCGATCCACACCATGCGATCGTTCATGCGACCACCCTAAAGCGCACCTGAGCTTTTCAGGCGACCGGTGCTCCGCGGAAAGGGCGGGAGAAGGGCGCCGCCCGGCCGGAAACCGGAAGGGGGCGGACAGTCCGCCCCCTTCCAGTGCCCTCAGTTACCGCTGCGCGGGCCCGGTAGCAGGCCCACCGCGCCGGCCGGGGCGCGGCGGCTCTGCAGCGGTACTCCGCCGTCGCGGTGCTCGTGGAGCAGCGCGGGGGCGGGGCCGCTCACCGGTCCCGGCCCGGACAGCCCCGTGGGGGTGCCCTGCGGGCCGGCCACCGGCATCGCCGGCTCCGGCTCGCCCGGCTTGTCGCCCTGCGGCCGGCGGGCCCGGTAGGCGGCCCGGTAGGCGGCGGGGGAGGAGCCGAGCTGACGGCGGAAGTGGCCGCGCAGGGCCACCGGGGAGCGGAAGCCGCAGCGGCCCGCCACCTCGTCCACCGAGTAGTCCGACGTCTCCAGCAGCCGCTGCGCCTGGAGCACCCGCTGCGTGATCAGCCACTGCAGCGGCGCGCTCCCGGTGAGCGAGCGGAACCGGCGGTCGAACGTGCGGCGGCTCATATAGGCGCGTGCCGCCAGCGTCTCCACGTCGAACTGCTCGTGGAGGTGTTCCAGCGCCCAGGCGACGACCTCGGCGAGCGGGTCGGCGCCGATCTCCTCGGGTAAAGACCGGTCGAGGTAGCGCTCCTGCCCGCCCGACCGGCGCGGCGGGACCACCAGGCGCCGGGCGAGCGCGCCGGCCGCCTCGTTGCCGTGGTCCGTCCGCACGATGTGGAGGCAGAGGTCGATCCCGGCCGCCGTGCCCGCCGACGTCAGCACATCGCCGTCGTCGACGAACAGCTCCCGCGGATCGACGTGCACCGACGGATAGCGCTTGGCCAGCGTCGGCGCGTACATCCAGTGGGTGGTCGCCGGGCGGCCGTCCAGCAGCCCGGCCGCCGCGAGCACGAAGGCACCGGTGCACAGCCCGACGATGCGGGCACCCTCCTCGTGCGCCCGGCGCAGCGCGTCGAGCGCCTCCTCCGGCGGCGGCGAGGTGATCGACCGCCAGGCCGGCACGACGACCGTCCCGGCGCGGGAGATCGCCTCCAGCCCATGCGGTGCGGTGAGTTCCAGGCCCCCTGTGGTCCGCAGCGGGCCCTCCTCGCCCGCGCACACCAGCAGCCGGTAGCGCGGTACGCCGGCGTCCTGGCGGTCGATGCCGAACACCGAAAGCGGAATGGAACTCTCGAAGATGGGGCCGCCGCTGAACAGCAGCACCGCGACGATTTCCTTACGGCGTCGCCCGGACAGTTTCCGGGCTGCGGCGTCCTGCGCGGCAGTGGAGTCGTGGCTCATACTGCTAAGCCCCCCTCGGTGGTCGCGGCTCCTCGGTTGTGTCGCTCCTGCACGTTTCCCCTCGGTCCTGCACGAGTCCCCCGCCGTAAAGACAGTCAAGATCGAATTTACTGGTTCCCGCGAACACGCGGTGGCCAGTTCGACACGCCGGACATTGTCGACATGACAACTTGGCGTGAAGCATTCGATCACGAAGCGTTGCACTCACGAGGCGTGCAGGGAAGTGCGCCTTGTCGTCGTGGCCAAACCGCATAGGGTGCGCGACGGCTCGCGGACCCTTTCCTTGCAGGTCGAACGGCGATTGGAGGGTGGGTCGGAGCCCTCTGGGTCGATATCCAGAAGTTGGCTGAAAAGCAGCGTTCGGAGGCGCGAAAACAGGTCAGTCGACCGGTGTCTGGCCCCGGGTGTGACGTCCGCCTCTTTGCGTGGCGCAACGCGCGGCACACCGCTCCGACCGGCGCAGGAGCAGTCGGCAGACGGCCGTGACGGCGGTGAGACCCAGCGCGGTGCCGGCGGCGCCGGCCAGCGAGGTGCCGTACCAGAGCAGGACGACCGGTACGAGCACGCAGCTGAAGGCCGCCCACCGGATCACCTCGCCGACGGTGTCCTGCGCGGGGCGGGACTCGGTGCTGGATCGAGGTCCGGGCATCTCGTACTCCCTGTGGCGGTGGCTCACCCCGGTTCAACGCGCGTTCGACCGGCCGGTCACCGACCGTACATCTGTGAACGGTGTGCAAACCGCCTGTACGGGACAGCAACCATTGCGTTACGGGCGCGGCTCGTGCATGCTCCGGTGAACCCCTACGGATGTCGGGGGACCGCTTACGGAGCGTGCGCGGGATCTGGGCTCAGGAGGCGTGCCGCCGTACCCTTGGGGGTATGGGCTTGGGAAGATGTTTCCCGGACACAGCTCCGCCGCACACTGTCGTCCCTTCCCATAAAGGATCACAACGCCGAGACAGCCATGGCCGGTCACGAATTCTTCGAACCAGCGGACCGCAAGCGGCCGGTCGCCGACCCCACGGCGGCCGATCCCCTGGCGGCGGAAGAGTCACGTCCTTCCTGCGACCCCGCCTTCCGGCACGGAGTCGTCGTCGGCTTCGACGGCTCCACCTCCAGTGAGCGCGCCCTCGCCTACGCGATCGGCATGGCCCACCGCTCCCGCTCGGGACTGATCATCGTCCATGTCGCCAACCGGCTGCCCACGACCGTGTGGGCCGGCTGCGAACCGCCCGTCTTCGTCGACGTGCCGGACCACCGCACCGAGGTCCTGGGGCTCGAACTGGCCTGTGCGGACTATCTGGCCGAGGTCCCGTGGATCCTGGTCGAGCGGGGCGGGGACATCTGCCACGAACTCGAAGAGGTCGGGCGGGAGTACGAGGCCGACGCGATCGTGGTCGGCTCCACGCACGGCATCGTCGGCCGGATCTTCGGCTCCGTCGCCGGACGGCTCGCCAAGCGGGCGCGGCGGCCCGTGATCGTCATCCCCTAGGCCGTTTCCTTCGGATCACCTCGCCGACCAGATGAAGATGGCGGCGAGGTGGAGTCCGGC